>NZ_CBTK010000319.1 GCF_000531125.1 Candidatus Contendobacter odensis Run_B_J11 | reverse complement strand
ATCGCCATGGGCACCGGCGCCGATGTGGCGATGGAGAGTGCCGGCGTGACGCTGGTCAAGGGCGACCTGCGCGGCATCGTGCGCGCCGCCGTCCTGTCGCGCGCCACGATGCGCAACATCCGCCAGAACCTCGCGTTCGCCTTTGGCTACAACGCACTCGGCATCCCGGTAGCCGCCGGGGTGCTCTACCCGGCGTTCGGTCTGCTGCTGTCGCCGATCTTCGCCGGCGCCGCCATGGCGCTGAGTTCGGTGTCCGTGGTTACCAACGCATTGCGGCTTAACCGCGTCAACTTATGATCATCCAAAACTAATCAGCCGCCCTAGGGCTGTTTATCGCACGAATCGTTGCCGCCCTTCTGTAACTTCACCCCTGGCAAAACTCACCACAAGAGGAATGGCCATGCCAACCCCAAGCATTGATCTGAAGCGCCGCCAACTGCTGGCTGGCTCGTTGCTACTGGCTCTGCCCCGTGCGTGGGCCGCACCGAGCCAGCCGGTGGTCGAGGTGTGGAAAGACCCGACGTGCGGTTGCTGCAAGGACTGGATGGCGCATCTGGAGAAAAGCGGCTTCGAGGCGCGCGTGCATGACACGGGCAACGCCGAGATTCGCAAACGCCTTGGCATCCCCATCGAGTATGGCTCCTGCCATACCGCAGTGGTGGACGGTTATGCATTGGAGGGCCATGTCCCGGTACGCGAGATCCGGCGCCTGCTGGAAGAGCGGCCCAACGCCATCGGTCTGGCCGTACCCGCGATGCCGATCGGATCGCCCGGTATGGATGGCCCTGAATACGGTCATCGTCGTGATCCCTACGACGTGTTGCTGTTGGCACGAGACGGTACGTCCCGGATTTTTCAGTCCTATCGATAAGCAATAATCGCCCGCCTCGCCGCGTCAGGCGAATTCTGAAAAACCCAAGGGGGATATTCATGCACAGTTTGCGGAAAACCGGGTGCGCGCTGGCGCTCCTGGCCCTGCCGCTGGGCGGTTATGCGGCGAAACCCGCCGCCGATCTGCCGGGGGCCACTCTGCCCGAATTATTAATCTGGGCGGAACAGCACAATCCAGAACTCACCGCGATGCAACACGACGTGGAGGCCGCTGAAGCGCGAGTCCAACCGGCAGGCGCCTTGCCCGATCCGATGTTCAGCGTCGAATGGCGGGACATTCCCAACGACAGCGACTTTACCCTGGCCCCGGCACGAGTTGGATCCATGAAGTACACCGTGGCCCAGACGCTGCCGCTGGGGGGAAAGCTGGAATCCAAGCAGCGGATGGCGGAAGCAGAAGTGGAGAAGGCACATCGGCAGCGGTCGACCTTGTCTGCCGCGCTGCGCGCCAAACTCATCACCGCGTTTATTCAACGCTATCAGGCGCAGCAGAACGAAATTCTGCTGAAAGAGGAATTGATGTTTCTGCACGAAATCGAGCGGGTTGCCCAAATCCGTCACGCCAACGGCCTCACCCCGCAACAGGACGCCTTAAAGGCGCAAATCGAACAAACCACGATCAAAGCTGATTTGATCATGGCGATGACCGAGCAACAACAGGCGCGCGCCAAGCTTAATGCGTTGCTGAGCCGACCGGCCAATGCGCCGCTGGCCGAGCCGAAGGCGCTGCCGCCCATGCCCAAACCGGCGGCGTTGGCGGATACAGCGGATCGGGCGATCAGCGCCAACCCGGAACTGCTCACCCAAGCTGCCGCCATTACTGCCGCCCAACAGAACCAGCGCCTGGTTCAAGCCAACCGCTATCCCGATTTGACCGTGAGCGTGTCCCCGATTCAGGTTGGCAACCGGCTGGCGGATTGGGAACTGATGCTATCGGTCAACATTCCCTTGCAACAGACCAGCCGCCGTTCTCAGGAACGGGAAGCAGCGGAAATGCTCAGCGCCGCGCAACTCCGGCAAGATGCCATCGCTAATCAGGTCCAAGGCGACTTGCAGGAACAATTGGCGGGGCTGGACTCCGCTCGTGAGCAGGAAAAACTCATTCGCACCAGTCTGCTGCCGCAGGCAGACTTGACGTTTCAGGCGGCGCTTGCCAGTTATCAAACCGGACGGGTGGATTTCACCACGTTGCTGGACGCGCAACGGCAAATGCGCCGGGCGCGCTTCGGCCAATTGAAAGCTCTGCTTGAGCAATATCTCCGTTTGGCCGAAATCGAACGACTCGTAGGAGCACCTTTGTGAAACCGCGCACGTTGATTTTAGTGGTTGCCGCCGCCCTTGGCATTGGCTTCGGGTCGGCTCAGATTCCCGACGCTGCCGCCCAGCAGGGCAAGATTCTTTATTACCGCAATCCGATGGGGTTGCCGGACACCTCGCCGACGCCGAAGAAAGACTCGATGGGGATGGATTACATCCCTGTCTATGAAGGCGAGGACACCGGCGGTGATCAAGTCCGCATCAGCCCAGAGAAAGTGCAAAAGCTGGGGGTGCGAACCGAAGCGGTGCAGCGGCGCGTCCTCAGCCGCCCGGTGCGCGCCGTCGGCCTGATCGCCCCTGATGAACGCCGTTTATTCACCGTGGCGCCCCGGTTTGAGGGCTGGATCGAACGCCTGCTAGTTAACAGTACTGGCCAGACCGTGAAACGTGGCGAACCCTTGATGGCCGTGTACAGCCCGGAACTGGTCTCTGCCCAACGCGAATATCTCCTGGCCAGCGGTGGGCTGCGTTCTCTGCGCGCGAGCAGTCCCGAAACCCGCGAAGGGATGAGCCAGTTGGCGGAAACAGCCCTGCTGCGGCTTCGCAACTGGGAAATCTCCGCCGATCAACTGGACCGCCTGCGCAAGGAGGGCCAGCCGCAACAGCAATTGCTGTTGCGAGCGCCGGCGGACGGTGTGGTGCTGGAAAAAACCGCGATCCAGGGAATGCGCTTTATGCCGGGCGAAGCGCTCTATCGCATCGCCGACTTATCGTCGCTGTGGCTGGTGGCGGATGTCTTTGAGCAAGACCTGAACCTGGTGCATCCCGGTCAGGAAGCGCGCATCACCGTTAACGCCTTTCCCGGCGAACTGTTCCTGGGCAAGGTCGCCTTTATTTACCCGACCCTCAACCCGCAGACCCGTACCGCACAAGTCCGGGTTGAGTTGCCGAACCCCAAAGGGCGTCTCCGCCCGGCCATGTATGCCAGCATTGAACTAGCCGCCGGCCATAACCAGGCGGCGGTTTTGACCATCCCCACCTCGGCGGTACTCAGCAGTGGCGCCCGGCCAGTGGTGCTGGTTGAATTGGGGGAGGGCCGCTATCAGCCGCGTGAAGTGCGGTTGGGCCTGCGGGGCGATGAGTATGTGCAAGTGCTGGAGGGACTCGCCGATCAGGAGCGGGTCGTGGTGTCCGCCAATTTTCTGATCGACGCCGAAAGCAATTTGAAAGCGGCGCTAGGCAGCTTCGGCGGGCATAGCGGTCATGGCGCGACGGCTCCCAGCACCGCGACCACGCCAGAAACACCGCCTGCGGCGGCCACGCCAACCACACCGGCCAGCGCACACGAGGGCCACTGACATGCTCGGACGCATGATCGAGGCTTCCGCCCGCAACCTGTTTCTGGTGCTGTTGCTGACCGTGTTCGTGGTCGCCGCCGGCGTCTACGCCGTGCTCCACACCCCGCTCGACGCGCTGCCCGATCTGTCGGATACCCAGGTCATCATTTACACCGAGTATCCCGGCCAGGCGCCGCAAGTGGTCGAGGATCAAATCACTTATCCACTCAGCACCGCGATGCTGGGCGTTCCTAAATCCAAAGTGGTGCGCGGCTTTTCCTTCTTCGGCGCGTCCTTCGTCTATGTGATCTTCGAGGACGGGACCGACCTGTATTGGGCGCGGTCGCGGGTGCTGGAATATCTCAACTTTGCCGCCGGCCGGCTGCCGACTGGAGTCACGCCCAGTCTGGGGCCGGACGCCACCGGCGTCGGTTGGATTTACCAGTATGTTGTGCTCGGCGCACAACGCACGCTGGCGGAACTGCGGACATTGCAGGACTGGTTCATCCGCTACCAACTCACCAAGGCGCAAGGCGTCGCCGAAATCGCCAGCGTGGGCGGCTTTGTCCAGCAGTACCAGGTCGTGGTCGATCCGCGCAAGCTGCAAGCCTACGGCATTCCATTGATGCGGGTCAGCGAAGTGATCCGCACCAGCAATCGCGATGTTGGCGGGCGGGTGGTGGAACTGGCGGAAACCGAATACATGGTGCGCGGCAAGGGCTATTTGCGCGGAGCCGCCGATTTGGAGCAACTGGTGCTCAAGGCCGAGGGTGGGGTGCCGGTGCTGCTGCGCGATGTGGCGCGGGTCGAAATGGGGCCGGATGAGCGGCGCGGTATTACTGAGTTGAACGGGGAAGGCGAGGCCGTCAGCGGGATTGCTGTTGCTCGTTTCGGCGCGAACACGCTGGACGTGATCCATAATCTCAAGGCCAAGCTGGCCGAAATCGCCAGCGGCCTGCCGGCAGGCGTGACCATTGAGCCGGTCTATGACCGCTCCGACCTGATCCATCGCGCTATCGAGACGCTGAAAAACACCTTGCTGGAAGAAAGTCTCATCGTCGCGCTGGTCTGCATCGTCTTCCTGTTCCATGTCCGCAGCGCGCTGGTCGCGATTTTGATGCTGCCGGTCGGAATCCTTATCGCCTTCATCGTGATGCGGCTGTTGGACATGAATTCCAACATCATGAGTCTGGGCGGGATCGCCATTGCCATTGGCGCGATGGTGGACGCCGCCATCGTGATGATTGAAAACGCCCACAAGCACTTGGAGCGGGCCGCGCCCGACGCCTCGCGAGTCACGATCATGGTCGAGGCGGCCCAGGAAGTGGGTCCGGCGCTATTTTTCAGCCTGCTGATCATCACGGTCTCGTTCCTGCCAGTGTTCACCCTGGAAGCGCAGGAAGGGCGGCTGTTCAAGCCGCTGGCCTACACCAAAACCTTTGCGATGGCGGGAGCGGCGCTGCTGTCGCTGACCCTGGTCCCGGCGCTGATGGTGCTGTTCATTCGCGGAAAAATCGTGCCCGAACATCGCAACCCACTGAACCGCTTTCTGATCTGGGCGTATCGTCCGCTGATCGCCGGCGTCATGCGCTGGAAAAAACTGACGATCCTGCTAGCGCTGCTCATCCTGGCAGCGTCCTGGTATCCGGCCAGCCAACTGGGCAGTGAATTCATGCCGACCCTCAACGAGGGAACCCTGCTGTACATGCCCGCCACCTTGCCGGGCCTGTCGGTGACCAAGGCGGCGGAAATCATGCAGATGCAGAACCGCATCATCAAATCCTTCCCGGAGGTGGCGTCGGTATTGGGCAAAGCTGGGCGGGCCGCCACCGCGACCGATCCGGCGCCGTTGGAAATGTTTGAAACGGTGATCAACCTGAAACCGGAGAGCGAGTGGCGGTCCGGCATGACCATGGACACGCTGATTACCGAGCTGGACCAGGCGCTACAAATCCCCGGCGTCAGCAACGCCTGGACCATGCCGATCAAGGCACGGACCGACATGCTCTCGACCGGTATCCGTACCCCCATCGGCATCAAGGTATTCGGCAATGATCTCGCTGAACTGGAGCAACTGGCTAAGGCGATTGAAGCGGTCGTCAAGACGGTGCCCGGCACCACCAGCGCCTACGCCGAACGCATTACCGGCGGTTATTACCTGAATATCGAACCGGATCGGGCGGCGCTGGCCCGTTACGGTCTGGGGATCGGCGACCTGCAGGAAGTCATCGCGACCGCTCTGGGTGGGGAGACGGTGACCACCACCGTCGAGGGACGGGAGCGGTTCGGGGTCAACGTCCGCTATCCCCGCGATTTGCGCGCTGATCCACAGGTGATTGCCCAAGTGCTGATTCCCGTGCCGGGCGGGGCGATGATTCCGTTAGGGCAGGTGGCAAGTATCGGTCTCGGCAAGGGCGCACCCAGCATCCGCACTGAAAATGCGCTGCTGTCGGCTTATATCTTTGTGGATATTCGTGGCCGCGATATTGGCGGTTACGTCGCCGACGCGCAGCAGGCGGTGCGCCAGCAAGTGCAGTTCAAGCCGGGGTATTACATCGCTTGGAGCGGGCAGTTCGAGTACATGGAACGCGCCAAGGCCCGGCTGATCATCGTGGTGCCTTTTACCCTGCTCATTATTTTTGTCCTGCTCTACCTCAATTTCCGCCGGCTGACCGAGACGCTCATTGTCATGCTGGCCCTGCCTTTTGCCCTGGTCGGCGGGATTTGGCTGATGTATGGGCTGGGCTATAACTTGAGTGTGGCGGTCGCGGTCGGGTTTATCGCATTGGCCGGGGTGGCGGCGGAAACCGGGGTGATCATGCTGATTTATCTGGATCACGCCCTCACCACCTTACGCCGCCAGCGCGAGGCGGCAGGCCAGCCGTTGACGGTGAACGACATTTATGCGGCGGTGATGGAAGGGGCGGTGGAACGGGTACGCCCCAAGATGATGACGGTGGTGGCGATCATGGCCGGTCTGTTGCCCATTCTCTGGAGCAGCGGCACCGGGTCGGAAGTGATGCGCCGCATCGCCGCCCCCATGGTCGGGGGGATGATCTCGTCAACGGTGTTGACGCTGATCGTGATTCCGGCGCTGTACGCGCTGGTCAAGGAAGCGAGCCTGCGCCGTGCGGCGCGATCCTCCCTTCGCCGTTCAGAGGCCACCGATGAGAACACGGTCGGCCTCAAGACTCCTCACCGAAGTCCACTTTGACCATCCGCTGACGCCCACTTTGAAAAATGACAACACCCGCCCAGTATTTCGGCGCGGCGTTGTCAATTACGGATCGACCCGGATGGGAACAATCGGGTTGAAGGAAGGAGCGAAAGACACTGGATGCTCTGCCTAGTAGACGTTATACCGTTTCTCAATAGGTTTTGAACCATAGGCGTAGCACGGGCTTCCAGCCCGTGAACCGAACACGGGCTGGAAGCCCGTGCTACGTCATTAAAATTATGGGGAATTGGTATTAATTGGCAACCCGACCTCTCGCTCGTTGCATCCCGTCACCCGTGCTTTAACCGCAGGACAATTTTCTATGATTCAGGAATACACCCAGGACTTTCGCCAAGCCCCTTAGAGACTGTCGCAAAACTCGCCATTGATTTTGAACAAAAATTTAGCGCGGAACCCGCTTCTAGCCAGTTTTAACCCGACTCCACCATTAAGCAGATCAATAACTTGGTTTTTAGACAGCCTCTTAAAGTCGTCATACTCGCGAAAGCAGGTATCCAATTTTTTCAGTGGCTTACTGGATTCCCGCTGACGCGGGAATGACGGAAAGCGCAAGTCCTGACACCATTGCCACACTTTCGGTGATGACGGTAAAGACCCGCGAAACAGTCAAGAAGCGATGACCCTGCCGCTTTGACGCGAGCCAAGATTGCGGATCGGGAGCGTCTCTACCGTGTCTTCCTGAATCTAGGAAAAAATGCGCTGGAAGCCCTGACCTCCGGCGGCGAAATTCGGATCACGGTGCGGCAAACGGCGGGACAGGCGGTGATCGACGTCCGTGATACCGGACCAGGCATCCCGGAAACCACCCTGGGATCGCTGTTCATCCCCTTTGCGACCTCCGGCCGCATGGGCGGCACCGGGCTGGGGTTGGCCACCGCTCGCGATCTGATGCGGGCGCATGGCGGCGAACTGTCCTTGGTCGAGACCGGATCCCACGGCGCCTGCTTTCGCCTGACCTTGCCCCTATCCACTCCCTAAGCCTCGCTACCGGACAGTGCGGGTCGGCCATCGTTTAACGTTTCGATAAACCGTTTCAACGAACCGTTGAATAGACTCAGACGCTTATGAGGCTTCTTGCAAATAAAATTATTAAAATCATTTAGTTAAAATAAAAATTAAGTTGGCACACCTCCTGCCTTATTGAGGATTGTGCAAGCAAACGCAATCCATCATCACTTCAGGAGATTGACCGTGAAAAATTTCAGCAAGGTTATTTTTGGTTCTTCGAGGGTTCTTGTGGAAACCAGGGTGTACTGTCTCAAAAATGAGAATTATAATTGGCAGCTTATAAATAACTAATTGATTTTAAAAAATATAAGTTTGGCATTCAGCCTGCTCAGCGAGCTGCAACCTGCTCTGATGGATCCGCTCCACAGAAAGTGTCGAAGAACCTTATTTTTTTAGGCTTGGCCATCGGTTTGCTCAATCCAGCGATAGCGGATGACACCTTGAAAGGAGGCAGCTACAAAAATAGCGGTAGCGATTTCCCGCGACATGTCACAGCTAGTGAAAGCTCGCGCCCCCCCGGTGGTTGCCGATGCTGGTCATCATAGCGAGGGCGGCCAAGACCAGAGTGGCCGGGATTGGGTAGGAGACGTCAGTCCTCATGGACATGAACATCCGGCCGACGCACCTTCTTCTCGCCCGTTGCGGGCATGGGGCTGGAACTCAAAATAAGGTAATCATTCGCGAATGCCACTTGCAACGCGGCTCCCCATCCATGCAAAGCAATACGCCAACCGAATACCTGTGTAAGGTTGCCTGACCCCGGCATGACTTCCCTCGCCCCGGCGCTTTCCCTGTGATGGGAAAGCGCCGGGGGTGATATTTTGGGTGGCAGCGCTCTCAAACCCGCACTACGGTTTGCCCTTAACGCTGGGCCTGGGCGCACGGTAGCCCGCTTGCTCGGCAGCCTGCGCATTCGCAAAGCACTGCTTGGCCTTGGTGTTTTTGTAGTTGGGATCGGCGGGGGCATGATAGATGCCGGACTTGGAAACCTTGAACGGCGCAGTTTCCGGGCAGGAACCATCCGAATGGCCGGGAATACCCGCTGGCGGCACCGGATTGACCGTGGCCGGAAGGGTTGATGCGGGCGATGTGGGACTTGCAGCGGTAGCCGGCGGTGGTGTGCCGTCAGCGGCGTAGGCGCTCAGTCCGTTCAAGGACAGAACCAGGAGGGTGGCGGGCAACCCGCCGATCAACCGAAAATGTTTTAAGAACATGTGTATATCCTTCGTTGTTGGGTTTGAGGATACAGCGTATTTAACCATTCAGCCCCCCAAATACGCCTTTCGCACCTGGTCATTCGCCAGCAAATTGGCGCCGCTATCGGCCAGCACGATGCGTCCGTTTTCCAGCACATAACCCCGGTCGGCCAATTGCAGAGCGCGGTGAGCGTTCTGCTCAACCAGAAAGATGGTTACGCCTTCCTCGCGGATTTCTCTCAATATCTGGAAAATCTGGGCGATGATGATCGGTGCCAATCCCAGCGATGGTTCATCCAGCAGCAACAAATTGGGCCGGCTCATCAGCGCCCGACCGATGGCTAACATTTGCTGCTCGCCGCCGGACAAGGTACCGCCGCGCTGAGTGCGCCGTTCCTTCAGGCGTGGAAACAGCGCGAACACCCGCTCCAGATCAGTCTCCAGCCGGGCCTTGTCAGCGAAAAAGCCGCCCATCTGCAAATTTTCCTGCACGGTCAATCCTGGGAAGATGCGCCGTCCCTCCGGAACCAGCGCCAGCCCGCACTGCATGATGACGTGAGTCGGTTTGTGGGTGATGTCCTGCCCCTCGAAGCTGACCCTGCCGTTGGCTGCTTGCGGCGAACCGCAAATCGTCAGCAGCAGCGTGCTTTTGCCTGCGCCGTTAGCCCCAATCAGGGTCACAATTTCGCCGGGATGCACGTCCAGCGACACCCCCTTGAGCGCCTCGATTTGGCCGTAGAAGGTGTGGACGTGGTCCAGTTTGAGCATCATCACTCTTCTCTCAGATAGGCGCGATAAAACAATCTCATTCGTCGCTCTCCGCAACTTGCCGCAAGGCTAGGAAAGCTTCTTTGAGCGTCTGGCTGACGGCTGAATCAGGCTCGTCTAAAACAAGTGCCTGATAGGCGTTCAGATAATCCACCCGGATCCGGTGAAACAGATGCAGGAAGTAGCGCAGAAACCCGATGCAATCGAGAATGGCAATTTCGGTGCCGCCGGTTTCCTCATAAAACTTGGTTGCATAGTCAGAAACATCCGGGGCGATTTGGTCTGTGGTGACAAACAGATAATTATTAATCTGCTTTGGCGCTTTGGCGATCTTCGCTACAGCAGCGTCGATATCATCAAACGTTACTCGCTTCATCTTCATTTCGTAAGCAGTCACGATAGCTTTATCCCCAACAAGGCAAACTTCAATGTCGCCTATTGATCCCGTTTGCAGGTCTGCCGCATTATGTGCGTTCAATGACAAGATGCTTTCTGCCAAGCGATCCTCAGCAGCTTGATAGGCTGCGGCTACAATTAGAACCGGTAACCGGCTGGCATTTTTGCAGGCTAAATGCTGAGCGATAAGTGTCACTATAGCTTCCGATGAGAGTGGTAGCGAACCTCTAGTACGTTCCAACGCATTCATCAAAGACGCCATTCGTGCGAATTTTTCATCTCGCAATTGCAATAAGATGCGAACTGTCTCAACAAAAAGAACGTCAGCAGTAATCCGGCTTTCTGCTACATCCTCCAATAATTGCAATGCTTTTCTATAAAGTTCGCGCGGTCTTCCAACCAGTTCTCGGTCAGTGGTTAATGCGTGGTTAATGCGTGGTTAATGTTCCTAAGAGTCGGTGTTAGAAATGCTGTAGTCGGATTACATGGTAAACGATGCTTATTGATAAATGGGGTTAGATATTGCTCATCATAGGTACGCCCAGAGAAGCTATCACTTCCCCCAATTTCGGTATAAGGCTTACGCGGATCGACACTAGGATTGTGCAATTTTCCCAAGAGGCACGACATCAGCAAACGCACTCCAGCGCGGTTGCTGATGCAACGGCAAACGTAGTCTACTCGCTCCTGAATTGTAGCATCACTGACAACAGTTTTTTCAAGAACAGCGTTGGCGCGATCATAGATATCTTTCAAAATTTGATCAGGTGTTTGTAGTGACGTCGTCATTCAAAAAGCTTCTCTTGGCTTTTCGGGCTAAAGTTGGTCCAAAGTACTTCTTGCCGGGTGCCTTTGGTAGAATGAATAGTCTTATCTGCGCCCAGCATCTTGAACCAGCGCCCCGACTTGAAAAGTTCATCCATCAATGGATGATCGTAACCTGACACGGCTACTTGACCCCGGCATTCGTTCACTGTGTCTGCGAATTCCCGATGCTGGCTTTCATCCATCTCAAAGCTGTAGGCTTGGCTATCACCGCGTGTGGCGTGTAGATAAGGCGGATCGCAATAAAACAGTGTGTTTGAACTGTCATAGAGTTGGATGACATCAATCGCTGGACGGTTTTCAATTTGGACACGAATAAGCCGTTGGGCAATATCATCAAGCGCCTCCACACCGCCAAGCCAACGGGATATAACGCCTGACATTCCAGCGCGGCTGGTGTCCTTGCAGTTTGCCCAACGGCCGAGCGATGCGGTTTGTGCGAGACCAGTGCGGGTTTGACGCGCTTTGATATAAAAACGCCTTGCGCGCTCTACCTCACTGATTCCATCGGTCGTTCCATAGATAGCGCTGTGATATTCCTCGCGGGAAAACGGAGTCAAGGCAATAATACGGCTCAACTCATCCTGCTGGTCACGTAATACGCGAAAGAAGTTCACTACATCGCCGTCAATGTCGTTATAGGTTTCCACCGGCGAGGGTTTACGATTGAGTAGCACTGCCCCTGATCCAGCAAATGGCTCACAATAGTGGTGACATTTTGGTAACAAGGGGAGTAACCAATCCAAGTGTGAAAATTTGCCGCCATACCATCCGAAAACAATTTTGCGTTGTCGCCGGTTGCGGATATAAATGATGTTTGACGGTTCAGATTCAAATTCTTCACTGTCATCCAGGTAAATTGGAGAAGCACTCCGCCCTTTTTTTGACATTCTGGTCATCTACTCGATGTGGGTATGTTATCGATTCGATTTGGACGATTTCTTTTGGCAGAAAAGGCAGAATAGTTACTCTTCCCCCAAATACGCCTTAATCACTCGTGGATTGCGGCGAATTTCAGCGGGCGCGCCGGTGGCAATTGGCCGACCGTATTCCATCACCAGAATCTGATCGGAAATGCCCATCACCAGACTCATATCGTGTTCGATCAACAGCACTGCCACGTTATGTTCGGCGCGCAATTCGTTGATCAGCCGATCCAGATCGCGGGTTTCCTGCGGATTCAGACCTGCTGCCGGTTCGTCCAGCATCAGCAGCTTGGGATGGGTGATCATGCAGCGGGCGATTTCCAGCCGCCGTTGCTGGCCGTAAGCCAGATTGCCGGCCTCACGGTTCGCCACCGTGAGCAACCCCACTTTTTCCAGCCAGAACGCCGCCCGCTCCAGCGCTGCGGCTTCGGCCCGGCGGTATTTCGGGGTTTTGAACAGGCCAGGCAGCAGTCGGGTTTCCAACTGGACATGCTGCGAGATCAACAGATTTTCGACCACGGTCATGGTCTTGAACAGCCGCACGTTTTGGAAGGTGCGTACCAGTCCGACCCGGGCGATGCGATGACTGGGCAGGTGATGGAGCGGCTGACCGTCCAGCGCCACGCTGCCGGTGGTAGGCCGGTAGAAACCGCCGACGCAGTTGAATACCGTGGTTTTACCGGCGCCATTGGGGCCAATAATGGCGAAAATCTGGTCGCGGCGAACATCGAAATTAACATTATCTACCGCCAACAGCCCGCCGAATCGCATACTCAGGTTGCGGACTTCCAGCAATGGAGATGCTGATGGCCGGGCAGCGGAAGCTGGGTTTAATTCAAGACTCATCGCGATGCCTCCGCCTGTTCCGGCAGTTCCAGCTTGGGTCGCGAGGCGGGCAGCAAGCCCTGCGGTCGCCAGATCATCATCAGCACCATCACCAGGCCAAAAGCCAGCATCCGGTATTCATTGAACTCGCGGGCCAGTTCCGGCAACGCGGTAATCGCAATCGCCGCCAGCATCACCCCCCACTGCGAACCCATGCCGCCCAGCACCACGATAGCCAACACCATGGCGGATTCGATGAAAGTGAACGATTCGGGGTTGATATAGCCTTGGCGAGTAGCAAAAAAGGCGCCGGCCAAGCCGGCAAATGCGGCGCTCAAGGTCAGCGCCGACAATTTGATCACGGTCGGATTCAAGCCCAGCGAGCGGCAGGCGATCTCATCCTCACGCAACGCTTCCCAAGCCCGGCCCAGCGGCATCCGCAACAGCCGGTTGATCACGAACAGGATCAGCAGCACCAGCGCCAGCCCCAGCAGATACAGGAAGATCACGCCGTAATTGCCGCTGTAATCAATGCCGAAAAACTCGTGAAAAATGGTTCCACCTTCACTGGCGCGGCGGTTGAATTCCAGCCCGAACAAGGTCGGACGCGGAATGTTGCCGATGCCATCCGGGCCACCGGTGAGGACATTCAGGTTATTCAGCAGCAGCCGGGTAATTTCGCCGAAGCCCAAGGTGACGATGGCTAGATAGTCGCCGCGCAGCCGCAACACCGGCAAACCGAGCAGGAACCCGGTCAGCGCCGCCAGCGCCCCGGCGACCGGCAGGCACAGCCAGAACGACAGGCCAAAGTGCTGTGCCAGCAGGGCGTAGGTATAAGCGCCGACCGCATAGAACGCGGCGTAGCCCAGCACCAGCAGACCGGCAAAGCCCACCACGATATTCAGTCCTAGCCCCAGCATCACGTAGATCAACGCCAGCGTCATCACATCGACCGCGCCGCGTGAGGCAGTGAACGGCCAGACCACGGCGGCGATGAGCAAGAGCGCCCAGAATCCGGTTTGATAGCGTGGCTGTTGCTTGGCATGGTGCAGCGCAACGGTGATCGCGTTGTCGCGCCAGGATGCCGGGAAATGCAGCTTCGCCCAGGCGTTCCGCAGCGGCTCACGGAACAGTCGCAATAGAAAGACGATCACGACGGCGACGATAACAGGGGTGGGATTACCGTTCAGCGCGACGTTGACCCCATCCACATGGATGCGCAGGCCAAAAATGGGGGTGACTAATAGGGCGGTCAGTACCGCTGCCAGCAGCGATTCAGGCAAGGCGCGACGCATGGCTTAGACCTTCTCAATGTCCGGGCGACCCAGCAGGCCGGTAGGCCGCACCAGCAGCACCAGAATCAGCAGCCCAAAGGCCACCACGTCTTTGTATTCGGTTTGCAGGTAGGCCGAGGCAAAACTTTCCGCCAGCCCCAGCACGATGCCGCCCAGCATCGCCCCCGGAATGCTGCCGATCCCGCCCAGCACCGCTGCGGTGAAGGCTTTCAGCCCGGCGATAAAGCCGATGAAGGGATTGACCAGGCCGTAGTACAGGCTGACCAGCACTCCGGCGACTGCCGCCAAGGCCGCGCCGAGAATGAAAGTGAGCGCAATCACCCGGTCGGTATCAATTCCCAGCAGATTGGCCATAGCCCGGTCTTCGGAACAGGCGCGGCAGGCGCGACCCATCCGCGAACGGGCGATGAACAGGGTCAGGCCCGACATGAACACCACCGTGACCACCGCGATCAACACTTGCATGTAGGACAGATAGACCTGAAAGCCATCTTCCGGGCCGAAGCGCCAACCGCCGGTCAACACCGGCTGCATCGACACATCGCGGGCACCTTGACCGAGTTGAACGTAGTTTTGCAGAAAGATCGAAACGCCAATAGCGGAAATCAGCGGCACCAGCCGGGGACTGCCGCGCAACGGCCGATAGGCCAGCCGTTCCACGGTCCAGCCGTAGGAGGCAGTCACCAGAATGCTGATCGCCAGGGTCGCCAGCAGCACCAGCGCGATGCTGTCCACGCCGAACAATCCCAGCGCGGTAATCGTCAGCAGGCCCACGTAGGCGCCGATCATGTAAATCTCGCCGTGGGCGAAATTGATCATGCCGATGATGCCGTACACCATGGTGTAGCCGATGGCGATCAGGGCATAAATGCTGCCCAAGGTCAGACCGTTGATGATCTGCTGAATGAATTCGAGGATCGAGAAACCGGACATGGGCACCGTGTCTGAGGTGGTGGAGGATCGGGCGGGCGCAGGCAAGACACCATAAATATCAAAGGGCAAGGGTAGCGCTGCCCCTTGCCCGGCGGATCCGCCTTTACTTAACCGGCGTTTTGGTCGCGTCGGCGTGCCAGGTGAAGACGACAAACTCGAATTCCTTCAGGTCGCCATTGTCTTTGAACGCCACCTTGCCAATCGGCGTCTGGAAGCTGTTCTTGCGGATGTAGTCGGCCAATTTGACCGCATCCTCAGTTTTAGCGCCCTGGATGGCGTCGGCGATGATCTGCACCGCCGCGTAGGCGGGCATTACGAATGGGCCGCTGGGGTCCTCATTCTTGTCCTTGAAGGCTTTGACCAGGGCGGCGTTGGCCGGATCGGTACTGAAATCGGCGGGCAAGGTCACCAGCAAGCCTTCGGAAGCCGGGCCAGCAATAGCGCTGATGTCCTTGTTGCCGACACCCTCCGGTCCCATGTACTTGGCGGTGAAGCCCTGTTCCTTGGATTGGCGCAGCAGCAGGCCCAGTTCCGGGTGATAGCCGCCGTAGTAGACGAAATCTACCCCTTCCTTTTTCATCTTGGTAATCAGCGCCGAGAAGTCGGTCTGGCCTTTACTGATGCCCTCGAACAGTACCGGCTTGATTCCGGCCGCCTTGACGGTTTTATCCACTTCCTTGGCGATGCCTTCGCCGTACTGCTGTTTGTCGTGAAGGATCGCCAGTTTCTTGGGCTTGATCTGGGTGGCGATGTATCTGCCAGCGGTGGGTCCCTGCTGGTCGTCGGTGCCGATGGTGCGGAACACCATCTTGTAGCCCTGCTGAGTAATGGCGGGGTTGGTCGCCGCCGGAGTGATCATCAGGATGCCTTCGTCTTCATACAGCTTGGAGGCGGGCTGAGTGGATCCGGAACACAGGTGCCCGACCACATATTTAATTTTCTGGTTGACAATCTGGTTGGCGACCGCGACCGCCTGCTTCGGTTCGCATACATCATCCATCAGCACCGCTTCCAGCTTCTTGCCGTTGACGCCGCCCTTGGCGTTGATCTGCTCGACCGCCATTTTGGCGCCGCTCATCTGCATATCGCCGTATTGGGCCACTGGGCCAGTGATCGGGCCAGCCACCGCGATCTTGATCGTGTCTTCGGCGTGCGCCAGACCGCCCAGACTCAAAATAACCGCGCCAACGGCGGCGCTCAGAATATTGCGGTTGAAGTTGTTCATTGGTGTGTTCCTCTCGGGTGTTGTGGTGTTACCAGATTATAGAGTGGGCGAAATTTGCAGCAAATGGGCGCTTAATCGCAACAATTATTATTGAGGGTGTGGGACAGGCTCAGTGCAAGCGCTGAATTGTAGCCACACTTAACCCGATTTTGATGCTTGCGCCCCGTCCGAGTGGGGGTACTCGTATCAACAGGCTCAGCCTTAAATGCTGAATCCCGCTCGCTCCTGATTGCTCGTAGAATTCCGTAATTCCACTGGTGAACCTCAGCACCACCCATAGTCGCAAAAAACTTGCTATTGCATTAAATTTGTGATTCTGTGGGGTAGTGCATCACCCAGCAATTCAAGCGGCGGTTGAATAAGGTCGCAATCCGTTGAACATTATTAACGCAGTTCTCTCCCCAGCCCCTTTGTACTCCGGCCAGCGTCAACGCTTCCTGATCGTTGGTGGAGTTTACTTCGTGCTGTGGATAGCCGCCTGGTACGCTGCCGATCGGCTGAATCACTGGGGGGGCGTCAGTCTGTGGTATCTGCCGGCGGGGTTGCGCTTCTGCTGCCTGCTGGTTTTTGGCTGGCGCGGGCTGCTGCTGGAATGGGTGGCAGAGCTGATTGCGCTGCTGTTCACAACGCCAGGAATGGATTCCATCTCAGTATTTTTATCGGCTCCGCCGTACTGGCTGCTTTATCACTGGATGGTCATGCCGCTCAGTTATGCGGCAGTGATACTTCCTCTGCGCCGATGGATGCGCAATCCGTGGGATTTCACCAACCCCGGTCACCGTGCCCTGTTCCTCGTTGCGGCCTTGGCCGTGAGTGCGCTGGCCGCCTTGGCCGGGACGTTTGGTGCAGTTTACTCCGGTCTTATTCCACTGACGCAGGGGCCGGAAGCCCTTCTATCCTGGATCATTGGCGATTTCACCGGGATTATCGCACTGGTGCCGCTGCTGCTGGTGCGGGTGTGGCCCGGCCTCCACCATTACCTGCAACAGGGTTGCTGGCGGCGATTGCCCCTCTCCACCGCAGTAAGCAGCTCCTCCGATCTCAGCACGATGCTTATCGTGGCGTTGGCATTGCTGCTGGTGTTCGGCATTCCCTGGCGCCTGGATCTGAACCCGCATTTCCCGCTCACCGCTTTGTTGCTGTTACTGCCGCTGGCTTGGATCACACTACATTACAGCCTGCGCGGCGCGGTGTTGGCGGTGGTGATGCTGGATAGCGGGCTGGTGGTGCTGATCGTGCTGTTTGGTCAGCGCGACGCCGCCCTGCCCTATCAGTTAGTGATGATCGCTATTGCCCTGGTGGGATTGTGGCTCGGCGGGGTCGTGGAAGCGCGCAACCGGCTGATGGTGCGCTATCGGGATTTTGCCAGTGCTTCCAACGATTTGCTCTGGGAAACCGATGTCGAGGGCCGCTTGCTTGAAGCCAGCGGACGGTTGGCGAGGCATGTTGTGTTAACGCCGGGTCAGTCCTGGCGGTTACTGCTGAACGATGGGTTGCAACCGCACCTGGCTGCGCTTGAACACGCTCTGAGCCAACAACAGCCGTTTCACCATCTGGAGATTGCGTTGCAAGGTGCCGGAGAAACTCCGCGCTGGATTCAACTCAACGGCCTGCCTCTGCTGGATGAATTAGGTGAGTTGATTGGCTATCGCGGCACTGCTGTTGATGTCTCCCGGTCACGGCGGGCGGAAGCACTGCTGCGCAATTACAACGAAGAACTGCTCCATGAAGTGTCCGAGCGCACCCGCGCCCTGCGCCAGACTAATGGCGAACTGGCGGCTAAAGAGCGGCACCTGCAAGTGCTATTGGCGGCGGCACCGGTAGGGGTGCTGGAACTCGACGACGCCCAATGTTGCCGCTACCTCAATGCCAATGGTTGCGCGCTGACGGGCTGTACTCCGGAGCAGGCTCAAGGTCGCCATATTCTCGACTTTGTGCATCCCGATGACCGCGACTATGTGGATTTTATCTGGCAGATCAACCGTCAGAGCGACGAGGTGCAATGGCTGGAATTCCGGCTGAATCGCACCAGTCTCTGGTGCGCGGCTCACTGGATCAACCTGGCTCATTCCGATGAATCCATGGATGGCGCGATCATGGTGCTGACCAATGCCACCGCCCGCCGCCAGCAGGATGAGCGGCTCTGGACCCTGGCCCATCACGACACTCTGACTGATTTACCCAACCGTAGCCTGTTCTGGGATCGGCTCGGTCAGGCGTTGCGCCGCGCCAAGCGCCGCGAAAGTGGCACGGCGGTGTTGTGGATCGATCTCGATGGTTTTAAGGCGGTGAATGATAGTCTCGGTCACGCCGCTGGCGATGCTCTACTGCAACAAGTAGCTCGAAGGCTAAAGATTCGGATGCGCGACAGCGATACAGTGGCGCGGATGGGGGGTGATGAGTTTGCGGTAATTCTGCCCGACATCACCGAGTCCGAGGGCGCGGTGCGGGTGGCGACTGAACTGACCGCCAGCCTGGCCGAGCCGTTCGAGTTGCCGCAGGGGCCGGCGCATATTTCCGGCAGCATCGGGGTGGCGCTGTATCCGCAACATGCTGAAACTGCCGAAACCCTGACTCAATACGCCGATATGGCAATGTACACCGCCAAACATGCCGGCAAGAATCAGGTGCAGGTGTGGTATGGCAGATGACGGTCGGCGCTGAGAGCTTTCAATGTGTCAGCGTGATCCTAAATCGCGCCAGTGTGATCCCAAACTGTGCGTAATGCGCTTCCTTCCTTGTAGCGATCCCTACATTTTTTTTAAGTATCTAAAAAATTGCAAATAAAAACATTGTATTATTTTTTAAGTAGGGCTTGGTTCATTTTTTGCTTTATCGCCGGTGAACGCTTTGCTTTACGCCAATTCGGCGCATGCAACATACGGCACAGCAACACTTAACCTCTTGTAAGGGCATCTCCATGGCGAAAGCTCAGCTTACTTTTGAAGATATTGACGTAACGGTCACGGTGCCAGCCGGCAGCCGGGTCATAGAAATATCGGACAAGGTCAACTCCGGCATCATCTACGGCTGCCGGGAAGGCGACTGTGGTACCTGCATGATGAGAGTCGTGAGCGGCTGGCAAAATCTGAGCGAACCCTCGGTGCTGGAAGACCGAATCTTGCGAGAACACTTTGCCGGACGCCACTTCCGCCTCGCCTGTCAGGCTCAGGTACTCGGTGGCGAAGTCGTGGTCAGGCCCAGTTAAAACCGGTCGGAAAGCCATCCGCCCTCAACTCACTTTTCAGGAAATTCACCATGCCGACGATCACGTTCTCGAACTCTGAGCACAAGGATAAAACCGTTTACGCAGTGGCGGGCAGCCATACCGAAACCCTGCTCAAACTCGCCAAGGCCAACAAGATTCCGATTCCCTTCGATTGCCAGGACGGCGAATGCGGCACCTGTCTGGTCAAAGTCGCCAGTCTGGACAATAAGACGCGAATGGGTGGGCCGCCTACCGAGAAGGAACGTAATCTGCTCAAACAATTGGGCAAGATTACCGACGACGACATCAAGCAAATTCTGGTGGACGATTTCCCGCCGCCGTGGCGGCTGGCCTGCCAGATGATTGTGCGCGATGAAAACATTCTGGTGGAATATTGAATGGTTGGGTAAAATCAACCGCTTCCTGACCGCCTCGATTAAAGAGGCGCAACCGCTGATAGCCGACGGTCCGTCGGCTATCAGCGTTTTGGATCAACCGTTTTTCCACCCGCTTCTTGCCCAAGCAGAACCTCTTCATGTCGTGGGATACCCAGATTTTGCTGTTCGTAGCAACGCTGCGCTCAGAAGGATTGGACTGCTTCTTTCGTGGCGTTACCTGGTTGGGGTCACTGTATGTCCTGACGCCGATAGCGACTCTGATTAGCGCGATCCTGCTGTATTTTCAAAAACGCGCCGAAGTCCTGTTGCTGCTGGTGGGCTTCGGCGGTGCCACGCTGCTGGTTCACCTTGCCAAAGCGATCCTGGCCCGCCCCCGACCCTCTGTCATGGAACCGCTGGTGGTTTTGCCCACCGATAGCTCGTTTCCTAGCGCCCATACCACCCATATTGTCGCTTTTGCCCTGTGCATGGTGCTGATCATCCGTCGAATTTCGCCGGAATGGCAGTTCACCACCATCGCCGTCGCCCTGATGCTGACCATTGCGGTGGCGACTTCCCGAATCTATTTGCAGGTGCATTTTCCGTCCGATGTTCTGGCGGGAATCATCCTGGGCATCGGCTGGGTTGCCTTGGCACAAAAGTTTGTTTAACTCACTGCAAAAGTCGCATTGGAGGCTCCATGCGAAACAAATTTCTGGGTACCGGGGAAAGCGGTTATCACCCACTGCGCAAGATCAAAGTCATTCTGTCAGGGCTGCGATTTGCGGTCTTCTACGATTTCAGCGTCGCCTACAAAATGGTGCTGTCCGCGATCATCCTCTGCTTGGCGCTGCTATTTCAGCAGTGGGTGGATTTTGGGCTGATCCTGGTGGCTACAGGTTTGGTACTGATCGCGGAGTTGTTCAACAGCGCCATAGAGGCCGTGTGCGACTTTCTGGAGACCCGCGAAAATGAGAAAATTCGCGCCATTAAGGACATTGCCGCTGCTGCCGTGGGCATCGGTATGGCGCTCTGGCTCACCGTGGTGATTTCTGAGGTGGTCCGCTTGGCGCCGCTGCTGTTGCAACACTGGCGCGATTGAGTTCAGTCTGCGCATCCAGCGCGTAATGCCGTGTGGTGCGGCGCGCAGGCGCTATAATTCCCGCTCCCAAAATGACGACAAGTTGCGACGAGAGCCATGAAACGACGGGATTTATTGACGCGATTGCTGGGGCTGGCTGCCTGCGGGATGCTGCCGGTTCCGTGGGTGGATACGGCTACGGCGCAAAACGGTTCGCCAGCGGAGGGTCAGCCGTTCAGCCCGAAGTGGCTGCGGGAAACCGCGCAACAGTTGGCGCGGGAACCCTACGTTCCGCTCAGCGACGCCCGCCCGTCGTGGCTGGCGGCGATGGATTATGATGATTATCAGGCACTTAATAACTTTCGAGCTGATCATAGCCTATGGGCCGGCGGCGAATTGCCGTTTCAGGCCCGGTTTTTCCATTTGGGGCTGTATTTCCATCACCCGGTCAGTCTGTACGAAGTCGCCAATGGCATCGCCCGGCCCATTGTGTTTTCGCCGGAGATGTTCAAATACGGCCCCAGAGTCAAGGATCGGATCCCGGCGCAAGTGGGCGATCTCGGTTTTGCCGGCTTTCGGGTCAACAGCCGTGCGGACTGGGATCGGGACATGTTTTCCTTTCTCGGCGCCAGTTACTTCCGGGCGGTCGGCGCCAGCAAGCAATACGGCCTGTCCGCCCGGGGTCTGGCGATTGACACCGGGATGGATCGGGCGGAGGAATTCCCCGCCTTCCGCCGGTTCTGGCTGGAACGGCCTGCGGCGGACACTGCCGCGTTGACGCTTCATGCCCTACTCGACAGCCCCAGCATCACCGGCGCTTACCGCTTTGTCATCACCCCCGGCGATACCACCACCATGCAGGTTGAAACTCGCCTGTTCCCGCGTCGCCCGATTGAGCGGTTGGGCATCGCGCCGATGACCTCGATGTTTCAGTGCGGCGAGAACGACCGGCGGATCGCCGATGACTACCGCCCGGAGATTCACGATTCCGACGGATTAGCCCTATGGACCGGGACCGGTGAATGGATTTGGCGACCGCTGCTTAACCCGCATTACATCCGGGTTAATTCCTTCCTGGATGACAACCCGCGCGGCTTTGGCCTGCTGCAACGCGACCGCGATTTCAGCCACTATCAGGACGACGCCGCCTTCTATCACCAGCGGCCCTCGCTATGGGTGGAGCCGATGGGGCACTGGGGGCAGGGTAGGGTGCAACTGGTCGAACTGCCGACCGCTGACGAAACCTTCGACAACATCGTGGCATTCTGGAACCCGGCGCAAGCGGTGGAGCCGGGTCAGGAACTGCGCTTTGACTATCGCCTGTACTGGGGCGCACAGCCGCCGGTTCGGCCCACCTTGGTCGCCGAGGTGATGGCAACCCGTTTAGGCGCCGGTGGGATGCCCGGCCAGCAGAAAATCGATTCCATGCGCAAGTTCGTGATTGATTTCCAGGGCGGCCGGCTGGCTCAGTTACCCAAGGATGCCAAGGTAGAAGCCACGGTGACCGCTTCGCGGGGGGAAATTCGGGATGTGGTCGTCCGGCCACTCCAGCAATCCGATCTATGGCGCTGCCATTTCGATCTGGTGGCTCCTGGTAGCGAACCGGTGGATTTACGCTGCTATTTGCGCGACGCCGAGGGCGCACTCAGTGAAACCTGGCTGTATCAATGGTCGCCGCCTCCGGGCGTGAAAAGTTGATAGTGGCACCGGCTTCCAGCCTCAATCCTGCATGTGGCAATCAAACATCATATCCTCGCCTAGCGCATAGCGACGGTGGCGGGGACGCAAACCCTGCGCTAAATCCTGTATCGGCGGCAAGCGAATTCCAGGCCGGCCGGAACCGATGATCAGCGGCGCGACCGTGACTTGCAGTTGATTCAGCAGTCCCTGTTCCAAAAAGGCCGACACGGTTAACCCACCGCCCTCAATGAAAACTCCGAATAACCCGCGCTGGTGCAACCGCCGCACGATCTCCGCCAGGTTCAGCCCGCCGTCCTGAACGGCCACTCCGATAATCTCCGCTGCGCCCGGCGCGGGGACATCGGCCAGTTCCGCAGAGCAGATCAGCAACGTTGGCGCGGCCTGATCCTGAAACACGCCATGCCTGGCCGCAAGCCGCCGGCGGGGATCGAGAATCACCCGCACCGGGTTTGGCCCCGCTACCCGCCGGGTGGTCAACTGCGGATCGTCATGCTCCACGGTGCCCGCGCCGACCACGATGGCATCGCACAACGCCCGCATCCGGTGCAGATGGGTCAGATTTTCGGGGCCGGTCACATAGCAGGAGGCTCCGCTCTCGGTAGCGATGCGCCCGTCCAGGCTTTGCCCTAGATGCGCTACCGTCAGCGGCCGCTCCCGACAGGCTCGCGCCATTGGCAGGTAGAGATCAAACAGTTCTGCACTGGACTCGGTCAGTGGAGCCTTGGCGATCCAGGAGCCATCGGCAGCAATTTCGAGGAGCGCAGCGGGATTTTCAGCAGAATTTGGCGCGGTGCGAACCCGGTGGCGCAACTCCAGCAGTAGCGCCCAGGCCTGTTCCAGTTCAATGACCGGCACGGTCATGGCGTGCGCAACCGGGCGTAGATGTCGCCGGAACCGTCGGCTTCTGTGAGGGTGTCAAGCCACGCCAACAGGGCGTCAACATCCAGCCAGACGTTGGAGCGTAGCCGGTGTGATTCCCCAGGCGAGGCATTGAATTCGTAGCGTCCCAACCCCATCAGATGCGCTACGCACGCTCGCGCCGTGTCCAGACAGGCCGGGAGATATTCAAAGGACAGCGCTGGTATCGGCTGAGTCAGCCCCTTTAGCACCTCCAGTTCGTAGCCCTCCACATCAATCTTGCAGAACGCAGGCAAGCCATACGCGGTAATCAATTGATCCAGAGTAGTGACCGGTACTGGCACTGCGTATTCCCAGCGCACCTGCTCGAAACCACGTTGACTTTGCATCATTGTGATCCAGTTCAGGGACAGGCTGGTCACGGTGGGGGTGCGCGGACTGATGAACAATTCGGCGGTGCCGGATATCGCGCCGACCGCCTGTTCCAGCAGGGTGATGCGTGGATCAGAGTGGTGCCAACGCCGCAGCAGGCGCATACATTCCGGTTGCGGTTCCAGCGCGACCATGCGCGCTCCCAGCGGCTTCCAGGCCCGTAATCGACTGCCCACATGGGCACCAATATCGAAGCAGAGATCGTCCGGCTGGATAAACTGAGCATAGAACCGGGTCAGGCGGCGGCGGCGAAAGGGAATGCCGTGGTACATCAGCACCGAGCGCAACAAGCCCAGCCGGTGCGCGAAGCAGAGCCAGAGGGACATCCTCAATCGGCGATCCGCTGCAAATCAATCAGTTTCCGATCCGCTCCGAACCGCATCTCGAACAAGCCCGTCACTCCTTCCGCAGTCACGAAGCGCCGCAGCCATTGGGCTGGGAACTGCACCCGGCGGCCATCACTGGCGCGTGCGACTACCTGTTGGGCCGCACCCTGGTAGTAGGCCAGCATTTTTTCGGCAGACAGGTTCAGGCGAAAGCGGACCGTTTCCATCATTCGGATGCTTTCGCCGCCTGCTCTACGCTGCGTTGGCGCAGCAGCAACCGCGAGATGAACACGCCGACCTCGAACAGCAGCCACATCGGCAACGCCAGCAAAGTCTGCGAAATCACGTCGGGCGGGGTCAGCAGCATCCCGATGACGAAAGCGCCGACGATGACGTAGGGCCGTTTGGCGGCCATCGCCTCGGGCGTAATGAGGCCGGCCAGCGCCAGGATCACGGTGGCGACCGGCACCTCGAACGCCATCCCGAAGGCAAAAAACATCCTGAGTACAAAGTCGAGGTAGTGATTGATGTCGGTCATCACCGCTACCCCTTGCGGAGCGGTACTGGTGATGAACGCGAAGAACAACGGCATGATCAAAAAGTAGGCGAAGGCCATGCCGCAATAGAACAGCAGGGTGCTGGAGGCCAGAATCGGCAGAACCAGCCGCTTCTCGCGCTGATACAGACCCGGGGCAACGAAGCCCCAAATCTGATAGAGAATCCACGGGATCGCGATGAATACCGCCAGCATCAGGCTGAGTTTAAGCGGGGTGAGAAACGGCGACAGCACGTCAATCGCGATCATGCTGCTCTGAGCCGGCATGTGCCTGAGCAACGGGCCAGCCAGCAGGGTGTAGATCGGATTGGAGAAGGGCGTGAGTACCAGAAAAATCGCCAGTACCCCGGCCACAATATGCAACAGCCGACTGCGGAGTTCGAGCAGATGACTGATGAAAGGCTGTTCACGATCCGGATCACTCACGAGCTTTGATCCACTGCCGCAGGTGACGGGGAGGGCGAGGGTGGTGCGACACCCGGTGGTGGGCTGGCCGAAGTCGTCGCTGGTTTCTGCAACAGAACCGGGGTAGGCGCCTGGGGTAGAGCATCTAATGGAAGGTGTGGATCGTAATCCGGCGGTGGGTTCCACTCCGGTAACTGCGGGGCGGTGGGCATCCCCGGACGCCAACCTGGCGGTGGGCCGAGATCATCGGGATCATTGAATTCCGCTTGAATATCGTCGCGCAACGATTTCATCTGGTCGGTGATCTCTTTGGCTCCGCTCAGATCGCCTTGCTGGCGTAGCGACTGCTTGAGTTCATCCAGTTGCAGTTCCCGATCCACTTCCGCTTTCACTTCTGCCAGCATTCGCCGCGCCTTGCCCAGCCACAGCCCTGCGGTGCGCGCCAGCCCCGGCATCCGTTCCGGCCCGACCACAATCAGCGCCACTACGCCGATCATGGCTAATTCCCAGAAACTAATATCGAACATGGCAGGGTGCGTCCCGATTCAGCTTTTTCAGACGGTTCAGACTTTGTCACGGTCCTTGGCCAATGGATCGTGCGCCGCTGCCGTTGCGGAGCTACTGCTATGCGCTTGGGAGTCCGGCGGTTCAAGCTTTTTGGGATTTTCCTCGGCGGTTTCCGGCTTGGCGCCTTCCTTCATGGAGTCGCGGAAACCGCGAATCGCCGAACCTAAATCGGAACCGAGATTGCGCAGCCGGCTGCCGCCGAACAACACCAGGACGATACCCAGTACCAGCAGTAATTCCCAAACACTGAAACGCATGATGAGGTGCCTCTAAAAACGTAACGGGAGATCGCTTAATTGGCGGAGCGGGCGGCTTTTTCGGCCAGCCCGGAAGTGCCGAAGCGGCGGTGCAATTCATTCAGCACGGCATCCGGGCCGAGTCCCTGATGCGCCAGCATGACCAGGGTATGGAACCACAGATCAGCGGTTTCATACACCAAATGCTCAGGGTCGCCATTTTTAGCTGCGATCAGGGTTTCAGCGGCTTCCTCGCCGACTTTTTTAAGAATGGCATCCAGCCCTTTGGCATAGAGGCGGGCCACATAGGAACTGTCGGGGTCAGCCTGCTTGCGCTGTTCCAAAGTGGCCGCCACTTCACGCAGGATCTGGTCGCTCATTGTGGATACATCGCGTGTGGATCCTTCAGTACGGGGTCGGTAACCGTCCATTCACCCTCGCGCAGTTCCTCAAAGAAGCAGCTTTGGCGTCCGGTGTGACAGGCGATGCCGCCGATCTGGTCGATGTCCAGCAGCAGCACATCATGATCGCAATCCAGCCGGATGTTCCGCACCTTCTGGATATTCCCGGAGGTTTCACCCTTGCGCCACAGTTGTTGGCGGGAGCGGGACCAATACACCGCCTCGCCGCATTCCACGGTGCGTCGCAACGATTCGCGGTTCATCCACGCCAGCATCAGCACCCGACCGCTGGCGGCGTCTTGGGCAATAGCCGGCGCCAGTCCGTCGGCAGTCCACTGAATCTGTTCCAACCAGTTGTCGCTCATCATCGCCATTATTCCTCTCAGAGCGGGTCTGACAGCCGAACTTCAATCCCGCGCGCCTGCATATAGCGTTTGGCCTGTTCGATGGTGTATTCGGCAAAGTGGAAAATACTGGCGGCCAGCACTGCATCCGCTTTGCCGAGCAGGATGCCATCGGCCAGATGGTCGAGCGTGCCCACACCGCCGGAGGCGATCACCGGTACGCTCACCGCCTCGCTGACCGCGCAGGTCAACTCCAGGTCGAAGCCGCGTTTGGTACCGTCGCGATCCATGCTGGTCAACAGGATTTCGCCCGCGCCGTATTCCGCCATCCGCTGCGCCCAGGCCACCGCATCAATCCCGGTCGGACGGCGACCGCCGTGAGTGAAAATTTCCCAGCGCGGTTCTTCATCCGGCTGATGGACTGCTTTGGCGTCAATCGCTACTACGATGCACTGATTACCGAAGCGTTCCGCAGCCTCACGCACGAAGTCGGGCTGGGCAATCGCGGCGGTATTGATGGACACCTTGTCAGCGCCGGCGTTCAGCATCCGTCGCACGTCGGCCAAGGTACGGATGCCGCCACCCACAGTCAGCGGGATGAACACCTGACTGGCGACCTGTTCCACCACATGCACCATGGTTTCGCGGTCGTCGGAACTGGCGGTGATGTCGAGAAAGGTGATTTCATCCGCGCCCTGCTCATCATAGCGGCGGGCGATTTCGACCGGATCGCCGGCGTCGCGGATTTCCACGAATTTGACACCCTTGACCACCCGGCCATGATCGACGTCCAGGCAGGGAATGATGCGTTTGGCTAGGCCCATGATGTTGTTTGTTTCAATCCTTATTGTGTTGGATGAGTTCGTGGTTCTCCGCACTGCCGACGAGTTGCTGCGCCTCGGCGAGATCGATAGCGCCATCGTACAACGCTCGCCCGATGATCGCGCCCATGATGCCTTCCTTTTCCACCGCGCACAGCGCTCGCACATCGTCCAGGGTACTGACGCCACCGGAGGCGATCACCGGGATGGTAATAGCCTGCGCCAGCCGGACCGTGGCTTCGACATTGACGCCTTGCATCATGCCATCGCGGCCAATGTCGGTATAAATGATAGCCTCCACGCCGTCGCGCTCGAAAATTTGCGCCAGATCAACCACATCGTGTTTGGACAGCTTGGACCAGCCGTTGACCGCGACCCGTCCCTCCCTGGCGTCCAGGCCGACGATGATGTGGCCGGGATATTCCAGGCAGATTTCATTGATGAAATGCGGCTCCTGCACCGCCTTGGTGCCGATGATGACGAACTGGACGCCGGCATCCAGATAGGCATCCACCGTCTCCTCGTCGCGGATGCCGCCGCCGACCTGAATCGGCAGCTCGGGAAAGGTCAGAGCGATGCGGCGGATCACCTGGGCGTTGACCGGCTGGCCGGCGAAGGCGCCATTCAAATCCACCAGATGCAGGCGGCGAGCGCCCGCCTCGACCCAGCGTGCGGCCATCGCCACCGGATCATCGGAAAAGATCGTTGAATCTTCCATGCGCCCCTGCCGCAGGCGCACACATTTACCATCCTTCAAATCAATCGCGGGTATCAGCAACATGACGGAGTTCTTCCAGCGCTCTACGGGTTCCAGGTTAGGATGCTACGGATTCCAGTCCACAAAATTGGCGAGCAATTGCAATCCCGCCTGGGCGCTCTTTTCCGGGTGGAATTGCACCGCAAAGAGATTATCGCGCGCAATCGCTGAGGCGAAGTCGAAACCGTACCGGGTCCGGCCCGTCACCAGTGATTTGTTGGCTGGTCGCAGATAATAACTATGGACGAAATAGAAGCGGCTGTCTTGGGGGATACCCTGCCACAGCGGATGATCGTGGGTCTGATGCACCTGATTCCAGCCCATGTGCGGCACCTTGAGCCGTTCGCCGCTGGCGGGATCGCGTAAATCGCCGAACCAGACCACCCGCCCCGGCAGCACCTTCAGGCACTCGATGCCGCCATTTTCGTCGCTGAACTCCAGCAGCGCCTGCGGCCCCAGACACAGACCCAGAAATGGTTTATTGCGCGCCACTTCCCGCACCACCTCCACCAAATCCCAATGCGCCAGCTCCCGCATACAGTCACGGATCGATCCTTGGCCGGGAAATACCACCCGGTCGGCTTGCAGAATGTCGTGGCGGTTCTGGGTCACCTGAATCCGTGCGTGCGGGGCAACGTGTTCAAGCGCCTTGGCGACCGAGCGCAGATTGCCCATGCCGTAGTCAATAATCGCGATGTGGGTCATGCGGAAGACTCGCGGGAGTGAAGGCTGGAGGGTATCAAAGGCTACCCTTGGTGGAAGGAATGCTGGTCGTGCGCGGGTCGGATTCGACCGCCATCCGCAGGGCGCGACCAAACGCCTTGAACACAGTCTCGGCGATGTGATGCGCGTTGCGTCCCCGCAAGTTGTCAATGTGCAGGGTGATCAAGGCGTGATTGACGAAACCCTGAAAGAATTCACGAAACAGATCAACGTCAAACTCGCCGATCCGGGCGCGAGGAAATTCGACGAAGTATTCCAGCCCAGGCCGACCGGAGCAGTCGAGTACCACCCGCGACAAGGCTTCGTCCAATGGAACGTAAGCATGACCGTAGCGGCGAATACCGCGCCGGTCGCCCAACGCCTGCTGGACGGCCTGACCGAGAGTGATGCCGATGTCCTCGACGGTGTGGTGAGCGTCGATTTGCAAGTCGCCCTGGGCTGCGACCTCCAGATCGATCAGGCCATGGCGGGCAATCTGGTCAAGCATATGATCGAGGAAGGGCAGGCCACTGGCGAGTTGGGCGTGACCTGTACCGTCCAGATTGACGCACACCTGAATCCGGGTTTCCAGAGTGTCGCGCTTGATCGTTGCGATGCGTTCCGACATGCGAATCCTGCGGGCTGCGATGAGGTTGGGGAAATGGCCGCAATTCTACAGAAAACGATGTGGGTGCCTACGCAGAATTGCTCACATCGTCGTGCGGTATTGCCCTGCATTAAAGACTCAGTATATCTGCAATAATGCAACGATTCTCATACAACTTTCAATTTCCCGACCACCGTGATTGTTCCTATTGAACCACCGCTACAAGGCATAGCCATTGACCGGTTTCATGCTTTGGCCAAGGCGCTGACCCACGCTCGCCAACGCAACCACGAAGGCGATCTGCAAACTCTGCTGGCTGAAGACGTGGCTTGGGCGCGCGCGCCCATCTCGATCCGGAAACCAACGCGGTCATTGCCTATGAAGCAGCAGCGCGGGTGCTGGTCGATCTGGTGCGCCTGGGTTGGGAAATTCGTGAAGAAGGCTATGGCATCGAACTGGTGGCGGAACAACCACGCCTTGGCCGGTTGACCCCGGAGCAGATTCTGGCGGAAAAGCGCCGAACATCAGACGATGTTCCTGCCTACGGTGCAAGCGCAACTGAGCGAACCGGCAATCCCGGTCTGGAAAAAAGCCGGTTTCCTGCCTGATCGCGGATGGTAGCGAACTTCACGCCCGGTTACGAGTGGCGGTTCGTCACAATCAGGGCAATCGCGCTATATAGGGGTTGACAGGAGGCGGATCGCTTGGGTAACGAGCGGGGGTTGATCGGATGGAGAGACCCGATGCTGCCCAAATTGCTTGATCCTCGCCCGTATTTTGCCGACCTGGCTGATCCTCGGCGCGAGACCCGGAACAAGCTGCATTCGCTGCATGATATTTTGATGATTGTCCTGTGCGCCGTGCTGAGCGGGGTGGAAGACTGGGTGGGGATGGAAGCCTTTGCCGAGGAGAAGGAAG
>NZ_CBTK010000318.1 GCF_000531125.1 Candidatus Contendobacter odensis Run_B_J11 | reverse complement strand
CCTACACGACGCTCTTCCGATCTTCGATGCCCGTCGGCCAGCGGCCCGCCAATGCGCCGCCGAGTTTCTGGATTGTTTGCCGGCGGAACAACTGGAGACTGGCGGCCACCTGATCGGCATCACCGGCCCACCAGGCGCGGGCAAATCCTCGCTGACCGCTGCGCTGATTCAGGTGTGGCGGCGGCGGGGTTTGAAGGTCGCGATTCTGGCGGTAGACCCGTCTAGCCCGATCAGCGGCGGAGCGTTGCTGGGTGACCGGCTGCGAATGCACGCCAGTGGCGCGGATCGCGAAGTGTTCATCCGCTCGCTGGCTTGTCGCGGCGAGTTCGGCGGGCTAAGCGCCGAAGTATGGCCGATGAGTCTGGCGATGCTGGCCGCGTTCGACATCGTGCTGGTGGAGACAGTCGGGGTCGGGCAGAAGGAGATTGATGTCTCCAAAATGACCGATACCACCTGTTTTGTGGCTCAGCCCGCTTCCGGCGACAGCATCCAGTTTCTCAAGGCCGGCATCATGGAAGTGCCGCATGTGATTGTCGTTAACAAGGAAGATATCGGCCTGGCGGCGCGCAAAACCTTGTCTGATTTGCGCAACACCTTGGGACGACGCACCGACGCCGATGGTTGGCAGGCACCGGCGCTGTCGGCCAGCGCGGCGTTGGGCAGCGGCATCGAACCCTTGGCCGACGCGCTGGACGCGCACCGCCACTGGCTGCTGGAACGAGGGCAATTCACGGCCCGCCGCCAGCGTTGCCAGGCGGAGTGGCTGGTTAAACATTTGCGCGAGGAGTTTGGTCGCTACGGAATCCATCGGTTGGGTGGTGAAGACGCGCTGTTTGCGACCTTGATGGGTCAGTCGCGTCGCCGTTCGCCGATTGCGGAATACGAGGCTCTGCGCGCGCGCGTCCTGCGGCAAGAAAATTAGAGAACACCAACATTTTTCCCCAGTGCCTTTGAGAACGACCCTGACAGAGAGGAATGAAAAAAATGGCGAAAGAACTCTATAACCTCGGTGAAATGCCTCCCTTGGGGTTGATTCCCAAGAAAATGCACGCCTGGCTGATTCGCGCCGAGCGCTTCGGCAAACCGACGGAGGCGTTCCAGCAGGAAGTAGTGGAGGTGCCGAGCATCGCTGATGACGAAGTGCTGGTCTACGTCATGGCGGCGGGGATTAACTACAACAACGTGTGGGCCGGGTTGGGCATTCCAGTCAACGTCATCGCCGCCCGCAACAAGGCCGGCGAAAAAGAAGACTTCCACATTGGCGGCAGCGACGCCTCCGGCATCGTCTACAAAATCGGCAAGGACGTGACCCACGTCAAGGTCGGCGACGAGGTGGTGATGCACTGCGGCACCTGGGATCGCAACTGTTCCTGGGTCAAGAGCGGCGGCGATCCGATGTACTCACCGACTTTCCGCATCTGGGGTTACGAAACCAACTACGGCAGTTTCGCCCAGTTCACCAAAGTGCAGGCCCAGCAGTGCATGCCCAAGCCCAAGCACATGAACTGGGAGGAAGCGGCGGCGTATGTGCTGGTGGCCGCCACCGCCTGGCGGATGCTGCACGGCTGGGACACCCATGAGATCAAAAAAGGCGATGTGGCGCTGATCTGGGGCGGAGCCGGCGGCTTGGGGTCGATGGCGATCCAGATTGCCAAGGCGGCGGGCGCCACGCCGGTCGCCATGGTGTCGGGCGAGGACAAGTTCGATTACTGCATGAAACTGGGGGCGAAGGGCTGCATCAATCGCAACCGCTTCGACCACTGGGGCATGTTGCCGCACTGGAAGGACAACGCCGGTTATGCCAAGTGGCTGAAAGGAGTGCGAGGATTCGGCGCGGCGATCTGGGAAGTGCTGGGCGAGAAGCGCGCCCCGAACATCGTATTCGAACATCCTGGTGAAACCACGATCCCCTCTTCGATCTTCGTCTGCGACACCGGCGGGATGGTGGTGGTCTGCGCCGGCACCACCGGCTACAACGCCACGGTGGATTTACGCTACCTGTGGATGCGGCAGAAGCGCCTGCAAGGCTCGCATTTCGCCAACGGCGAGCAGTCCAATCAGATGAACGAACTGGCGGTGCGCGGGTTGCTGGATCCCTGCATGTCGCGGGCCTTCACCTATGAAGAACTGCCGGTGGCGCATCAACTGATGCACGACAACAAGCATCCGCACGGCAACATGTCGGTGCTGATTGGCGCCACCGAGTTTGGCCTGGGCGCCAGCGGTAAGCCGCCAGTGACGATTCCGCATCCGACCCTGCCCAAGGGCGACGTGCATACCACCCCGGCGCCGTACCCGCTGTCCGAGCCGCTGCCCAGCATCGCCGAGGCCGAGGCGATCACCATCAGCGACGATGGCACCCGGGTCAAAGACTTGATGCATCGCGGCATCGTCGCCTGCGAGCTGGACGACACCGTGGCTCAGGTGGCGAAGACGATGATCGACAGCGAAATTCATGCGGTGGTGGTGATGGAGGGCGGCAAAGCGGTGGGCGTGGTGTCGCAGACCGACATGGTGTTAGCGCGGCAGGGCCGGACCTCGGAACAGGCGCGGGCGATGCTGGCGCGCGAGATCATGACGCCGGGTTGCGCGACCTGCGATGCCGAGATGCTGCTCAGCGATGCCGTGAGCCTGATGACCGGTCGGCGGATGCATCGCTTAGTGGTCACTGAGAACGGCCAGCCGGTCGGCGTGATCTCCATGACCGATGTGGTGCGCAAAATCATCGTTGAGTGAGTGAGATACGGTGCGGGGCGCATTCAACGTGCGCCCCTTTTTTATCCGAAAAATTCGGGAGTTGCGACCATGAAAGCGATTGTTTGCCGCGAACTCACGGGTATCAAAGGATTGGCCCTCGAAGAACTTCCCGCACCCATACCCGCTGTCGGACAAGTCTGCATCCGGGTTCACGCCTGCGGGGTCAACTTTGCCGACAGTTTGATTACCCGGGGTCAGTATCAAGCCCAGCCGCAGCCGCCGTTCAGCCCCGGCTTTGAGGTGGCGGGCGAGATTGTGGAGGTGGGTGAGGGCGCAGCCAGGTTCAACATCGGGGATCGGGTCATCGCGCTCACTCCGCAGGGCGGCTACGCCGAACAGGTGGCCGTCAACGTCAACCGGTGCGTCGCCATGCCGGCGGTGATGTCCTATGAACACGGCGCGGCCTTTCCTATCGTGTTCGGCACTTCGCACATCGCCCTGTGGCATCGGGCGCAGCTGCGGGCGGGCGAGACGCTGGTGGTGCATGGCGCGTCAGGCGGAGTTGGTCTGACCGCAGTCGCCATCGGCAAGCAACTGGGCGCGATGGTGATTGCCACGGCGAACGGCCCGGAAAAACTCGATGTCGCTCGGCAACACGGCGCCGATCATTTGGTGGATACCCGTTACGAAGATGTTCGGGCGCGGATCAAGGCGCTGACCGATGGGCGGGGCGCTGATGTGATTTACGATCCGGTCGGCGGCGATTTATTCACGGCGTCCTTACGCTGCGTCGCCTTCGAGGGTCGAATTCTGGTGATTGGTTTTGCCGGCGGCACGGTGCCGCAGATTCCCGCCAATCATTTGCTGGTCAAGAACGTGGATGTGATCGGTCTAAACTGGCCGGCTTATGCGGAACTGAATCCTCGGGTGATGACCGAGAGCTTTCAAATCCTGCTGCAATGGTATGTGGCCGGGGCGATCCAGCCGCATATCTCGGCGACTTATCCGCTGGAACAGGCGGTAGAAGCGCTGCATCAGGTGGTTACGCGCAAATCCACCGGCAAGGTGGTGATTACGGTGGATGGATCAAAGTCTGATGAAAGCTGAATTAGCGGTTCGCCATTTGGGGCGAGTGACGCAGGCCACGGTGCAAGGCGGCGATGCTGAACTGAAACAGTTTCGCAATGCGCTATTGCTGAAGGATTTTGTCATCGCCGCCGAGGAGGGAAACCGGCTGGAATTGCGCCGCCGCGCCCATCTGACCCAGGATGACTGGCCGATGCGAGTGAGCATTCACCGCGAAGGCAGCCAGTTCGATATTCGCTATTTTCACTATATCCCGTGGGGCTGGATTGCCGGCTTTGTCTTGCTGATGCTGCTGGTGTTGCCGTTCGCCGGTATTCCTAATCCGATTCTGGCGTTCGGGTTGGGGGCGGTAGTGGCGGCGCTGGCGATTTATAAGCAGAAATTCGATTGCCGGCCTGATGCCCGGTTCTGGCAACAGCGCCCGCGCCAGCGCTGGAATGAAACCATGGAGCGGTTGTTGCGAGAGGCGTTCGAGCGCCGGTAGGAAGGCGCACTTGGAAAAGCGGGGCTTGATGCGTGATTAACGGTTCGCTATGGGTTATCGGTGGGCTGATGGTCGTAACTAATTTTGTCTATTGCACTGCTAGGTTTCATCAAGACACACTATGCACTTCCAGTCAGCCGAAGAAGTCCGCGCCCAAGCTAGGCGTAATGATCCCCTGAATGAGTATTTTGTATGCTGGGATCGAATCGCACCTGAAGACATCGCGAGTCTCATTGTGGTTCTTGATTGCGCCAAGCGCGAGGAAGATATCCAGCAGTTTTTGCAGGAGAATCCAAAGTTCTTGATTCAGCACTTGGGCGGAGGTCACGGACGATGGGTAATTCCCAAACAAAAACTTGGCTCCGAACACGTTACGGACTTTCTAATTGCCGAAAAGCACTCTTTCGGGCACGAATGGCAAGCAGTTGAATTAGAAAGTCCACTGAAGCCAATGTTCAACAAGAATGGCGATCCGTCTCAATATCTCAATCATGCGATACGGCAAATCCAAGATTGGCGTGCATGGCTCCTGCAAAATCAGAACTATGCCGCTCGTCTAAAAATTGAGAATGGCCTAGGTTTAACCAATATCAGTCCGAATCTTCAAGGTATTATTTTGATCGGACGTAGAGCAAAGCTTCGAAATGGAACGACGGAACTTCGCCGTCAAATGGTAGCAGATTTAAATATTAGGATTCATACCTATGACTATCTTGTTGAGGCACTTCAAGGTCGATTGAAAGGTCTTGTTATGTGGTCCGGTGAGCAAATAACGGATGAAATCTAACTTCTCCATTGAGCTAAGAGTCGACAGCGTTCCGCCGTTGTCTCCAGATCATATCGAACGTCGGATTTCCAAGCACGGGCGCGGATGGCAATGGCGGTCAAGCTTTACGAATTGGGTACACTGACTTCGGGACAGGCGGCGGGTTTTGCGGGTGTCTCGCTTAGGGATTAAACCGTTTTAGCCGTTCCGCATCCAGCACTGTAATTTTTTTACCTTTCACCGCAATTAACCCAAATTCAGCCAGATTGTGCAGTATTCGTGAGAGAGTTTCCGGCGTCAGATTCAGCCGCGAGGCGATGACATGTTTACTGGCGGGCAGTTCACATTCAGTAGCGCCACTGGCGGCAGCGCTGACCAATTGCAGCAGAAACCCGATGACCCGCTGGGTGGAAGATCGCAGCGAGTAATCTTCTACATCCTGAACCAGACCGTGCAGCCGCATACTCAGCCCCGCCAACATGCGGCAGGCAAAAGCGCTATCGCCGTTAATCGCTGCGAAAATACTCCGTTTGGCGATGTGCAACACGCGAGAATCCACCAGCGCTTGGGCAAAAACCGGACTGGGCCTTTCCAGGAACATGATGGCCTCGCCGAAACACTGGCCCGGCCCAATCAGAGCGACCACTTTTTCGTTGCCCTGCGCCGAGGAAAACGCCAGCTTGATCTGGCCGCTCACGGCGACGTAAAAACCATCCAGCAAGTAGCCTTTCTGAAACAGCATTTGCCCTTTCGCCAGTTCGATTTCGCGTGTCCCTGCCGCAAGACTGAGAATTTCACCGTCGCGCAATTGCTGAAACAGCGGCAACCGAGCCAGCATCCCGCCAACATCAATAGGTGTGTGCATGGGTCTCTCCCGCATCCTCTGTTCAGTCAGCAGCCCGTGGATCAAGGATTGGAAACTTGATGCACGTCAAGGTCATGCTGGCAAGGGTTGCCGTATTTTATCGGGGTTTCACGTTCGCCCCTCATCCTGGAGCCGCCAATGACATCGTCAACGACTGATAGCACTCAACTTCCATTATCCAAAATAGCATTATTGAACCTGGGATTTCGCCCCTTTTTCCTGGGCGCAGCCCTGTTTGCGATAGTGTCTGTTGCCCTCTGGATGGGGGTCTACGCTTTTCAACTGCCTTTGCAAATTGAAGGTATCTCCATCTTTCAATGGCACGCCCACGAGATGATCTATGGATTCGCGGTGGCGGTGATTGCCGGATTCCTGTTAACCGCAGTTAAAAACTGGACGGGCGTACAGACTCTTTACGGATTAGGTCTGTTGGGATTATTTGCCCTGTGGGCTATTCCGCGAATCCTGTTTTTCTTCGGAACATGCTTTATGGGCCTCGCTGCAACGCTGGATATTCTGTTCATACTGAGCCTGATCGTTGCCGTAGCCTACCCTGTGTTCAAGGTTAGGCAATGGAAGCAAATGGGAATCATGGCAAAGCTGGCATTATTGGCCGTTGGAAATAGCTGTTTTTACCTTGGAGCGGCTGGATTCATCGAAAATGGCGTCTATATTGGCATCTACGGCGGACTTTATTTGATCATTGGACTGATGCTCACGATGGGGAGAAGATTAATTCCATTTTTTGTCGAGGTGGGCGTTGGCTATCCGGTAAAACTATTGAACTCGAAATGGCTGGATTTATCGAGCCTCGTTTTGTTCCTAGTGTTTTTCATCGTCGAAGTATTTATTGGCAATCAGCCAATATCCGCTCTTTTATCAATGGGACTGTTTATTATAACCTCGGTCCGGCTGGTAGGCTGGCATACTGTTGGAATCTGGAAACAGCCGTTATTATGGAGCTTATTCATCGCCTTCCTATTGATCGATGTAGGCTTTTTACTCATGGCGTTGCTCCCGTTCTTCAATCTGTCCAAACTGCTGGCGATCCACGCTTTTAGCTTTGGCGGGATAGGCATTGCGACTCTGAGCATGATGGCTCGCGTCTCGCTCGGCCATACTGGCAGGGATGTAAAAAGTCCATCTGTAGCAGTCACCATCGCGTTGGCGGCGCTGATTGCGGGAAGCCTATTCAGAGTGGCGCTGCCTTTGATTGCCGCAGATTTCTATCTGATTTGGGTGCTGGTTTCCCAAATACTGTGGATTGCGGCATTTCTGATCTTCGTGATTATCTATTCACCGATGCTGATTAAACCCAGAGTTGACGGCCAGTTTGGCTAGGATTTAATCGTCAGGTTGATGTTAAAATAGAACAAGTAAAGTTCTATCCGCTTTCCCAAGGACCCCTGTCATTATGCTCGCGTCTACCCCATCGCTCCCGTCCAAATCGCTGGAACTGGTCTGTCCCGCCGGCAATCTGCCCTCGCTCAAGGCCGCCGTGGACCAAGGCGCCGATGCCGTCTACATCGGGTTCCGCAACGACACCAACGCCCGTCACTTTCCCGGTCTGAACTTCGACGCCAAGACAGCGGCCCAAGGCGTCCAGTACGCCCATACCCGAGGTCGGCGGGTGTTCGTCGCGCTCAACACTTTTCCCCAACCGGATGGCTGGGAGCGGTGGCGGAGCGCGGTGGATCAGGCGGCGGAACTCGGCGTGGACGCGGTGATTGCCGCCGATATCAGCGTGCTGGATTACGCCAGCCGCCAGCATCCGCAACTGCCACTGCATCTATCGGTGCAGGGTTCAGCCACCAATTATGAAGCGATCCGCTTCTATCACGAGCATTTCGGCATCCGCCGCGTGGTGTTGCCTCGGGTGCTGTCGCTGCCCCAGGTTCGGCATGTGCTGGAGCACAGCCCGGTGGGTATCGAAGTCTTTGGTTTCGGCGGCTTGTGCATCATGGTGGAAGGCCGCTGCCTGCTGTCCTCCTACGTCACTGGCGAATCGCCCAATATGTGCGGGGTCTGTTCGCCGGCCAAGGCGGTGCGCTGGGAGGAAACGCCGCAGGGGCTGGAAAGCCGGCTGGGCGGGTTGTTAATGGACCGCTACGCGCCCGGCGAACCGGCTGGTTATCCGACCCTGTGCAAGGGCCGCTTCGCGGTCGGCGATCAGATTTACTACGCGATTGAGGAGCCGACCAGCCTCAACACCCTGGAACTGTTGCCGGAGTTGCAGGCCATGGGCATTGCCGCGATCAAGATTGAGGGCCGCCAGCGCAGTCCGGCCTATGTGACTCAGGTCACCAAGGTTTGGCGGGCCGCGATTGACGCCTGTCGGCGCAATCCAGCCGCTTACGTCCCCAAAGCCGAATGGCTCCGGGAATTGGGCAAGGTGTCGGAAGGGCGTCAGACCACGCTGGGCGCCTATCACCGGACCTGGCAATAAGGAAAATCCTCATGGCTCATCTCGAACCACAGACGCCTTACCACCTATCAGTTCCTCATCACGGGGCAGATCCGATAGAAGGGGGGTAAGGGGAGTT
>NZ_CBTK010000317.1 GCF_000531125.1 Candidatus Contendobacter odensis Run_B_J11 | reverse complement strand
TGGTCGATGATGCGGCCCTGTTAATGGCATCGCGAGAGTTACGTTGGTTCGCAACGATTTCCCGTTCGGATATGTTAATAGCGCAATTGCCCACAACCATCTTCCAGAGTGGACACCTTGTTGGATCCTGCCCGCCTAATTGACGAATGAACTTTGGTACTGGTTGAACGAGCACGACGGTGTGCCCAGCGGATTGAAGTACCTGGACGATTTCTTCGAGTCCTTTCTGGAGATCGCGATTCTTGAAGAGCTGATCGCGGGACATTGAGTTGATGGTTGAGCCAGCTCCGATGTTTGGAGAATCCCAGTAGGAGTTAGAATTCGAAATGATTATTGTCCCTGGTTTCTGTTTTTTCAACCACGTAGTTATGGAATTCACTAAATCACGACATTTCTTGGTATTAATGTCATTTCGATCGATGAAGGTATTTAGAAACGGGCATGCGCTGACAGTCTTCACAGCCAACGGTCTTTCAAGCTTCTTACTAGCACCGATGAGTGCGTCACTGAACTGCTCGGCATTTGAGTCTCCGACCAAGTATATAGTCGGTCCGGATGCGTTTTTGTTCCATATACAGTTAGAGCTGAGGTCCTCATTCGAGATCTCTAAAGCGCTTGATGCGTTTAGACTACATCCGGCAATGGCACTCGCCGCCTGACTAAAAACAGCCGTTTTGTAGTCAAGTCCGTTGGGTAACCAAAAGAGCTTACTTGAGGCGAATAGCAAGGCGGCCGAAATGGCTAGTGGTGGGGTAAGAGTTGCAATAAGGAGTCTGGTGTTGCTCGTTAGGCTGAGGGCTTGGAGATTGCGTATGGGCTGCTCCACCCAGTGATACGAGGCAATTGATGGGGCGAGTGAGGCTATGGCGGACAGGGTTAGCGCCCATGGCTGGTTAGGGAAAAGGAGTGCCGTGAATACAATAAAGGGCCAGTGCCACAGGTAAATGGAATAGGACAAATCACCGATTTGGACCATAGGCGTGCTGGATAGTACTCGGCTAACGGGGTTGGTGTGGTAGTTACCTGCTAGGATTAGCAAGGCAGTGCCAGCGACAGGCAGGAGGGTCCATTTGCTCGGGAAGGGTGTGGTGTCTGTGATAACAGACAGGGAGACGATCAGTAGGACCAAGCCGGTGGCTGCAAGTACGGCCGCAGTGCGGCTTGAGGCGAGGGTAAGTCGAATTCCGGCGAGTGCGATTATGGCACCGACAGCGAACTCCCAGGCCCTAGTCAGGGGGCTGTAGAATCCGAGCAGATTGTCGGATGTGCGGAGCAGCATGTGGCCGAACGGGGTCGTCAGTGCGAAGGACAACAAGCCCACGCTGGCCACGACCGCGATTGGGGTAAACCGGAGTATTCTTTGGCGGCCGGCGCAGAGCCAGCAAACGGCCAGGATCGCGGGAAACGCGAGGTAGAACTGCTCCTCGACAGACAGCGACCAGGTGTTGAGCAGTGGGTTGGTTGCAGCGGGGGCGTCAAAGTAGCCCCCAGTGGTACGGGCAATCGCGTAGTTCGCTCCCAGCAGCATCGCGCCGATCGCGGTCTTGGCTGCGTTTGGCTGCTGCACGAGCGGCGACAACAGCAACACCGAGCCTAGCATGGTCACCGCGACCATGAGGGCCAAGGCTGGGGTCAAGCGCTTGAACCGGCGCAAGTAGAACCGTCCGAACCGAATGCGGCCGGTGGTTACCCATTCGCGATGTAGCATCGCGGTGATGACGAACCCGGAGATGACGAAAAAATATCCACGCCGACGAACCCGCCAGGCACTGGCAAGCCAGCGTGAAACACAACCACCATCAGCACAGCGACAGCACGCATCCCCTGGATGTCCAATCGACGGCCTGCGCTTATACTCGATGTAATATTAGGCTGTAGCAAACGGATCAAAATATTCTCCTTGGCAAAAGTGCCATTCGGCTATCGGAAAACCTTCCGTAGAGGCTTTCCACACGTTTTTTACGGAGTTCTCGATCAAATATAAAGACATCTATGTCCTGTCGGAAATCAGATGTTTTCCGACACCCAATTAATTCTACTTTGTCAGATTGAAACACAACCTATTGATTTTTCTAAAATTCACATAAAGTGAGTGAAATTGATAAAACTTTAGAAATCAAACGCTTGCCCGTAATCTGACAAAGTAGAATTAGTATATGCTAATTTACTATCACAGGAAAATTTACAGGAGGAAATAACTTATTGATTTTGCTTAACTCTCCATCAAGGCTCGAAGCTGTGGTTTTTCAAGGGGTTTCGTGAACTCATCGGTGTTTCGTCCAGACGCTTGGAGAACTGAAACTGTCCGAACCATTGTGTTAAATCAGTTATTGATAATGTCTATTGATGACCGAAACTTACCAGTTGTAGAAGCCAGCCAGCCGGCTTCTACAGAAAGCTATTACGCCACTTCAGCTAACGCTTCTGCATACCGCTGCAAATCTTCTTCATCCTTGGTTTCAGTAACGCAGACCAGAAGCGCATTTCCCAATTCGGGATATTCGCCGCTCAAATCCAGGCCGCCGAGAATGTTCCGTGCTAACAAACTATCCAGCACTTCGCCTGCCGGACGTGGCAATCGCAATACCGCCTCGTGAAATACCGGACGGTTAAAGGCACGACTTACACCCGGAACCTGTATCAACTGATCCAGCAGCGCCCCGGTGTTGGCGTGACAGGCGGCGGCGACCTGTTCCAGTCCATGCGGCCCCAGCAGCGCCAGATACAGCGTAGCTGCGGTCACCATCAGGCCCTGGTTAGTGCAGATATTGGAGGTGGCCTTGGAGCGGCGGATATGCTGTTCACGGGCTTGCAGGGTCAGGGTGAAACCAGGCTTGCCATCCAAATCCACGGTGCGGCCAACCAGCCGCCCCGGCATTTGCCGCACCAATTCCTGCCGACAGCACAGAAAACCGAAATAGGGTCCGCCAGAGGACAACGGCGATCCCAATGGCTGACCGTCGCCGCAAGCAATGTCGGCACCGGTCGCGCCCCACTCACCGGGCGGCTTCAGCACCGCCAGGGTGGTGGGATTGACCGCCGCGACGACCAGCATATTCTGTTGGTGCGCCCAGTCGGTCAGGGCGTCCACCGCTTCCAGCACCCCGAAAAAGTTGGGCTGCGGGATCACCAGCGCCGCGAAATCCTGCCCGGCATAGGCAGCCAGCGCCTGTTCCGGGGTATGACCACCATCCGGATCGTAGGGCAGATCCACCAGTTCGATGCCCTGATTGTGGACGATGGCATGAGCGGCTCGTCGGTAGAGCGGATGCAAAGCGCGCGGCACCAGAATCCGCTTGGATTTGGACTTGCGGTTGGCGCGCACCGCCATCAACAATGCCTCGGCCAGCGCCGAACCGCCGTCATACAGCGAGGCATTGGACACGGCTAAAGCGGTCAAACCAGCCATCATGCTCTGATACTCGTAAAGCACTTGCAGCGTGCCCTGGCTGGCTTCCGGCTGATAGGGAGTATAGGCGCTGTAGAATTCGCCACGCCCAACGATCTCCCAGACCGCCGCCGGAATGTGATGCTCGTAAGCACCGGCACCAAGGAAGCACGACAGACGAGGATCCGCCGCCGCCCGTGCTTCCATCAGCCGGGTGACTTGCCACTCGTTCAGCGGCTCCGGTAGCGCCGGCAGTGTACCGACTTGCAGCGTCGGAGGAATTTCGTCGAACAGCGCATCCAGGTTCGGTGCGCCGATAGCGGCCAGCATCGCCTGGACATCGACCGGGGTATGGGGAATGAACGGCATAATCAGTGCGCCCCGCGTTACTCGACCAGCCGGGGATTTGCCAGCGAACGGATGTCCTCGTCCTCATCGTCGGCGATAGCAATAACCTCGTAAGCATTGGCGTCCAACAGCGCCTCCAGCGTGGCTGCGGTCTCGATTCGGAGAATCCAGCCTTCCCCATAGGGATCTTCATTGATCAGTTCCGGATTCTCGGCCAGCGCTTCATTGACCTCGACGATCACGCCATCCACTGGACTGTACACATCGGAAGCGGCCTTGACTGATTCAACCACCGCACACCCTTCAGCGGCGGCCACGACCCGACCCACTTCCGGGATTTCCACGAACACCAGATCACCGAGCAGGTGCTGGGCGTGATCGGTGATACCCACGGTGACGGTGCCGTCATCGTGGGCGCGCACCCATTCATGGGATTCGGTGTAACGCAGTTCGGCAGGAATCATGCTACTCATGCTGGGATCCTCAACAACAGTTCGGATTCGGGGAAGAATTCATACAATCAGGGCACGACCGTGGCGAACGAATGGCAGCTTGACCACACGCACCGGCAGGCGCTTGCCGCGAATGTCCACCTGACAATGTTCGCTTACACCGGCTTTAACCCGCGCCAAAGCGATAGCCCGGTTCAGGGTGGGCGAGAAGGTGCCGCTGGTGATCTGGCCGATCTCGCGGGTACAGTCATAAATATGCTGATGGCCGCGCAACACGCCGCGATCTTCCAATACCAGGCCGACAAAGGCTTGCGGTACACCAGCAGCGCGCTGTTGCTCCAATGCAGCGCGACCGATGAAGTCGCGATCCGCCGGTTCCCAAGCCACGGTCCAGCCCAGCCCGGAAACCAGCGGGGTAGTGGTCTCGTCCATGTCGCTGCCGTATAGATTCATGCCAGCTTCCAGTCGCAGGGTGTCGCGAGCGCCTAGCCCACAGGGCATAATCCCGGCAGCTACCATCTGATCCCACAATGCGGGCGCTTCTGTTACAGGCGGCAAGATTTCCACCCCGTCCTCACCAGTGTAGCCGGTGCGGGCGATGAATAGCCCATGGGTTTCCAGCGCATGAAACGGTTTGAGGGTGCGCACGGCGGCGACGGTCTCTGCGCCGAGAACGGTTTCCAGTTTCGCCAGTGCTTCCGGCCCCTGTGCCGCCAGCATTGCCAAATCGTCGCGTTCACGCCAAGCTGCGCCGAAGCGTTCGGCAATCGGCGCGATCCAGGCCAGGTCTTGATCACGGGTAGCGGCATTCAGCACCAACCGGTAACCTGCATCGCCCCGGTCATAGACGATTAGATCGTCAATCACGCCACCGGCCTGGTTTAACAAGCAGGTGTAGAGCGCCTTGCCGGGATACAGGCGGGCGACATCGTTTGCCAGCAGAGTGCGGAGTAATGAACGGGTTGGCGCGGGATCGGTGAAGTCCACAATCGTCATGTGCGACACGTCGAACAGACCGGCGGCGCGACGCACCTGGTGATGTTCGCCGATTTGCGAACCGTAGTGCAGCGGCATATCCCAGCCGCCAAAATCCACCAGCTTCGCCCCCAGGGCGGCGTAGCGGGCATATAAGGGAGTACGTTTGGCCATGCGGAAAACCCGGTTGGGATGGGTTTGCCATGGTAGCCCGAAATCGCCTGCCAAGGGTACCGCAACAATGCAGGAAATGACCGGCAGCGTCCATGTGTCCTAAATGATGTATGTTTATCCTCCAATGGTTCGGACAGTTTTATGCGGCGATAGCCCCTGTTGAACACCTATGGCGAGTGGTACCAACCCGAGCGGCATGGGCAACGGGGGCGCCGACCTCACCCCCGATGTCGACCACAACCCGGCTTGCACTATGCGCAGGTCATCAAAATTCGCCAGCAGGGGAAGGTGGTTCAAGTGAAAACTCGTGTGGTCTTCGGGGATGCCCAGACCGTGGCAGTTGACCTGCAAACCTCGCCGGTCAGTACGACGATTAACACCCGTTTTGTTGAGCGTGACAACCTGACCCAACGGCAAAGTAACCGCCGTTTGACCCGGTGTACTACCGGATTTTCTAAGAAAATCGAATGGTTCGAAAAACAATTGTGGGTATCGTTAGCCTACTACCATTTGGTGTTGCCTCACCACAGTTTGCGCCAGCAACTCCCCATCGCCGAACCGACGCGAGGACGCGGAACCCCGCGTCGATGGTTTCCAGTGACCCCAGCCATGGCCGCAGGTCTCACCGAGCATGTTTGGACTACCCCTGAATTGTTATCGTATCGGGTACCTGCCGAATTCATTGAGCGGTTACCCATTATCGAAAAAGTCTTCCCCGATTTCGGGGAGATCGATCACACCCGTTGAGGGACACTACCCAACATTGGATCGACCATGCAATACCGTCGTGATGACACCGCCGGAGCCGCGTATTTTTTTCACCGTGGTGGTCTTCCGTCGCATCCCATTATTAGGCACCCCAGAGGCCGTGGCGATTTTGCGTGAGGCGATGCGGGCCGAGCAGCAGCGCCGACCGTTTCATGTCGATGCGATGGTGGTGTTACCCGATCATCTCCACTCAATATGGACGTTGCCGCCAGACGATGCCGATTATTCGATACGGTGGCGCACTATCAAGCGGGCGTTCACCGCGCAGATTCCCGACGTGCAGCGCCCCGCCGTGTTTGGGAGTCGGGAACGGCAAGGGGAACAGGCCATTTGGCAACGGCGATTTTGGGAGCATCGGATTCGTGATGAGCGCGATTTTGCCCATCATGTCCATTACATTCATTACATTCATTACAACCCGGTCAAGCACGGTTTAGTGAATCGCCCGGTGGATTGGCCGTATAGCCGCATTCATCGAGCCATTCGTCAGGGCATGATTCCCGCCGATTGGGGAGGTGATCCCATAGAGATTGCCGATTCCGTCGGCCATGAGTAGCTTGGGTTGTGCGGCCATCCCCAACGGTTGAAATTGACCACAAACGTCCAAGCCGCATAACCCAACATCCCCGCAATAAAAAACCGCCCCCGATGATTCGAGGGCGGTTGAGGTGCCCCCTGGATTTCGTCTTCCAAGGGTCGATGATTAACATCGAGACTGGAAGGACGAAAAGTGAAGAAGATACTGAAGCAAGAGTACACGGCCGAGTTCAGGGAACAGGCAGTCAAGCGGGCCCAAGAGGTCGGGGTAGGTCTTGGTGCGCGTGAGCTGGGCTTGGTGGAGCAGACGCTGCGTAACTGGGTCAA
>NZ_CBTK010000316.1 GCF_000531125.1 Candidatus Contendobacter odensis Run_B_J11 | reverse complement strand
TACCATTTCTCTATAGATTTAATTATAATTTTGATGCCAACTTACGATAGGGTATTGACCATGAATAGGCTCCAGTCAGTGATGATTACTGAGACGGCAGATGAGCTAAAAGTGATTATGCATGCTCAAATTAAAGCCAAGATCAAAGAGCGAATTCAGGCTTTGTACTTATTGAAAGTAGGTATTGTTAATGATATAGGCGTCTTAGCTTGTTTAATAGGTCGAGCTGAATCAACCCTTCGTTTATGGTTCGCACGCTATCAAACCAGCGGTCTATCAGGTTTGTTGGCTTGGAACTATCATGGAGGTAAACGACCTGCTTTACCGGAAGCGATCCTTGATGCGTTGCAACTGCGACTTCAACAACCAGAAGGTTTTCGGAGTTATGGCGAGATTCAGGCGTGGTTGACCCAAGAATACGGTCTGGAAATTCCTTATAAGACGGTGCATAAAATTGTTCATTATAAACTGAAAGCCAAGTTAAAAGTGGCTCGTCCCATGAGTCGGCATCGGCAAGAAGAAGCCGTGGTAGACTTTAAAAAAAACTCCAAGAACGCCTTGAAATAATAGATGTTTTTCAAGAAGTGGATAATCAGCCAAAGAAGCCTATTCGCTATTGGTGTCAAGATGAAAGTCGATTTGGTTTAAAGACACTGACGTATCGGGTCATTACTGCACTCGGTATTAAACCTCGGGGACTCGTCCAATGGCCCTTTGAAGCTTTTTATACCTACGGTGCCGTTGAACCTTTAACAGGAGAGAGCTTTTTTCTAATTTTTTCCCATTTAGACAGCGATTGTTTTCAACTTTTTCTTGATGAATTTTCTCAAGCTTATCCCCATCATTTGAATGTCATGCAATTAGATAACGGTGCTTTTCATAAAGCGCAGAAACTCATAATTCCGGAAAATATAGTACTCTTATTCCAACCCGCCTATAGTCCAGATATCAATCCAATTGAGCGAGTTTGGCAACATCTGAAAAAAGAATCCAGTTGGGTAAACTTTAACACCTTAGCCGACTTACAAGAAAAAATCTGCGAACAATTGAATATTATTGGACAGAAAGTTGTTGCTTCTCTTACCGGATATCCATTTATCTTATCGGCGCTTGAAAAATTAAACCTATAGAGAAATGGTAT
>NZ_CBTK010000315.1 GCF_000531125.1 Candidatus Contendobacter odensis Run_B_J11 | reverse complement strand
GAAAAGATTATTGAACCGGTGATTCTATTAATTAAGGAAGAACAGAATCGCTTAAAAAATGTTCTATATTAGCAATTACAGAGAGGTACCTGAGTAGTTACGCTTTTAAATTACTTTTAAATCCTGCTTAAACCACCTTGAAAGGGCTGGTCTTAGCACCTCGCTGTGTTTTAAAAGCCATATTTTACAATATGTTGGGATGACCTTAAAAGGATGGTTGCAGCGACGCACCCGCACTGAACCGATGATGCCATCGCTGCTGCGGTTCCCTCTGAATTGAATCCCTGCCATGGCGTCAACCGGTTGCAGCAGCTAAGCTGGTGATACTTCACATTGAAAGACCTGATGTTCCACCGCCCCCATGCAACAACCCTTTTTTGACGGTGCCCTGTTTTTCGCCTGGCTACGGACGGTTTGGGACTGGCTGAGTAGCGATGTGTTTACGCCGACGCACATTGTCTACAGTGCGATGCAGATGCCCGCCCTGGTTGCTAGTGGCTTCACTGCCTGGTGGATTCACGATTTTGTGTACCCGTGGTTGATCCGGTGCATCCAGAGCCACATAGCTGGAGAATACAGTCGCCCGGTTTTGCTGACGCTGGCATCGCTGGTCTTCCCGCTGCTGTGGATTGCTGGGCTGGTCATTGCCGGTTCAGTTGCGGTTCGGTTTGGTTGGCCCAATCACTGGATCTGGATCGGCATTGACCTGCTGGCGGCCTGGATCGCCATTCGCCTGTTCTCCATGCTGGTGCGCGAACCGGTGTGGGCACGGGCACTGGTCATTGCCGCCTACAGCATCGCGGTATTGGCCATCTTTGATCTGCTCGCCCCGACCTTTGCGCTGCTCGACCGCTTGGCTTTGCATCTCGGTCCAACGCGGCTGTCGCTGCTGACCGTACTCAAGAGCATGTTCTATTTCGGGGTTATGCTGTGGGTAGCGGTGCTGGTGTCGCGGGCGCTGGAACGCCGACTGCTGCATCTGCCCAACCTGACCCCGTCGGTGCAAGTGCTGTTCGGCAAGCTGCTCAAAGGGGGCTTGATCATCATGGCGGTGCTGGTTGCCTTAGCCAGTTCCGGCGTCGATTTCACCGCGCTGGCGGTATTTGGCGGCGCCCTCGGTGTCGGTCTCGGTTTTGGCTTGCAAACCATTATTTCCAACCTGATCAGCGGCATCATGCTGTTGATGGACAAATCGATCAAACCCGGCGACGTGATCCAGATCGGTGAAACCTACGGCTGGGTCGCCTCGCTGGGTGCACGCTATGTCTCGGTGGAAACCCGCGACGGTACCGAGTACCTGATCCCCAACGAGGAGATCATCACCCATCAAGTAATCAATTGGTCGCACCGCAACGATCTGGCGCGGCTCAAGGTCCAGGTGCGAATCGCCTACGAAACCGACGTGCGCAAAGCGCTGGATCTGATGGTACAAGGTGCCCGGCAGCCGGCGCGGGTGCTGGCTGATCCCGCGCCGAGGGCGTTGCTGTTGGAATTCGGCGAGAGTTTCATGCTGCTGGAAGTGCGATTCTGGATTCGCGATGTGCAGAACGGCATCCGCAATATCTCCAGTGATGTGCGGCTGGAAATCTGGGATTTGTTCCGTGAACACGGTGTTACCATTCCGATGCCACAGCACGGTATTCATATCAATCATCTACCACCCTTGACGGTGCATTTGGGCGGTTCCCAACCTGCCGACTGATGCCTGCATAGCGGCTCAGTCCGGTTCTTTGTATCCTTACTCGCGACTAAACTCCGGCACCAAGGGGGTTTCGCCATGACCTGATGACCTGACAACCAAAATTGAGGAGACCACCGATGCGAGATATTCACCATGCCTTGGTGCTGAACATGCACCAACCCCCCAATAATCTCGAAAACCTGCTGGAAACCAACCCGTGGGAAGTCAAGGAGATTCTGTTCGCCTACGACCGGATGCCGCGAGTCTTGTGGGACTATCAGGACATCGCCCGCGTCCATTTGTCGCTGTCTGGAACGCTGCTGGAAACCCTGTCCAATCCCGCTTTTCAACAGCGGGTTTATGGCGATGTGGACTGCGGCAAGTTGCTCTGGCATCTCCAGAACCAGAAGCTGTTTGAGATCCTCGGTACCGGTTATTACCACCCGGTCCTGGCGCTGATCCCGGAAGCCGACTGGGACGAACATATTGCCCGCTGGCAGGCCATCGCCCAGCATCTGCTGTGGCGGCCCCAGTTCAATGGATTCTGGCCGCCGGAAATGGGCTTTGATATGCGGCTGATTCCGCATTTGAAGAAGGCCGGTTATCGCTATGTGATGGTGGATTGCGAGTATGTGGACGCAGTCGATCCGATGAGCTGGCAGGAATTGCGCTACCGACCGCATATCGCCGAGTACGGCGGCGCGGAGATCATCATCATCGTCCGCGACCGCGATCTGTCTGATGCCCAACTGTCGGGAATGGACTACGGCTGGTTCTATAACGAATTGTGCCAGCGGACCCAGTGGTGCGATTTTCCGCCGCTGGTCACCACCGCCACCGATGGCGACAACGGCGGCTGGTTCCGCAATGTGACTGAAAAAGCCAATTTCTGGACTTATTTCTACCATGAGGCGTTGGAGGAAATCCGCGCCGGCCACTCGGTGATGCGTCCGACCTTCATCACCGATTATCTGGATCGCTTCGGTGCGCATGGACGGGTCACGGTACGGCGCGGCGCCTGGAATACCGACGCCCACCACGGCTGGGATTTCCACCAGTGGCAAGGTTCCTGGGTGCAGCGCGACACTATGGTCCGGGTTCACGATCTCAGCCGGGAATTCCACGCGGTAGCGCAGGCTGCGGTGCAAATCCATGATCCCAATCCCGAACTGGCGCGGGTGCTGGACGAAGCGCATTGGCGGCTGCTGCGCGCCGAAACCAGTTGCAACTTCTATTGGGGCGAGGCGTGGGTTCACAAATCTCACGCCGATATGGACAGCGTCGCCTGGCATCTGGGTGAGGCTAAGGCGCTGCTCGGCCAGCGCTGGATGGATGCCGTGGCCGCAGAACCACCGGTAGTGAACACTGCCGAGGTCGCTGAATCTCCCGGCTTGAGTGCCTCCAAGCAGGACGACAAAGTCGCCGCCGCGTAGCGGAGACGCTCCAGCGAGGGTTCGGCGGCGCAAAGCGCCGTGAACCCGAAGTTGGGATCAACTCGCGCCCGTTCATCGGCGCTCGCGCCGATGAACTTCTGATGGAGACCTGCACCCCGTTTGCGCTGGTTGAGCGGGTACGGATCAAGATGGCGTTGGAGTCCCTTTGATCAAGCCTGCCAGTTGATATTGTGGCGCAGGCGCGAAATGCGGTTCTTGCTCCGTTCCAACGCATTGCCCGGACCAATGCCGTGAGACTGGAAGGTTTTTTCGAGGGTTTCTGTGGAGCGGGTATTCCAAAACAGCTTTCCTCCTGTAAATTTTCCTGTGATGGTGAGGGCTGGTAGCGTCAGGCTAGGGCGTTAACTGAATTCAACCCGTTGATCTCAATAGGTGATGTTCATTTTATCTGCCTGCCCCACAGTTCCGATCACAGGAAAATTTACAGGAGGAAATAATTTGTTGATTTTGCTTAACTCTCCATCAAGGCTCGAAGCTATGGTTTTTCAAGGGGTTCCGTGAACTCATCGGTGTTTCACCCAGACGCTTGAAGAACTGAAACTGTCCGAACCATTGAGGTTGAGGAGTAGCACATGAAAAACCATTACAACGGCTGAAGAACCCTATTTTTCAGGCAAACCGCGCACCCACCGCCCGTCCTTCAACGCTGCTACAGGGTGAACCACCACCGCGTCGGTTTCGCCCAGACCGGACAGAATTTCGGTTCTGGATTCACCAACCAAACCACTCTGCACCCGCCGGCGTTGCACACGACCCTCACGCACAATCCAGACTTGGCCTTCACTCACCGCAGTCGTCGGCACCAGCAGCGCGTTCGGATGCTCGCTCACCACGATGTTTACCTCAGCGGTCATCCCGATACGCAACGGTGGCTCTTCTGTGAAGCGAATCCACACCCGGTAACCACGGGTGACCGGATTACCCTTCGGGGTGATCTCGGAAACCTGGCCTTCGAGAATTCGCTCCGGCAATGCCGGGGCACGAATCAGGACGCGCTGGCCGGCTTGCACTAGCAAAATATCCTCCTCGTCAACCTCGGCCTCAATCCGCAACGGCGCACAACAGGAGAAGTAAAAAATCGGCTGATTGGCCGGGATCAATTGACCCACTTCGCCATCGCGTTGCAGAATTTGCCCGTCTGCCGGAGCCGTCAGGGTCATAAAACTGCGCAAGGCCCGGGCCCGCGCCACCGCAGCTTCCACCGCCTGCCATTCGGAGCGCGCCCGATCCCGTTCCAGCACCGTGCCCAATCCCCGGTCGAGCAAGGTCTGGGCGCGATCCTGTTGGCTCTTGGCGAACAGCGCCCGCGCTTCGAGTTCGTCCACCGTCCTTTTCAGATCAGCGTCTTCCAGCCGGGCCAGCACCTGACCGGCATGAACCTGAGCGCTCTCATCGACATTGAGTTCCATCAGCCGACCCGCATTGCGTGGGGCGATGGGCAACATCACCGTCGGTTCCACCGTGCCGGTCGCATAGACCGCCCGCACCGCTAAACCCCGAGTTGGCCGCACGATCTCGACCATCAACGGACCGAAGCCGCGCCAGGCGGCCCAGCCACCCGCCGCCAGCAGGCCCAGCGCAATGATGACCCAAACGATCCATCTCCACCTCATGCCTCAGCGCCGAATGAACGGCAACATTCGGTCGAGGAACCGGTCACGGTCAAAAATCTGATGCTTGAGACCCAGGCCGACATGCCAGGCCACCACGATCACGGTGACGTAACTGATCACGATATGAACGATGCGAGCGAGGACGGCGAGTCCTTCCTGCTTACCGATGGGATTGGGCAAATCATGCCAGCCGAACAGCTTGATCCCGTAATCGCCCGCCATGACGAAAAGATAGCCGCTCACCGGCATCAGCATCAGGCAGCCGTACAGCAACATCTCGTTCCAGTGGGAGATCGTGCGTTCAGCGGGCGTCAACGTCGGCGCCCAATCGGGCAGCGGCGTCAGTCTGCGCCAGGCAAAGCGCAGCGCCACCAGCGCCAGCACCACCAGCCCGATGGACTTATGCCCGTTGTAATAACTATTTTGAGTCAACCAAAATAAAGTCTTACCCGATTCGATCCGGGTCATCAGGTTGGCGCCTAGGTACTGGTGCACCAGCAATAGAAAAACGCTCCAGTGCAGGAATCGGGTGATCGCGCCGTAGTGCGTAGTGGAATTGGTGAGTTGCATGGCTCAGAATCCTCTGAATAGAGATTAAGTCGCTCGATCCCGCGCCAGCAGTTGCTTGAATTCGGTCAATGGCATCGGGCGACCGAACAGGAAACCCTGTCCAATGTCGCAGTTATGCGCATGGAGAAAGTCTCGCTGCTCGGCGGTTTCTACCCCCTCAGCCACCACTTCCAGACCCAGTCCATGCGCCAGCGTGACAATCGCATCCACAATGGCGGCGCTGCTGGCGTCGCCCGGTAAATCCTTGACGAAGGCGCGGTCGATCTTGAGCACATCCACCGGAAAGCGTTGCAGATAACTCAGCGATGAATAGCCGGTGCCGAAGTCGTCAATGGCGAGCCGCGCGCCCATCCCCTTAAAGGACTTGAGGGTGGCGATGTTATCCTCGGTATGATGCATCAGGATGCTTTCGGTCAATTCCAGTTCCAGACAGGCAGGGTCGAAACCGGTTTCCTCCAGCAACCCGCGCACCATTTCGGCCAGATCATCCTGGCGAAACTGGCGACCCGACAGATTGACCGCCACCAGCAACCCGGCGAATCCATCGCGATGCAGGTCGCCGATCTCGCGCACGGCGGTGCGCAGCACCCATTCGCCCAGTTGCAGGATCAGCCCGCTGTCTTCCGCAATCGGGATAAACCGGATCGGCGACAATAATCCCAGTTGCGAATGATTCCAGCGGATCAACGCCTCAGAACCGGTGATGGCGCCGGTATGGAAATCCCATTTTGGCTGGTAGTACAGCTCCAGCTCCTGCTTCCCCACCGCATGACGCAGGTGGGTTTCCAGATTCAGCCGCTCGCGAGCGATCATCGTCGCGCCAGACAGGTAGAACTGGTAGTTGTTCCGCCCCATGTCCTTGGCTCGATACAGGGCAATATCGGCGTTCTTGAGCAGATTCTCGGCGCTGCGGCCATCGCGAGGATACAGGCTGATGCCGATGCTGCAACTGGCGAGTAGTTCCTGGTCGTCCAGCCGATAGGGCTGAGCCACGGCTTCCAGCATCCGCTCCGCGAGCCGGGCGGCATCATCACTGGCACCCAGTTCGGGCAGTAACACTGCAAACTCGTCGCCGCCCTGGCGGGAGATGGTGTCGCACTGGCGCACACATTGCTGCAACCGCCCTACCACATCGCGCAGCAACCGGTCGCCCGCAGCGTGACCCAGGGTTTCGTTGATCCGCTTGAAGTGATCGAGATCCACCAGCAACACCCCGACCATTCGGTGATCGCGACCCGCCCGCAACACCGCCTGCCGCAACCGGTCATCCAGCAGCGCCCGGTTGGGTAAGCCGGTCAGCGCATCATACTGGGCCAGATGCTGGATCCGCTCTTCGGACTGCCTGCGTTCGGTGATGTCCTGCACCACGGTCACAAAATACTCCGCCACCCCGTTTGATCGCCGCACACAACGGGATGAGACGCTGACGTAGATCGGTGTGCCGTCCTGGCGCAAGAGACGCTTGTCCAGCGAGTAGCTCTCAACTTTTCGACTCATGACCCGCTCGAATTGCCCGATCTCGGCAGCCAGATCATCAGGGTGGGTGATTTCGGCCCAACTCAGCCGCAACAGTTGCGACCGCCGGTAGCCCAGCATTTCGCACAACCGGTCGTTGACTTCCCACCAGCGCTTGTCGGGGCCGGTCAGTGCAATGCCGATCAGCGGCAGCTCAAAATAGCTGCGGAATTTGCTTTCGCTGGCGCGCAGGGTTTCCTCGGTTCGTTTGAGATCGGCAATATCAGTGCTGGCGCCCAAATAACCGCTCACCCGGCCAGCGCGATCCTGCAACGGTATCGCGCAGGTACTCAACCAGGTCACGCGGCCCGATGAGCTTTGCAACCGGTGGTTGGCGGCAAATTCGCCAGCCTGCTCAACCGCTTGCTGCCAAGCCTGCATCATCGGATCGTGATCATCGGGATGCACTGCCTGGAGCCACATCGATCCTGCTGCCTGGTCGGCGGTCAGGCCGACCCACTGACGCCAGCGGTCATTGACATAGCGGCATTCGCCCTGAATATTGCTCAGAAACACGCCCACCGGAAGCTGATCAGTCAACATGCGAAAACGCTGTTCACTGGCGCGCAACGTCTCAACAACCTGCTGCTGGCGGTCAATCTCCGCTTCAAGTCCGCGCAGAGTTTCGATGGTCCGTCGTTGGCGGTCGATCTCCGCTTCAAGTTCCCGCTGGCGGTCGTGCTGCGCGACAATACTCTGATGGAAGCGGTCGCGTTCTTCTTGCCATAGTTGTTGTTCGCGTCGTAGCCGATGGCGCTGGCTAAAAATCATCGCGCCCAACCCGCCAATCAAGCCCAGCCCGATCAAGCCACCGCCGATCCAGAACACCAGACGGCTTACCACCTATCAGTTCCTCATCACGGGGCAAACGCGGTAGAAGGAGGGTAAGGGTTGTT
>NZ_CBTK010000314.1 GCF_000531125.1 Candidatus Contendobacter odensis Run_B_J11 | reverse complement strand
GCACGCTTGAAAGGCGACTCCAAATGCAACAACCCTTACCCTCCTTCTACCGCGTTTGCCCAGGGCAATCGCGCTATGTAGTCGCCGGGGTTGGCGTACCCAAGAGGAGGTTCAACCGATAGTTATCATTGAGCGCGGCGCGAATTTTACGCTGGCGGATGCTATCCCGTGGGGGGCCATTGTGGCGTAGCACGTTCAAGGCCACCCGGCGGATCAGGGCCAGGTTCTCGGCCGAGTGGTCGCGACGGGTGCGGCAGGCATCTTCCCCAAATTGCACATCCAAGACCCAGTGCTGTTGATTTTCGATCCCCCAATGACCGCGGACGGTGGCGGCGAACCGATCCGGCTCCGAAAACGAGCAGAGGAAATAACGGCATTCGGTGCTGACTTGATCACCGATGATCCGCGTGGATTGGACCCGCCCTACCGCTTGGAGTCCGGCCCAGTCTGGTTTGGCGTCGAGCCAGTCGATTTGAGGGCTGAGCGCAAAGCGCCGAATCTCGATGCGGCCGTGGTCTTTTTCGAGGGTTTCCTGGACCGGCAGGCACCCGCGTGCGACCTCGGTATCGAGCCAGAGCTGGACGTCCTCGCATAACGTCGGAGGGTTGTCCTTGAGCGTCAACACATAATCCGCACCGCCATCGATGATCGTTTGGGCGATGGCTTTCTGGCAGCCCATCGCATCGATGGACACCACCGCCCCCGCCAGGTCGAGCAGACCCAGCAGCTCGGGAATCGCCGTGATTTCATTGGACTTCTCCGCCACGGCCTGTTGCGCCAGCACCCAGCGCGCCCGCCCGGCAAACGCACTGACGAGATGGACGGCGGGGTTGTCACCCTCCCGACTGCCCCGGGCCGCTTTGCCATCGATACCGACCTGCTCGCCGGCCAAATCGGGCAAGGCCGCCGTCGCCCACGCCGTGAACGCCGCCCGAAACGCCGCCGGATCGATCCGCCCCAGCACGTCGCTCAAGGTATCGTGCGAGGGAATCCCATTGGGCAATTCCAGAAAACCTCGCAACCAGGCTTCTCGCTCTTGCGCAAACGTTTCCATCCCCACCCAGTCCTCCACCCCACTCAGCACTGCGCAGAGTACAATCATCAGCATATCATCGAGTTTGTGGAGCTTGTTCCGCGTCTCGCGGCGCGGGTCAAGCAGTTTGGGCGCCATCGGTTCTCTCCTCTCGATCAGTCCCCTCCCGTTACCTTGGTGATCCGCCTCCTGTCAACCCCCCACATAGCGCGATTGCCCTGCGCGTTTGCCCCGTGATGAGGAACTGATAGGTGGTAAGGTGGTAAGATCTCAGGCATTCGCCTTGACCCTGCCACAACCAATCCGTAGCATGATGGGCGTTTCCTCTCAACCTGCCAGTGACCATGGATATCGAACGGATCCGCACCCCGATCACCGACGATCTACAAGCCGTCAACACCCTGATCCGCTTGCAATTACATTCTGACGTGGCGCTGATCAACCAGTTGGCCAGTTATATTATTGACAGCGGTGGTAAGCGGTTGCGTCCGATCACCGTGTTGCTGGCGGCGCGGGCTTGCGGTTACAGCGGTAACGCTCACATTGACGCTGCCGCTATCGTCGAATTTATCCATACCGCTACCCTGCTACACGACGACGTCGTGGACGAATCCAGCCTGCGCCGTGGGCGGGAAACGGCTAACGCTCTATGGGGCAATCAGGCCAGCGTACTGGTGGGCGATTTTCTGTATTCCCGTGCGTTCCAGATGATGGTTCGTATTGGCAGCCTGCGGGTCATGGAGATTCTGGCGGATACCACCAATACCATCGCCGAGGGCGAAGTCCTGCAATTACTCAACTGCCACGATCCCGATACCACTGAGGAGCGCTATAGAGCAGTGATTCATTGCAAGACCGCCAAGCTGTTTGAAGCTGCCGCGCAACTGGGCGCGGTGCTGGCCGGCCAGTGGCATGACGAGGAACAGGCACTGGCGGGTTACGGGATACATCTGGGCACAGCGTTCCAGTTGATTGACGATGTGCTGGATTACAGCGCCTCCAGCAACGAGTTAGGTAAAAACATTGGCGACGATCTAGCTGAAGGCAAGCCTACGCTCCCGCTGATTCACGCCCTGCGCCACGGCACCCTTGATGAGAGGCGGATCATCCGTGAAGCCATCGAGCATGGCGGACGGGATCAGATCGACATTGTGACTCGAACTATTGAGTCTACCGGTGCGCTCGACTACACTAACAATCTTGCTGTTGAAGAAACCGATAAAGCTATTGCCTGTTTGGCAAAGCTCAAGGACTCCCCCGCCAAGGATGCACTCATCGGTTTGGCCCGCTTCGCGGTAAGCCGTCACTACTAATATCTCCCTTCGTCGGGGTGTAGCTCAGCCTGGTAGAGCACTGCCTTCGGGAGGCAGGAGTCGCAGGTTCAAATCCTGTCACCCCGACCATAATTTTCCTCCTGTAAATTTTCCTGTGATCGGAACTGTGGGGCAGGCAGGTAAAATGAATATCACTTAGGTGGATCAATAGGTTGAATGCAATCAACGCCTTAGCCTGACGCTACCAACCCTCGCCATCACAGGAAAATTTACAGGACCAAAGATTTTGCCTCGGTGTCTTCTGCGGATTCATCCGCCCATTCACGGGAGAATTGCAAAGCGCGGTCTTTAATCTTGTTCCACGATAAGGGCATAAATAACCTTTGCGGCGCGGCTCACGACGGGTGCTTGCGCGCCGTGTCCATGCTGGATGGGAACTGCTGCTCGCGCCGCCCGATAGCGACGGGATAAGCCTTAACCTGTACTTTCGAGCAGGACGCGCCCAAACCACAGCCGCTACAGCCGGTCGGCGCGGCGCTGGATGCGGCTGAACCGTTGTCCTTGCCACGAGTACCGAACCGCAGCCACCCGACCGGCGCATAAGTCCGCACCAGCACCAGCACCGCGATGCCCACGATTAATAACGCCAAGCCGTCTTGCCACATCTCAGCCACCTCCCAGCGCCAGCGCCACCCGGTAAGTGACCAGTGCCGCGACATAGGCCAACCCCATCAAATAGACGAACATAAACGCCGGCCAGCGCCAAGAGTTGGTTTCACGCCGGGCTGCGGCCAGGGTCGCCAGACATTGCGGAGCGAACACATACCAAGCCAGCAAGGCTAATGCGGTCGCCAGACTCCATTGACTCGCCAAGGTCGTAGTTAATGCCTCAGTAACCACCTCTTCATTGCCACTGAGGGCGTACACGGTACCCAACGCCGCCACCGCCACTTCCCGCGCCGCCAAGCCCGGCACCAGGGCAATCGCAATCTGCCAGTTAAACCCAATCGGCGCTAACAGCGGCTCCAATCCGCGCCCGATCATTCCGGCAAAGCTGTAATAAATTGCCGGTTCCGTCACCCCTTCCGGCGCAGCGGGAAAAGTCGAGAGAAACCACAGCACCACCAGTACGCTCAGAATGATCGTGCCAATCCGGCGCATGAAAATTTTGGCCCGATCCCATAACCCCAGCAGCACATTGGCCGGATTCGGCCATTTATAGCTCGGCAATTCCATCAGCAACGCTTGCCGATTACCGCGCAACACGGTCAGCCGCAACACCCCTGCCGCCAGCAGTGCCCCGACCACGCCGATAGCGTACAACCCGAACATGACCAGCCCTTGCAAGCCGATCCCGCCCCACACCGTGGTATTGGGGATGAACGCGGCAATCAGCAGGATGTATACCGGCAACCGGGCAGAACAAGTCATCAGCGGCGCGATCAGAATAGTGGTCAGCCGATCCAGCGGGTGAGCAATGGCGCGGGTGGCCATGATGCCGGGAACCGCGCAGGCAAAGCTGGACAGCAACGGGATAAAGGCGCGGCCATTCAACCCGACTCCGCTCATCAGCCGATCCATCAGAAAGGCGGCGCGGGTCATGTAGCCGAAATCTTCCAGCAGCAGGATAAACAGGAACAAGATCAGGATTTGCGGCAGAAAAATCACTACCCCGGCGATCCCGGCGATGATCCCGTCCACCAGCAGACTTTTGAGCAGACTGTCGGCCATCTGGGCGGAAACCGTTTCTTGCAGGGCCGCCATGCCGCTATCGATCCAATCCATCGGGGTCGCCGCCCAACTGAACACTGCCTGGAACATCAGAAACAGAATACTGAGCAGAATCAGCGGCCCCGCCACCGGATGCAGCACCATTCGATCCAGTTGCCGGGTCAACCGCTCCGGGGCGCCTTCCTGAATCACCGCTTCTTTAAGCAGACGCTCGACTTCGCGGTGATAGGCGCGAATCGCGTCCGGCGAGGGTTCCTGCCATTCATCGGTCGTCGCGGTTCCCGCCGTGGTTGGGGCCTGATCCAGCAGTACATCGATCTCGCCGAGCAGATCCTGCACCCCGTGCTTGCGCATCGCCACGGTGGTCACCACCGGAATCCCCAATTGCTTCGACAGGGTTTCGATGCTGATCTGGCAACCGCGCTTTTCGGCAATGTCCATCATGTTCAGCGCCAAAATCAGCGGGCGGCCCAGTTGCCGCAGCTCCAGCAACAGCCGCAGATGCTGACCCAGATTGGTCGCGTCGGTTACGCAAACCACCGCATCCGGCAACCCTTCCAGGGTCTGCCGCCCCAGCACCACATCGCGGGTAATCGCCTCATCAGGACTGCGGGCGCGCAGGCTGTAACTGCCGGGTAAATCGAGCAGTTCGACGGTATGGCCAACCGGCGTCCGCAACTGCCCGCTTTTCCGTTCGACGGTCACGCCGGGATAATTAGCGGTCTTTTGCCGGCCCCCGGTCAGGGTATTAAACAAGGTGGTCTTGCCGCAGTTGGGTGGCCCGACCAGCGCAATCTGAATCCTCCGGGCGTTGCCGGCAGTCAGGGTGGCGGCGCTCATACGCGATGCTCCTGGCTGGCAAGCACTCCCGACCCGGCGGGATCGAGCAACGGCCCCACCAGCACGATATTGGCCTCAACCTGCCGCAAGGCCACGGTCATACTCTGGTTGATCCGCACCGCCAGCGGGTCACGGCCCAACAAGCCGTAATGCAGCACCTCGACACAGGCGCCTTCGACAAAGCCCATTTCCAGCAGGCCGCGTTCGACATCGCGGTCACCCATTCCGCTGACCGCGAGAATCCGCCCGACGCTGCCCTGCGGCATCTGGCCTAACGGCTGGGTTAAACCGGCCTTGACCAAGCGCCCCACTTCGAGCGTTTGGCGTTCCTGTTCGGTATAAGTATTCATTCAGGCTCCCTCGGTCGCCGTCCGGGTCTGGCCGGGTGCCCGTAACATCTTGTCTACTGCATCGAGATGGGTTTGCTCCTCGGCGATCTGGGTGCGAGCGTACTCTTCCAGACGCACATCTTTATCGCGAGTGTGGTCGAGCAGTTCGTAATACGCCTTAAGCGCTTCGCCCTCATGCGCCCGCGATTCGCGCAGAATGTCGCCGATGTCGTGCTGGTGGGTTTCCAGCAGCGGGCCAATGCCCAGCGAGGGATGACCGCCCAGACTGGTGATCAATTCCCCGGCCAGCCGGGCGTGCAGCAGGCTTTCATCGGCTTGTGCGTTGAGCCAGCCGACAATCGGGATGCGGTTGTAGCCATACACCATCAGCGCGTAGTGGGTGTAGCGCACTACCCCGGCCAGCTCCAGTTCCAGAATCCGGTTCAGTACACTAATGGCAGCGGTTTTGTCGGTATCTTGTAGCATGTTAAGGTCTCTCTATAAATATCAATGAGTTGGAATATCAGAATCGAGACGTGAAGCCGATCGACCGTCCCTTATCGCTGAATCTGTAGTTCAAATCCTAGCTCAAACGATAATCATTATCAACAAAAGACCGTAGAAAGATTATTTTTGTTACACAGATGCGGTCAGAAAGGCGCGGAAGACATCACTTCGATAGCGTTGCAAATCACTTGCCGAATTTTCGCTGGCCGCCATTCCCGCGTCAGTGGGAATTCAGTAAGCCACTGAAAATAATGGATACCCGCTTTCGCAGGTACAATGAATTCGAGCGTTTGGGGTAAGCTCTAAATCACTTGCCGAATTTTCGCGGTCCGCCGGTTTTAGGCTGGCCCGGTCGCACGGCGCCGGGTTGGTGGTAGGGATTCTCACCGCCACGGAATTCGATCCGAATTGGCGTTCCCCACAAATCTAGCCGCTTGCGGTAGACCCCGACCAGATAGCGCCGGTAGGAATCGGGCACATGATCAATCCGGTTGCCGTGAATGATGATCATGGGCGGATTTTGGCCGCCCTGATGGGCATAGCGCAGCTTGATGCTGTGACCGTGAACCAGCGGCGGCTGATGCGCAGCCAGCGCGCCTTCCAGAATGCGGGTCAGTTCCGGGGTAGACAGCTTGCGGGTGGCGGCGGCGTAAGCTTCCCGCACCGAAGCCAGCAGTTCTCCGACGCCAGTCCCGTGCAGCGCAGAAATGAAATGCATCTTGGCGAAATCGACAAAGCCAAGTCGGCGGTCGAGTTCGCGCTTCACCTCGGCGCGAATATCGGGATCGAGGTGGTCCCATTTATTGACCGCCACCACCAGCGCCCGCCCGCTGTCCAGCACCAAACCCAGCAGGCTGGCGTCCTGATCGCCGATGCCTTGGCGGGCGTCCAGCACCAGCACGATGACGTGGGCCTGTTCAATCGCTTGCAGCGCCTTGATGACGCTAAATTTTTCCACGACTTCGCTGACCCGTGAACGGCGGCGCACTCCAGCGGTATCGATCAGGGTGTAGAGCTGTCCATCGCGCTCGAACGGCGCTGATACGCTGTCGCGGGTGGTGCCGGGCATATCGCAGGCCAGCATCCGTTCCTCGCCCAACAGGCGATTGACCAGGGTGGATTTGCCGACGTTGGGCCGCCCGACGACCGCCAGCTTGATCACGCCCTCCGGTTCCTCCGGCGCGGTCGTTTTTTCGCCTTCTTCGCCGCCACCCGGCAATGCGGCTAATACTTCTTCCATTAAAGTTTCGACACCCTCGTTATGAGTAGCGGCGATGACATGCAGGTAGTCCAAACCCAGGCTGTGAAACTCGGCGCTGAGCAGATCGGGATCGCGGTGTTCGCCTTTGTTAATCACCAGATGCAGTGTTTTACCGGCGCGGCGCAACTGGCTGGCGATTTCTTCATCGGCGGCGGTCAGTCCGCCGCGCCCATCCACCAACAACAACACGGCATCGGCTTCTTCAATCGCTCGCCATGCTTGCTGTGCTACCAAGCCGGCTAAACCTTCAGCTTCATCGGTCAATCCGCCGGTGTCCACAACGACATAGGGACGGGGGCCACGCTGGCCGATGCCGTACTGGCGGTCACGGGTCAGACCCGGCAGATCTGCGACCAGTGCGTTGCGGGTGCGAGTGAGGGAATTGAACAGGGTGGATTTGCCGACGTTGGGTCGGCCTACTAAAGCAATGACGGGGAGCATGGCGGACACATCATGATTGGTAATGAAAGATGCTGGATTATGCCTGAAAGCACATCTTGGGCCGTAAAAGTTCGGGGACCGTCGCACGGCGACAACCTTTGAACTTGACGGGTTACTGTCGGTGGACTACTGGGCTGACACAGAAGTTTTGACAGGTTCGGAGGTCTGTGGCTCTACCGAATTTTCAGAAGACTCCAAGGGAGGATAGAGGCGCTTGAGTTTGACAAGGGCCAAGTCTGTGCCGAACGGCCATTGAATTTTGGTTTTGACAACACCCCCGAAGGCTTCGCCTTCTTCGTCGAATGGCGGATAGGTTTCGGAGACGCCAGCCCGACCATTTGCATGGAGGCCACCAGCGCTTACAGCATTCCGCTCGCCGAACACTGGGTCGAGCAAGGCTTCTGCGTCAACGTCGTCAACCCCGCGAAGATCGCCGCTTTCGCAAAGAGCGAACTCAGCCGAGCCACGACCGATAAGGCCGACGCCAAGCTCATTGCCCGCTATGGCTCAGTGATGCAGCCTCCCGCATGGACGCCACAGCCCCAGGAAATCCGGGAGTTGCAGGCGCTACTGCGGCGGGTCGAGCACCTGCTGGCGATGGAGCGGATGGAGCAGAACCGCTTGAACACTGCCACCCCACCGCTGCCGACCCGATCAGGGCCGTATTCGTCACCTTGGAGCAGGAACTTAAGGATACCCGCGACAACATCTGTCGCCATGTCGGCGGTCACCCCAGCCTGAAACACCGGCGCGACCTGCTCGAATCTATCCCCGGCGTCGGTGCGGCGACCGCCGCCTGGCTGCTGACGGTGCTGAGCGAACATGACGGTTTCACCGATGCCCAGCAGGCCGTGGCCCCAGTCGGCCTCGCCCCTACGATCCGTCAGTCAGGCCCGTGGGCCGGGAAAACCCGCCTCTCCAAGACCGGTGACCCTCGGGTGCGTAAGGCCCTTTACAGGCCTACCTATCCGCCTTGGTATTTAACCCCGCCATCCGCGCCTTTTGCCAGCGCCTGAAGGCCAACGGCAAGCATGGCATGGCGATCCACTGCGCCGCCATGCGAAAACTCATCCACATCGCCTTCGCCATCCTCAAATCCGGCAAGCCTTCGACCCTAACTTTGCGCTTGCATAGGGGGCGGCAAGACGGTATCTACCCGGCTGGCAGTGATTCAGACGATGGGGCAGTAGGCCGGCCGCGTCGCCAGATAGACTGAAGCGCCAATCCAAGCACCGCCGAGTATCCCCAGCAGCCAGCCAGCGGGTTCAAGCAGCAGCGTAGCCGTCAGCACGCTCACCCCCATGCCACCAATGGCGAAAATCTTGCCTCGACGGTCGATAGCACCGCAGGCCAGCCAGTCTGCAAATGGACGACCAAAACGCGGATGCGCGACCAGGCGTGCGGCGATCCGTG
>NZ_CBTK010000313.1 GCF_000531125.1 Candidatus Contendobacter odensis Run_B_J11 | reverse complement strand
GGCAGAATCGGCAGCACTAGGCCGATGGCACCCAGCGCGAAATTGAAACCGCCGAATCCAAGCAGCGCCCAGCGGGCCACCTGGGACAGCGGTGGATGAGGTTGAAAGCGGGCAGGGTGTTGCATGATGGCGATCTCCCGAATCAAGCGGCAGGGATGTGTAGACTCCCCACCGCAGGGCCGGCCTTGTGGTTCAAAGACTTTTAGCTCTGTTGCAACGCGGCCAGGGCGCGGCTGACCCCCTCGCCGTAAGCGGGATCAGCCTGTCGGCAGTGGTTGATATGGCGGAGCTGAATCTCGTGCGGTGCATCACCCAGAGAACGTGCGGTGTTCTCAAACAAAACCTGTTGCTGCACGGGCGTCATCAGCCGGAACAATGCACCGGGCTGCGAGTAGTAATCCGTATCTTCGCAGTGGTTCCAGTGGTCCGCCGCACCCTCCAAACTCAGCGGTGGCTCGGCAAAATCCGGCTGCTCGGCCCATTGGCCTTGGTCGTTCGGCTCGTAGCCCAAGGTGCCGCCGTGGTTGCCGTCAACCCGCATGGCCCCGTCGCGATGGTAGCTGTACACCGGGCAACGCGGGGCATTGACCGGAATCAGGTGGTGATTGACGCCGAGCCGGTAGCGCTGGGCATCGCCGTAGGAGAACAGCCGTCCCTGCAACATCTTGTCGGGAGAGAAGCCGATGCCGGGCACGATGCTGGCGGGATTAAACGCCGACTGTTCCACTTCGGCGAAGAAATTTTCCGGGTTGCGGTTCAGTTCCATCACGCCGACCTCGATCAGCGGGTAATCCCGGTGCGGCCAAACCTTGGTCAGATCGAAAGGGTGATAAGGCACCTTGGCGGCGTCGGCTTCCGGCATGATCTGCACTTTGAGGGTCCACTTCGGGAAGTCGCCTTTTTCGATGCTCTCGTAGAGATCGCGCTGATGGCTCTCGCGATCCTTGCCGATGATCGCTTCAGCTTCTCCGTCGGTCAAGTTCCTGATGCCCTGCTGCGACTTGAAGTGAAACTTGACCCAGTAGCGCTCGTTCTTGGCGTTGATGAGGCTAAAGGTGTGGCTGCCAAAGCCATGCATGTGGCGGTAGGTCGCCGGGAGACCACGGTCGCTCATCACGATGGTGATCTGGTGCAGGGCTTCGGGCAGCGAGGTCCAAAAGTCCCAGTTGTTTTTCGCGCTGCGCAGGTTGGTGCGCGGGTCGCGTTTCACCGCATGGTTCAAATCCGGGAATTTCAGCGGATCACGCAGGAAGAAGACCGGGGTGTTATTGCCGACCAGATCCCAGTTACCTTCCTCGGTGTAGAACTTCACTGCAAAACCGCGAATATCACGCTCAGCGTCAGCGGCGCCGCGCTCACCGGCGACGGTGGTGAAGCGTGCGAACAGCTCGGTTTTTTTGCCGACCTGGGAGAAGATTTTCGCCCGGGTGTATTGCGTAATGTCGTGGGTGACAGTGAAAGTGCCGTAGGCGCCGGAACCTTTGGCGTGCATCCGTCGTTCGGGGATGACTTCGCGGTCGAAGTGAGCGAGTTTTTCCAGGAACCAAACATCCTGTAGCAACTGTGGACCCCGTGGCCCCGCAGTCATTACGTTCTGGTTGTGAGCGACTGGACAGCCGGCATTCGTGGTGAGTTTCTTGGCTGACATAGCTGTGTCCTCTTAGTGCGTTAGGTACACCGGGCAAGGGTTGTATAGCCGGTGACAAGGACTATAGAGAGCACAGCGAATGGGGTAAAGTAAATTGTTTATATAAAATATATAGTTAATAGCTATTAAGCCGGCATTGCCCGCCAGAAACCGGCTGTTGTCTTGCAAAATCCCCAGATACGGCTGCAACCCGGAGTACCGCAACCAGAATCCCCTGGCGGGGTGCGCTGGCTCATCACAACAGATTCAATTCCAGCTTGGCGCGCATCGACATCCTATCGTGGTTCCACGGTGGCTCCCAGACGATTTTGACGTTCACCGATTCCACTCCGGCTTGGTGACGGACCGCGTTTTCGACCCACTCCGGCATCGAACCTGCCACCGGGCAACCGGGCGCGGTCAGGGTCATCTCAATATCGGCATGATTGCCCAACGGATCGACGTTCAGGCTATAAATCAATCCCAGTTCGTAGATATTGACCGGGATTTCGGGATCGTAGACCGTCTTGATCGCCTCGATGATCCTGGCTTCCATGTCGTCGGCATCGGGTAGATCCATTGTTACTGTCGTCATGCGCAGTCTCCTGAAAGGGTGAATGTCATTCGGTCGCCACCGGCTGCTGGTGTTCTTCCAGCGCGGCGCGCACCGCATGCCAGGCCAGCGTCGCACACTTGACCCGGCTCGGATAATCGCGCACCCCGGCCAGCACACTGAGCTTGCCCAGGCCATGCGGGCATTCGCTGTCGCTGGTCACGACCGTATGGAACGCATCGAACAGCGGCCCCACATCGTCCACCTTCTTGCCCTTGAGGGCTTCGGTCATCAGCGAGGCCGAGGCGCTGGAAATGGCGCAGCCTGCCCCCTGAAAGGCAATGTCCCTGATAACCCCTTCCTGAATGTCGAGAAACACCGACACCCGGTCGCCACACAGCGGATTAAGGCCATTGGCGGTGTGGGTCGGCTCGGCAATGATGCGGAAATTCCGCGGCCGCTTGTTATGGTCCAGGATTACTTCCTGATAGAGATCGCGCATATCACTCATGCAAATAACTCCTTGACTTTATAAAGGGCTTTGACCAATGCATCCACTTCGTCGCGGGTGTTGTAAACAGCGAATGAAGCCCGCGCCGTGGCGGGAACGCCGTAATGCTGCATGACTGGTTGGGCGCAGTGATGACCGGCGCGAATGGCGACGCCGTCGCGGTCGAGAATGGTGCCGATGTCGTGGGGATGAACCCCTTGCAGGGTGAATGATGCCAGCGCCGCCTTGTCCCGCGCCGTGCCGATAATGCGCAAACCGGGAATGTCTTGCAGTTGCGCGGTGGCGTATTCCAGTAACTCATGTTCGTGCGCGGCGACTGCGTTCAGACCGATGGCGTTGAGCCAATCCAGCGCCGCGCCCAGCCCGATCACGTCGGCGATGCTGGGGGTGCCCGCTTCAAACTTGTTGGGCAGATCGGCGTATTCGGTTTTCTCAAACGTGACCAGGCTAATCATGTCGCCGCCGCCCTGATACGGCGGCATCGCTTCCAATAACGCCTGCTTGCCGTACAGCACGCCGACTCCGCTGGGGCCATAAATCTTGTGGGCGGAGAAAGCGTAGAAATCGCAGTCGAGTTCTCGCACATCCACCGTGAGATGCGGCACCGATTGGGCGCCGTCCACCAGCACCGGAATGCCGCGAGCGTGCGCCGAATCAATCATCGCCTTGACTGGATTCAGCGTACCGAGCGCGTTGGAAAGATGCACCACCGCCACTATTTTCACCCGTCCGCTGGATAGAAACCGCTCGTACTCTTCCAGAATCAACTCGCCGGCATCGGTAAACGGCACCACTTTGAGGGTCGCGCCGGTGCGCTGGCACAGCATTTGCCAAGGCACGATGTTGGAATGATGCTCCATCCCGGTAATCACAATTTCATCACCCGCTTTCACCACGCTGCCGCCAAAGCTGCTGGCGACCAGATTGATGCTCTCGGTGGCATTGCGGGTGAAGATAATTTCCTGAGTGCTGGCGGCGTTCAGGAAAGCGCGCACTTTTTCCCGCGCCCCTTCATAAGCAAGGGTGGAACGCTCGGACAGCAGGTGAACGCCGCGATGGATATTGGCGTAATAGCCGCTGTAGCACGCGCTGATCGCGTCAATCACCGCTTTCGGTTTCTGCACCGAGGCAGCGTTGTCCAGATAGACCAGCGGCTTGCCGTGGATGCGCTGGCGCAGGATCGGAAACTCGGCGCGGATGCGGGCCAGGTCCAGTCCGGCGTGGGTGGCCGGTGTAGCAGAAACGGCGTGCAGGGCACTCATGTCGTTCATTCCGTCTCCATAAAGTCGAGCGCCAGACCAGCGGCTAATAGGTGAGCCAGGCGCTCGCGCAGGGGCGTCAGGCGAATCTGGTTAAGACTGTCGTTAGCGAAAGCGTGAACCAGCATGGCCCGCGCTCGGCTCGCGCTGATGCCTCTGGCCCGCAGGTAAAACTCGGCGTCGGGATTGAGAAAGCCGGTGGTGGAACCGTGACCGCATTTCACATCGTCAGCCAGAATTTCCAGCCGTGGATTGGAGTTGGCCTGCGCCTGTCGCGACAACAATAAATTACGGCTGACTTGACGGGCGTCGGTTTTCTGAGCGTGGGGACGGACATGGATCATACCGTCGAATACGGTACGCGCCTTGCCGTCGAGTACGCTCTTGAACACCTGCTGGCTACTGCCGTGCGGCTGGGCATGATCCACCCGGACATGGACATCGCTGAATTGCTGATCCCGCGCCAAGGTCAGACCGTTGAGAGTGCAATTTGCGCCTTCGCCGTCCAGCAACGCTTCGAGATCAGTGCGCGCTACCAAACCGCCGAAGGACAGCAGATGCACATAAGCCTCGCTGTTGCGTCCTTGCTGGAGCCGGATACCGCCGAAATGAAAGGCTGCCGGCGATTCCTGCTGAATTTTGTGGTAGTGCAACACCGCGTCATCACCCAATCGCGCTTCGGTCACTGGCGCGTTCAGATAACGGCCCGCGCCCTGGTATTCAACAATCACGGTCGCTTGTGCGCCCTCGTCCAGCGCCAGCAGCAGACGCGGATAAACCGCCATGTCGCTGCCGGTGGCGTGGAAAATCAGATGAATCGGGGTCTCTACCACCGTGCCGGGTGGCAGATAAACCAACGCGCCGTCTTCCCAAAACGCGGTATTCAGCGCGGCGAACGGGTGTTGTTCCAATCCCGGCAAGCGATCCAGATACGGCACGATCAATTCAGGATGAGTGAGCAATGCCTGACCGATGCTGGCAATCAGCGCTTGATCCGGCATCTCCCGCAACTGGGACAGCCCCGGTGCATAGCGGCCATTGACGAACGCCAGCCGATGCGCCGGCAAGTCCAGCGTCGGCAACGCCCCGGCATCCACTGGCACGATAGTGGGCGGCTGCAAATTCCATTGCTGCAAGCCGCTCAAGTCGGTCAAGCGCCAGTCTTCCTGCTGGCGGGTCGGCAACCCCAGCGTCTCGAAGCGGGTGAACGCCTTGCGGCGTAAGCGGGCAATGGCGTCCGGTTCGCGGCGGTCGGCGGCGAACCCGGCGAAGTCCGGGCGGTAGCGATCCGGTAATGCGGCGGCGGCGGCAGTCATCGCGGATGTTCCTTACGCCGCCGCCCGGCGGGCGCGACCGGGTTCCTCGTTGTACAGCGCGTAGCCCTGCTCTTCCAGTTCCAGCGCCAGTTCCTTGCCGCCGGAACGGACGATGCGGCCATTGAACAGCACATGTACCTGATCCGGCACGATGTAATCCAGCAGGCGCTGATAGTGGGTAATGACCAGAAAGCCGCGCTCTGGACTGCGCAACGCATTCACCCCATCGGCTACCACTTTGAGAGCGTCAATATCCAGCCCGGAATCGGTTTCATCCATGACGGCGAAACGTGGTTGCAATACTGCCATTTGAAACACTTCGTTACGCTTTTTCTCACCGCCAGAGAAGCCTTCATTAACTGAACGCTTGAGCATGGATTCGTCCATCTTCACCAAATCCATCCGTTGGTGAATCAGCTCCCAAAAGTCCATTGCATCTACTGACGGCTCGCCACGATATTTACGCACCGCATTAACCGCAGCTTTAAGGAAATACAGATTAGCGACGCCGGGAATCTCTACCGGATATTGAAAGGCCAGAAACAGACCTTCACAGGCGCGGGTTTCCGGGGCCATCTCCAACAGATTCTTGCCGTCGAAGGTAATTTCACCCTCGGTGACGATATAACCCTCGCGCCCGGCGATGACATTGGCCAAGGTGCTTTTGCCAGAGCCATTTGGACCCATGATGGCGTGAACTTCACCCGGACGGACGATAAGGTCAATGCCGTTGAGGATTTCGCGGCCCTCGACCGTGGCGTGCAGATTGCGGATTTCCAACATGGTTTGTGGTTCTCTTTTCTCGGTGCTAATACTGCCCTCGCCCACTTGCGGGACAGGGAGTTAACCCACACTGCCTTCCAGCTTCAACTCGATCAGTTTTTGCGCTTCAACCGCAAATTCCATCGGTAACTCTTTGAAGACTTCCTTACAAAAACCGTTGACGATGAGGCTTACTGCATCCTCCGCGCCAATGCCGCGCTGCTTACAGTAGAAAACTTGATCCTCGCTGATTTTGGAGGTGCTGGCTTCGTGTTCAACCTGAGCGGTCGGGTTCTGAACCTGAAGGTAGGGGAAGGTATGCGCGCCGCATTGATCGCCCATCAGCAACGAATCGCACTGCGAATGATTGCGGGCGTTCTCGGCGGTCGGCAGAATTTTCACCAGTCCCCGATAGGCGTTCTGGCCGTGGCCGGAAGAGATGCCCTTGGACACAATGGTGCTGCGGGTGTTCTTGCCAATGTGGATCATCTTGGTGCCGGTGTCGGCTTGCTGATAATCGCGAGTGATCGCTACCGAGTAAAATTCACCGACCGAGTTCTCGCCGCGCAAGATGCAGCTTGGATATTTCCAGGTAATTGCGGAACCGGTCTCGACTTGAGTCCAGGAAATTTTGGAATCATCGCCTTTGCACAAACCGCGCTTGGTGACGAAGTTGTAAATGCCACCCTTGCCGTCCTTGTCGCCCGGATACCAGTTTTGCACCGTCGAGTATTTAATCGTCGCATTGTCCAGCGCCACCAGTTCCACCACAGCAGCATGAAGTTGATTCTCGTCGCGCATCGGCGCAGTACAACCTTCAAGATACGACACATAAGCGCCTTCATCGGCAATAATCAGGGTGCGCTCAAATTGCCCGGTATTACTGGCGTTAATGCGGAAGTAGGTAGATAACTCCATCGGGCAGCGCACTCCCGGCGGGATATAGACGAAAGAACCGTCGGAGAATACCGCTGAATTCAGAGTGGCAAAATAGTTGTCGCGGTATGGCACCACTGAACCCAAATACTGGCGCACCAGTTCGGGATGTTCGCGCACCGCTTCGGAGAAGGAGCAGAAGATAATGCCCAGTTCCGCCAGCTTGCCTTTGTAACTGGTGGCTACTGAAACTGAATCAAAGACCGCATCTACCGCTACTCCGGCTAATATGGCTTGTTCCGCCAGCGGAATGCCGAGTTTTTCATAAGTGCGGCGCAGTTCTGGATCAATCTCGTCCAGACTCTTCGGACCATCGCCTTTTTTCTTCGGCGCGGAGTAGTAGGAAAGCGCCTGATAATCGATCTTGGGGTAATGCACATGCGCCCATTCTGGTTCCTGCTGGGTCAGCCAGTGGCGATAGGCTTCCAGCCGCCAGGCCAGCAACCACTCCGGCTCATCTTTCTTGGCCGAAATCAGCCGAACCACGGCTTCATCCAACCCGGGCGGTACGGTTTCCTGTTCAATGTCGGTTACAAAACCGTATTTGTAATCGCTGGCGGCGAGGTTTTCGAGAGTTTGGGCGTTGTCGGTCATCGGTGAAATTCCTGTGGCAAAAATTCGGCGGATTCAGACGGGACGGGCGGCAACACCGGCGATCATGGCCCGATGCAGGGGATGAAAATGCAAGGGCCGGATCGGGTCGGGACGACTCATTTCCAGCAGGTTGACATTCCGCAATGCGGTGTAAATGGCTTGGTTAATGCGACTCCAATGACCGCTGACTTCGCAATAGTCCTGCCGCACACAGCCATCGTGGGTGTCGTCGCTGCATTCGGTAATCGCGATGGGGCCTTCCAGCGCACTGATGATGTCGGCGGCGGAAATGTCCGCCGCCGGTCGCGCCAGGTTGTAGCCGCCCTGTGCGCCACGCTGTGAGATCAGCAGACCGGCCCGCGCCAATGCCTTGAGGATTTTGCTGACCATTGGCAGCGGCAACTGGCGTTGCTGAGCCAAGGCAGCCGAGCTGCGCGGTTGGCCGTCGGCTTGCGCCAGACAGGTCATCAACACGAAACCGTAATCCGCTTCCCGGGTGATACGAATCATGGACGCTCCGTAGCCTCGTTGAATCAGTACCGGATTAGTACCATTTGCGGCTAGGATAGTTCCAAACCCGGCGCTTGCCAAGGGGGAAGCATATCCATCTACGTGTGGTTGGAAATGGTGGACAGGCGGGAGATGGATTGGGGCGAGGGGGATTCAAATGCCCCCGGATTCGACCCCGAAATCCAGATGATGATGGGGTTGGGCAGACCGGACATCTGCCCAACCTTGAGAACAGGAATTACCCACTACTGATCTGCGCTTCAATCGTCATCGTCAGGAAGACACAGCGTACCGTTGACGGGAGCGCCAGGTGGGACGAACTCATTGCCTGCGATGCCCAGGCTACCCTTGGCGCCACGGAATGCTCCGGTGCCCTCAGTGATGACCAACTGCTCTTCAGCGCTTCCATCAGCTCTAAAGCGGATGGTGTCGAGAAAGTAGAGACTGCCGAGAGTGTTATTATTTATGTCCTTAGCCTTTAGCACCGTAGCGGCTGTCGCGAAATCAGAGGAGTAGACAGGCGGGGGGTTAGCGATCAAGGTCAGGCCGGATACGGATTCTCCAGTTATAGAACGACTACCCCAAAGTCCGTTGGTTAAACTACCTGTGAAACAGGTACCAGGGTATCCCAAGGCTCCCAGAAAGGTGACGCTTGGAAAACGCTTCTTGTAGATAGGATTAGCTATCATACACCCCGTATCTGGAGCGATCTGAACGAATCCCGAAATCGGTTTGCAGGTGTAGCTGTAGGCGTTCACACTCCACGCAAATCCAGCCAAGGCAAGAGCGAGTAAAGAGGTTGACAGGCGCTTCATGGTTTCTCCTTTGAAGGTTGTGATGCCGTTTCTACAGCAAGAAGGATTCTGGGGCTGCAACCGGCACACAAAAACTAGCTAATCTAACTCGAACAGTCAACGGCAAAAATACCCGCTTCCGCCGATAGGGTGAGTTATGGGCTGCAGCCCTTTCAAGGTGTAAAAATACAACATTGAAAATCAATAAGTTGAATTTAACCTCGAACCCTCTTCTTAGCCAAACCCGATGTTAGGCTGAGTTGGGTAACAGAGAATCAGACGGTTACGTCAACCATCAACTGAGCACCTTGAAAGGGCTGGGGCTGTTAACAAAAGCCCTAATAGATTCTTCCGGTTTACCAGCGAATTGATACAACTGCTCAGACAGCAATTCCCGCTCTCCTTATTTAGACCCACTTTTTAATAGGTCGATTAATGATTTCAG
>NZ_CBTK010000312.1 GCF_000531125.1 Candidatus Contendobacter odensis Run_B_J11 | reverse complement strand
GATCTACACTCTTTCCCTACACGACGCTCTTCCGATCTGGCGCAGCAGGGCGGCCACCTCCTCAGCCGACACGGGCACCGCCGCACCAGCCTCGGAGTCGATCTCGCGATAGGCGCTTTCCAGCAACCCGCCGTCTTCCAGCGCGTTCAGCGCCACGCGAACGTGCTCGACCGTGACTTGTGGAAACTCGACCGCGACGATGGCCACGACGCGCCGGACATCGGCGAAGCCCAAGGGGCCGGTCTGGTCGGCGAACATCGCCATTACTTCGGCTTTTTGAAACCACTCCAGCGCCAGCGGAATGCGCAACGGCTGTCGCGACTCGGCAAAAAATGCGGCCAGCGCATGGGCGATGGCGCGGAATAAACTGGGGCCGGGGGCAAAGCCTCGCGCATCGAGGAAGTCGTGGGCGGCGCGTTGCCACATTTTCGCTGGCCTCTCTTGTTCGGTCATTACCGTTTCTCCGGTGCCGCGCCGTCCGTGGCGCAAGGGTAGGCTCTTACAATTCTAACTCCCCCACCTCGATGTCCAAGCGGAGGCCGCCGCTGATCCGGGTGGACGGCTTCAGTGACTCGACCGGATAGCTGGGCCAATCCTGGTTGATCCAGCATTCGTCGAAGCGGGCGAGGTTCGCCTCCCACCAGTCCCGGCCTTCGGCCAACACGCCCTCAGAGGTGGGATATACCGCTACGGCATACGGCGGTTTGGGTTCCACGACGACAAAGGTATGTGGGATGTCGGTTTCGGGCGTTCCGGTGGTCTGGCTGACCAACATCCGATAATAAGCGGCGGAGAGGTGATAGCCGTGGCGGTAGACGGCGTGGAGAAAAGCCGCTTTGCTTGCATCGACGGCGGTTTTCAATTCCACGATGGCGGGCTGCGAACTGAGCCAATCCAGCCGCCCCTTGAGCGGCCATAAAGGCGACTCTCGCGGAACGGTGAGGATTTTTTCCGGTTCGCCGCTGTTAAACAGCGCGCTGGCTACCGGATGCTTTTTGATCGCCTTGACGATCTGGAGCGCGGCTTGATAGTCCTGGGTGGTGACAACCTGCCGGCCCGATTCCAGTAATGCGGCGTATTGCGCCTTGCCCTCGGCAGTGCGGCGATTGATCGCATCGGCCAGGACGAACTCGTCGGCGAAGGTTTCCGGCGTCAGCACCAACGTGTGTACCAAGGTGCCAAACCGCATCGCGGCGGTGGGTTCCTCGTCGTGGCGGTTGGGGTTCACGTACTTCGCCCAACAATGCAGCGGGGTGCGGGCGATTTCGATCAAGGCGTGGCTCGACACGCCGGGCCTTTGGAAATAGGCGCGATTCGAGAGCATGGTTTTTCTCCTACGCTGGGCGGTTCGCGCCGTCCTTGGCGCGGATCGGTTTCAGGCGGCCTTGCGCACGGCCCGCTCACCGGCCTCGAAACCGAGTTGATAAGCGCGGTCGATAGCCTCGGTTCCGTTCAAGGTTCCCGCTGCGAGAGCGTCCTTGATCGTCGCCAGGGGGTCGGCCTGGGCCGACGACTTCTGGATCCGGCGGGCCTTCGCGGCCTGCTGGGCCTGCACGCGGGCTTCTTCCTCGGCGCGGGCCTTCGCCTCGGTGTCCTGCCGCTCCCGTTCGGCGCGTTCCCGCGTTTCGGCGTCCTGTTGGCGCTTCGCCTCGGCGGCGCGTAACCGGGCCAGTTCCTCCTGTTCGGCCTTCCGCTGGGCGTCCTCTTCAGCCTGCTTCCGGTCGAGTTCCGCTTGTTGCCGGGCCAGGGCTTCCCGCTGGGCTTGCACGCGGGCCTCTTCCTCGGCCTGTCGCTGTTCCATCGCTTCACGTTCGGCGAGCTGCGTGGCGAGTATCAACCGTACCTCAGCGATGGCCTTCATCGCCTCCGGCCAGTGCTCGGCGAACGCCTCAGGGTCGGGTTCAAATGCCTGCGCTTTCGCCAGAGCTTTACGAATCGCCGCAGCGTCTTGATTCGCCACGGCGATGATCCGCTCGCGAATCCCATAAACACGGGCGGTCAGGGCGGCGATGCGGGCCGCTTCGGCGCGTTCTTTCGCCGCTTTTTCCTCGGCCTTGCGCTTCTCCTCGGCCTTGATCGCCGCGTCGATGGGTTCTTCAATCGCCCACAATTCGGCGTTGATCCGCTTGGCCTCGGCGTCAATCTGCTGGCCGCGAAGCAAGACCGGAGCCTTAATCTCGGCGCGGGTCTTCTCCAAGGTACTGCGAAGGCCGCGAATCTCGACGCGGGCGGCCTTAGCGGCGGTCATCCCTGGGTTCGTGGTCACGTCGAACGGGGCGGCGTACTTCTCCCGCAGCAGCGCCAGCGCGGCGGTCGTGGTCCGGTACTCGGTGATGGCGGTCTGCTCGGTGGCGGTCTGATACTCGGTGTTTTGCTCGATCATGGTTTTGGCTCCGGTTGCGCGCCGTCCTTGGCGCTTGGGGGGTTGGGGTGCCTATTTCTTCTTGCCCTTGCCGTTGGTTTCGGCTTCCTGGCCGTTCCCGTTCCCGTTCCCGTTCCCGTTCTCGGTCGGGCCGGATAGGAGCGGGAACAGCGCTGGGCTGTACTGTCGCTGCCGGAAGTCAGCGATGGCGGCGGCATACTGGCCGTTGCTCGCCACCTCGAACTCGACCGCGAAATAACTCTCGCCGTTGGCGCGGCTGACGCGCTTGTTCATCGTGGCGCGGACGGTCTTGCCCAGCAGGGTTTCCCCTTTCAGGCGATACTGCCGGCGCAATTCTTCAAAGTTGTCCAAACTCTCGGTCTTGAACAAAATTGACGACAACACGCCGTCGGGGTCTACGAACAAGACGGCCAGCCACGTTCGCAACGGGTAGCCGAAAAACTCGCCGGTGTTGATCTGCGCGCCGACGATTTCCAGGTCCAGCTTGCTGCCGCGCATTGTGGCGGCGCCGATCCGGAACTGTCCCGACTGGCAATCGCTTCGCCACTGGCGAATGGAGTCCGTCATAATTTGCCCTTTCGGCAAGCCGGTTTCGTCCAGGGCGATTTCGATGGGTTGGGTTGCTGCGTTCATTGCCATGTCCTCGATGACGTTGATGGTGCGGTGCGGTCGTTCGGGTTTCAGCGGTTGACGATTTCGGCGCGGCGGCGCTCGCGATTCCAGCGCAGCCGCTGCCCTCGCCGGGCCAATTCCCGGCCCAGCGTGGAGAGCTTCTTCGGATCGCCCACCGGCGTGTGGCCGTTCTGGCGTTTCGGTTTTTTTGCTACCATTGCATCACCTCGTTTCGTTGTGGTTCGGGGTTGAATCGGGCCGTTTCGTTGCGATTAACAACGAAACGGCTTTTTATTACTGGGCGGCTTCAAGGGGTCTAACGATAGGCGTCTTGTAGTGGCTCTCCTGTTCGCCGCAACCGATTAAAAACCGTGCTGCTTTCCTGATGGCTTCCTGCTCGTCAAGAGCGTCTTCCTCCATCTCCCAACCCAAACTCCCTTTCTTCTTCGGGCTGAATTCGATTTTGTAGCGGTTCATTTAAGTCGCCTCCCTCATCCCCTCTTCTGCCTTCTCTTCTGCCATGATTTCATCCGCCAAGGCAGAAAATTGTGTCGAATTCAGCAGGGGCGTAATATCCAAGCTGACGAGCTTGACCCTCGGCTTAAATTCTCCATTCGCGTTGTAAAATTCTTTTACGCTGCGGCAAAGAGTAACGCTGCCTATCCATGGACTTTCATCCGATTCAAAGAGAACGACAGCGGCGTATTCCTCGCCACACAGTTCTATCTTTGTGGGGTGCGTATTCATGTTGGGGTTCTCCCGTGGTTAGAAAATATTGATAAAATAATCTTCTGTAACCAGTTTCCCGCACAAACCTTTCTTGTCAAGTCGTGTACGGATTGAACCCTTCAAATCTATATAGGTAGGGATACCGGATTACAAAGGCCACTCCGGTTCAGAGAATAACACCCAGCGGCTTTTCAGCGCCGGTTCTTAGAACAGGCGGGATTCTGATGAGGAAAACCGAATAAAAACCCACGTTTCCCCGCTGGCGAACCGCCTTTTGGCCAGCGTTCCCAACGGCTCTGGGAGGGAGGCCGTGGGTGAAAAGAGTAGAGGGTTCAGAGATAAACCCCCGACGCGGTTAAGGACGCGATGGCAGAAAAAGGCCGGTTGTAAATCAATGGCCTGAGTGTGATCACAATGTCAGGGATGAATCGCGGCTTCTGGGAGAAAAAAGAAGGCTCGAATTGAAATCGGGAATTTCGTGTTGCAGCGCCGCCTGACGGGATGAAGCTTAACCCGGTAGCGGTTTTGAGGGATGGAGTGCTACGGATTCAATGGAACCGTTGCAATTTATTTTTAAAATAGTTATATAGGGCTTTAACTTTCTGGAGTTTTTCTAATGACGGTCGGGTGAAAAGTCATGCTGATCCGCCTGTTGCGGCACAGGCAACAAGATGATCCGGCTACCCAAGCCGCTTTCAGTCAGTCCCACGGGTCAAATAGGAAGCAGGGTACACTTTTTTGACAATCATAAAGGAATCATCGTTATGGCTGCATTGTCTTTAGAAAGTATTATTAAGCCGGGCCAACCTCTACAATTGACGCTCCCGCCCGATTTTCCTCAAGGGCCTGTGCGGATTACGATAGAAACGTTGCCACTTGCTAAAGAGATTGACCTTAAACCTCAAACCGAATTTGGCAAACATTTATTAGAAATTCGACAGCAGGCTATTGCCAAGGGAATGCGACTCAAAACAACTAACGAGATTTTGGATGAACTCCGTGAGGATCGCGATGATCCGAACCTACGTTGACGCCAATCTGCTGATCACTGCTTTCCGTGGCAATGACGCCGGAGTCGCGGCGGCCCTTCAAGTGCTGGATGACGCACAGCGAGTCTTTGTATCCAGCGCCTTCCTGCGTTTAGAAATTCTTCGCAAGCCTTTATTTTATAAGCGGGATGACGAAATACTTTTTATGAAAGCCTTTTGTGCCCGAGTCAATGATTGGGTCGCCGTAGATAACGCTTTAGTACAACAGGCCTTATCCTTAGCGGCTGATCATGATCTGGGCGCAATGGATGCCTTGCATCTCGCCGCTGCTTTAATAGGTAAAGCCGAAGAATTTGTGACGCTGGAGAAACCTTCTAAACCTCTCTTTCGCGTACCCGGATTACGAGTGACATCCCTATACCCCGAAATAGAGTCCAGCTAACAAAGGGATCATGAACCGGACTCTACCTATCTATTTCTTTGAAATCGGGAATTTCGCGTTGCAGCGCCGCCTAGCGGGATGAAGCTTAACCCGGTAGCGGTTTTGAAGGATGGAGTGCTAAAAATTCAAACGGAACGGTCGAAATCGGATTCCCGATACAGCCGTTCCGGCAATGCGCCGGTGACATACACATCGCCGCGTGAGCGAGTCAAGGCGACATAGAGCAATCGCAGCAACACATCGCGCCGCGTTGAACGGCCAATGTCGGTTAAATCGACAAACACCTTTTCGTAAGTGCTGCCTTGGGAGCGATGCACCGTTGACGCATGAATCGGGCGCAAGTCGGCGAACGCTTCATCTTTGAACTGAAAGAATTGAACCCATGCCGCTTTACGCCGTTTATCTTCAAGCGGCGAATACTGATCCAGACGGTTATTGTTTCGATGAGCGTTGAACTCCGATTGCAGAGCGTTCGCCACTTTCGCCCGTCGCGACAATTCCAGCTTGTAGGCGTCTCGCCCATCAGGACGAACCACCCAAACCTCTAGCGGCTTCCCTTTCGAGTTGGCGAGGGTCGCTTTGAGACACGGAATTGAATGGTGAGTGTCAGGAGTGGCGTTGATCACCTTCACGCTATCGCCGATGCTGATTCCTAGCTCCAGAATCGGATTACAGGCAACAACGACTTCACCCGGTAGTAGCGCCTGCTGTTCAGCCTGTTGACCTAACAGCGAGCGGCGAATGAGCCGGTTGTAGTGGTCGGTTTTGCCATTCGTCCAACCCAACACGCGGCAATAATCGGAATCGGCCTGATACTCCGGGCGGTGCATCGCATCGAGCATCACCGCCTCAAACGCGGGCGCGTCCAGGTGGATCAGGCTTCCCTCGTCGCTGTGGCGGGTCTCGAACATCGGAACGGGGCCGCCGGCCATCGCCTCCCGAATCTGCTGCGTCATGCTCAGCACCGGGTGATTCGCCTTTTGCCGCACAATCTGCGTCAGCCGGGCGGTGACTCCAGCGCCAGAAAAAGCGGGGGATTCCGCCTCGAAAATCGGCGGCAATTGCGCCGGATCGCCGACGAACAGCAGTTGAGCGCGGGCGTTCTGTGCGGCGGGCAGGAGGTGACTCAGCAGAATCGAGTCCACCATCGAACATTCGTCCACCACGATCAGCGCGCCGTCTTCTATCGCGGGCTGTCGTACCCGCTTCAAAACGTAGTGTCCTCGATCCTCATCCAACTGTGGCCGCAGTCCCAACACCTTGTGAATCGTGTTCGCCTCGGCGGTTCCGCCGATCTCAGCGGCCAGGGCCCGGAGAACCGCCGCCGCCTTGTTGGTGGGCGCGGTCAGCAGAACCGGGCGATAGAGCGCGTAAGCCTGGAGCAAGCGCACCACGCTGAAACTCTTGCCGGTGCCGGCATAACCCAACAGTCGGCACACCGGATCGCCGCGCTCAAGGGCGGTGATCAGTTCTTCTAACGCGCTGGCTTGATCGGAATTCAAGGGCGTTGGCGCGGGCGGCGCGGGTGGCGCACTCGCACCTTTGCGCTTGCGGGAGCGCCGGGAGGCTTTAGGTGTGGATCTCATTTTTTCAGACAACCCTGATCTTTATCGTATCGGGCGGGCGGCGAACCGCCCGCTCCTCCCTCAAGCGGCCTCGTCCCATTCGACACCGGCTTCGTCGGTGTCCTCGGCTCACCCATCAGTTTCTTCAACCTCGAACACGGCTTCGTCCTCGGCCCGCCCCTCGGATTCATCCTCGAAGGCAGCTTCGGGATTCACTCCGCTACACCGCGCCAGCTTATCGTAAGCGGCGCGGGCTTCCGACACCGGGCGGGCGGTATAGCCTCGGGTCGGGAACTCGAAATAGCGCGGCAACCAGCCTTCGACCGGCGGGCATCCCTCCCCTTTCAAGCGACGGCGAATCAGCCCGCGCAACTCTTTCCCGGTCGCCTTGCCGGACGGGGCTGCGCCCACCTCCGCCGCGATGCGCGTCAACGCCTCTTTGTCGGTCAGCAGGTCTAAGAACGTCTCGTCGGGCGTCCAGAACCGGCACATGTCAATCCGGAGCCGTTCGCCCAATCGTTCGGCCAAGCCGCTGCCCGCCACCAGGGTCTCGGCGGTGATCACCGCCAGTACCTTCAACACCTGCTCGTCGGTCATCTCCAACAGGCGTTTCAACGCCTCGGCGGTCTGACCCTCGCCGTAGCCGCGCCGACATTCAGGACAAGGATCGCTTTGACATTGTGCTGGCTAATCC
>NZ_CBTK010000311.1 GCF_000531125.1 Candidatus Contendobacter odensis Run_B_J11 | reverse complement strand
CGTTCCTCTCAACCTAAAGCCTATCCGCTTCAAATTTTACCTAAAACTGATAGGTGGTGAGAGGATGACCCTTCGGTTGCCATGCGGTGTCGCTTTCCCGATAATCTGCGCCACTCTTTGCCCCGCCAGGAACCTCCATGTCTGTTTTCGCCATTTACCCCGGCACCTTCGATCCTATTACCAATGGTCATGCCGATTTGGTTGAGCGCGGCGCCCGCATGTTTGATCGACTGATCGTCAGCGTCGCCGCCAATCCCAACAAGCAACCGCTGTTTTCATTGGAAGAACGAGTCGCTTTGGCGAGTGAGGCGTTGGCGCATCTGCCCAAGGTCGAGATTCGCGGTTTCGACATCCTGCTGGTGAATTACGCTAAAAGCATCGGAGCTCACGTCATTCTGCGTGGCCTGCGTGCTGTGTCCGATTTCGAGTTCGAGTTTCAGTTGGCCAGCATGAATCGCCGGTTGGATCCCCAGGTCGAGTCCATCTTTTTGACCCCCGCTGAACAGTATTCCTTCATTTCCTCCAGCCTGGTGCGTGAAGTCGCTAAATTGGGCGGCAACATTGCGCCGTTTGTTCATCCCAAGGTTGCAGCGGCGCTGGCGACAAAATTCGCATCCCGAAAATAATCGAGTAAAATGCTCGGAAATTTAGCGCGGCTACCGCGACAGTCGCACTAGGTTTTCCGAGAGATGCCGACGAGTCCCGCAACTGCGGGCACTTTCAGAACAATGAGGAGCCAGTCATGGCGCTGATGATCACCGACGAATGCATCAATTGCGACGTGTGTGAACCCGAATGTCCCAACGAAGCCATTTTCCAGGGCGAGGAAATCTACGAAATCGATCCAAACCGCTGCACTCAGTGCATAGGCCACTTTGAAACCGCGCAATGTATTGAGGTCTGCCCGGTAGATTGCATCATTCTGGATCCCCAACATCCCGAAACCGACCAGCAATTACGCGCCAAGTACGAGCGTCTGACCCAGGCGGCCTGAATCCCTCCGGCGCTCACGCGCTGCCTGCCTTGATCAAAAGGGTTGGGAGAATTGATCCGGTTCTCCCAACCTTCAACTTTTGGTCTTGAGCCACTGCCAGCGGGCTTCTCTGCGTCACGCCGGCTCAACCGCCTACCGGCTAAATTCAGTCTTCCCCGTCATCGAAGCCGCAAACCCAGCAGCATTCCCCGCCGTAAATGCCGCGAACCCGCCTGAAAAAGCATGAACCGCGACTATCCTTAACTCAGGAGAAATCTTTCGGGTACGACACCGCCCGGCAACGGTTTCAATCGCATGTTTCAAATGGGAGTAAATCAACGATGGCAGCGCAACAACAAGGAGGATTACGGGTATTGCTGGTGGGTGCGACCGGCCTGACAGGCGACCATTGCCTGAGCCGATTATTAGCGGATGAGAGCTTCAGCAAGGTCACGGTACTGGCCCGCCGACCGTTGGCGCGAACCGATCCGAAACTGACAGTTTATCAGGTCGATTTCGACCATCTCCGCGACCATGCTCAGGTGATGGCTGCCGATGCCGTCCTCTGCTGTCTGGGCACCACCCATCGGGCAGCGGGATCGCCGGAGGCGTTCGCCAAGGTGGATCATATCTACGTCGCCGAACTGGCTCGACTGGCGGCAGCACGGGGCGCGTCCCGCTTGGTGCTGGTATCGGTAGTGGGCGCTGATCCCAGTTCGCCAGTGTTCTATAACCGGGTCAAGGGCCGGGCCGAGGCGGCGGTGAGTGAATTGCCGTTCAAGACGGTGCATATCCTGCGACCCTCGCTGCTGCTGGGTGAACGCCATGAAGCCCGCCCGGCTGAGGACTGGAGCAAACAACTCGCGCCGGTTTGGTCACTGTTTATGTGGGGTTCGCTCAGCCGCTATAAGCCGGTGTCGGCAGAAACCGTCGCTGCCCGGATGGTGGAATTGGCCAAGAGCGATCAGGAAGGCGTGCATATCCACCATTTCAACGAATGATGGCGAAAGCGGGCGATTTCGGATGAAAGCGCGGCAACAGCGGTGGATAGCGGGTCTGGCGGGGCTGATCGGGATCGCCCTGTTTGGCCCGCCGGGTATACCGCTGGCTTCGGCGAAGAGCCTCTACAAATACCAGAATGCGTCCGGCGCCTGGGTCTTCACCGACCGGCCACCGGCAGCGGACACTCCGGCGGAGGTTCGCCCGCTCCCGGTTCAGGAACTGCCAACCAAGATCAGTATCCGCAATCGTGGCGCGCCGGATGCCCCCATCCTGGCGGTGGTCAATGACTATTACGGCCCGCTCGAAGTAGAAATCAGTGCCGAAACTCTGGAGAACATGCGCGCCGATCCAGCGCTACCCGTGCGAGTGGTCGCGCCGGCCCGAACGGAGGCGAGCGCCGTCATGTTCAAGCCCACCGGCCCGCGCTGGCGCTATGCGTACCAGATACGGGCGGTGCTGGGCGATCCCGCTGCGGTACACCAGCCCGATCAGCCCTACGCGCCGCCGTTCGCTTCGGGACAGCGGTTCGGCATCAGCCAAGCCTTCAATGGGGCGTTCAGCCACCAACATCCGCAAAGCCGTTACGCGGTGGACATTGCCCTGCCGCTGGGGACGCCGGTGCGAGCCGCCCGCGCCGGCGTGGTCATGGAAATTGCCGCCGATTTTCTGGATGGCGGCACCGATCCGAAGTACCAGAGCCGCGCCAACGCGGTGCGCATTCTGCATCAGGACGGCACGATGGCGGTGTATGCGCACCTTCAAGCCGATTCGGTGCGAGTCACGCCCGGGCAACGGGTGGAGCGCAGCGCCTGGCTGGCGAACTCCGGCAATACCGGTTTTTCCACCGGCCCACATTTGCATTTCGTGATTCAGCGTAACGCCGGGATGGAACTGGTGTCGGTGCCCTTCGAGTTCGCCCGTCAGGATGGACACGGCATTACCCCAGTGGAAGGAATGCTGCTGACCGCGCCGTGATCTGGGATAGAGTATCAAGATGTGCGAGTCATCAATGAACTATGATCTTGAATCTCTGCGCTAATAAGAACACCGCCGGCGGGGATGAATGCCACTGACCCGTTCCGTATCGCCTATTACCTGCCTTGTCACCCGCCGAATCCCATGGCTACAAAAAGCATCACCTCGGTCAAAGCCAGTCCGGTCACATTGCCATCCGCCGCCACCAGCGAGGAGACTTTCGCCGCCATCGTCGGAGCCTGCCTGCGCCATGCCGAAGCCAACCAGCCCGCAGTGCTGGATGAGCAGATCGAGGGGGTTCATCAGATGCGGGTTGCATTCCGACGGTTACGTTCTGCTCTCAAATTGTTCCGCCCGCTGATTCCTCGCGAAGCCAGCGCTGGATCGGTCGAGGGTATTCGCTGGCTGAATAGCTTTCTGGGACCTGCCCGTGACTGGGATGTATTCCTGGACGAAGGAATGCCGCCGGTATTCGCACACTTCCCGCGCAAGCGCGGTTTGCTGCTGTTTCGAGCCAAGGCTGAGGCGATTCGCCAGAACCACCGTCGCAGCTTGTGCGAGACCGTGCATGATTCCCGCTATCGGCAACTGATCCAGGGGTTGGCCGACTGGCTGGAACAGCGCGCCTGGCAGGGTAGTTTGAGTGATGAACAGCGGAAGCGGCTGGCACAACCGGTGCTGGACTTTGCTACGCCGCTGCTTGGACACAACTACCGGCGAGTCACCCAGCGCGCCGATCAATTCGCCAAATTGTCTGCCGAAGAACGGCATGGGCTGCGCATCCGCATCAAGGAATTGCGCTATGCACTGGATTTTTTCGCCAGTCTCTATCCTGCTCCCGCAGTCAAAACTTACCTGAACGCGCTGGCTCGGTTGCAGGATTGCCTGGGGATCATGAACGACATTGCGGTGACACGGCGCTTGCTGGACGAGGCGCGGCTTACTGCCGCTTCAGCCGCCCGCCAGGTTATTGAAGGCTGGTACGGTTGCCGATTGGATGTACACGAACACCAGTTTGTCGAGGTCTGGCAGCGATTCATGGAATGTGAACGACCTTGGAAGGACTGACCGGCAAGCGTCTGGATAGCCGCTCTATTCAAATTTATCACCGTTAACCATCAGATTGGGTACATTAATCGGAGAGGTGTTTCTATGCTGCTGACTTGCAAAAAATCCCGTGTTGCGTGTTTTCGTATCCCCGGAACTTCAGGAGAATGCTATTGAGCGATAGAACCCTGACCCAGCAGTTAACCGAATTGATCGTCGCCAAGCCGATTGCGCCACCCGATCTGGAACATGCAGCATTACTGACCCTGGATGCGATAGCGAACGCGCTGGCGGGACGGACGAGCGAGCCGGGCGCGATTCTGTTGCGCTGGGCCGAGGCCACCTTGCCGACCGACGCTGCGCGCCGCGCTTTCCTGCTGGGGACATTGACTCACATTCTGGAAACGGACGATCTGCACCGAGCTTCGGTAGTGCATCCGGGTTGCGTAGTGGTGCCGGCCGCTTGGGCTGTAGCAGCGCGAGAAGGCATTCGCGGCCATGCCATGCTGCGGGCGGTGCTGTGGGGTTTCGAGGCGGCTACTCGGGTCGGCATGGCGGTTGGGCCTTCCCATTACCGGCTCTGGCACAACACCGCAACCTGTGGCCCTTACGGCTCTGCCATGGCGACAGCAGCGCTGTTGCATCTTGATCTACCAGCGACGGTCCATGCTCTGGGTAACGCCGGCGCCCAGTCATCGGGACTCTGGCAATTTCTGGAAGCCGGAACCATGACCAAACACCTGCATGCCGGGCGGGCGGCGGAGGCGGGGGTACTGGCGGCGGATCTGGCGCGCTACGGCTTCACCGGGCCAGCGTCGATGCTGGAAGGCGCAAAGGGCTGGTTCGCCGCCACTTGTCCGGATCCGGATCCCGATGCCGTGACCCGCGCCCCGGACGGTCCCTGGCAACTGTTGCTCACTTCGATTAAACCCTGGCCGTCCTGCCGTCATACCCATCCGGCCATCGACGCCGCGCAGGAATTGCGCCACCGCATCGTGGCGGGCACGATCGAGCAGGTAGAGGTGGAGACCTATCCGGCGGCGCTGGATGTCTGCGACCGGCCGCAGCCGCAAAGCGATTACGAAGCCAAATTCTCGCTCCAGCATTGCGTAGCAGCGGCGCTGACGCGAGAACCTGTGGATTTCGCTGCGTTCACTGCGCCAGCGCGAGTGGAACTGGCAGAGTTGCGTGGACGGGTGATAGTGCGAGTGGCCGATCCCTATGCCTCGGCCTATCCGCAGGCCTGGGGCAGCGCGGTAACCGTGACGGTGCGGGGCGGCGAACGTCTGACAGTACGGCGAACCCATGCCAAGGGCGATCCTGAGGCGGCATTATCACCGATTGAACTGATCGCCAAAGCGCGAATGTTGATGAACCAGGGCAGGGTGCGCGAGCCAGACCGACTGATTGATGCGATTCTGGCGCTGTCTGATGATGCAGCGTTACCAGAATTGCTTTGAAAGTCAATTTACTCCCGCAGTGCAACAAAAAATCCGGCGATAACTGGTTGTTTTTGAAACAAAATGTTGTTTTTTGCCGAAAAACAACGGAATGTAGTATGTTTACTCTAAATTTTTTGTTAGAATATCAACCGTGTAGCAGGCGTTTCTTTATTCTCCTCTGTTTGCTACACATCCTCCTTTGGTGGTTTTTGGCCGGGTGCTTTTACCCGGCCTTTTTTCTTTTGGACTCCGAGAACAACCGACCGGTTACGACACACTGGTCCAGGCACAGGCTGGCAAGGAGTGCGAACCAACTCTGCGCTGCAGCAGTGGTTTCGACCTCATCGGCCTGTTTATCGAGGCGGAAGCGCGGCGAATGGAGCGGATTCGCTCCTAGTAAAATCCAGAATGGGGCAGGCGCGTCGGTGAGGTTGGCATTTCCAAAGCGCCGCTTTAGACTGTGGCGCACACAGACACGAACCGTAACTACAGAGGGAATCCGATTCCGTGGAGATGAAAAACATCAGCCAAATGCTCCGGTCATTCCGGGATAATTTGCCCAATAACAGCAGGACAGCCATTGCAATTGATCGCGGTGCCAGCCTGGAAGAAATTTCCGAGCTGGCCGAAGAGGAAGGCTTGCACAAGCTGGTATCGGTACTCTTCGAAGCTGAGCAGGAAGCCTTGCGGGATGGCTTGGATGTCGTTGAGGATTCAGCGAAAGCCACTGAGACCTTCATCCATGAGGCTCGCAAGGATCTGCCTGAGAACAGCCGAACGGCAGCAGCAATTGATCGCGGCGCCTCCTGGGAGGAAATCTCTGAACTGGCCGAAGAGGAAGGCTTGCATCAGATCGCCTCGGTATTGTTCGAAGCTGAGCAGGAACAATTGCGCAACCCCTTATGAAACGTTTCGTCAAGGTTCTACTGCAAAATCCCGGCGCCGCTTCGTTGGCGCTGTTTACCCGGGAAATCTGGGCGAATCCACGGGCCATGGGCGCGGCCTGCCCCAGCACACCCTCGCTGGCAAGCCGGATGGCGTCGTGGGTGCCGCTGGATCAGGAGGGATTGGTCGTGGAACTGGGCGGAGGAACCGGTGCGGTCACCACCGCATTGCTCAAGCACGGGGTGCCACCGTGGAAGCTGGTGGTGGTGGAACGCTCGCCGACGCTGGTTAATCATCTGCGCCAGCGGTTTCCGCAACTGCGCGTCATCCAGGGCGACGCCGCGCACCTGACCCAATTGCTGGGTCACGACCACGCGCAGGGCATTGGCAGCATCGTGTCCAGCTTACCCTTGCGCTCGCTGCATCCCGCGACCACCCGCGCTATCAGCCATCAATTCGAGATGCTCATCAAGTCCGGCGGCCTGCTGATTCAGTTCACCTATAACTTGCGCGGTACCCGCGACCGGTTGCTGCCCTGCTTCCGGCGGGTATCGAGCAAGATCGTCTGGGGCAATCTGCCACCGGCGCGGGTGGAAGTGTTCGAGCGGGAATGAACCCCTAGTGCTTCAACCGGGCTGGATTGACGTAAGGGTAGGGTGGATAAGCGTAGCGCATCCACCTGAGCCGCTTGGTGGATGTGGCGCAGAGCGCCTTATCCACCCTACCTATCCCTGATTTCATTTAAGGTCGCATGAACTCCGGGATTTCTCGCGGAAAATCTCGATGTTAAGGATGACCAAAAATGCAACCGGTTGACGGCTATTCCATTCGGGAAATGATTTACGAGAGCAGTCACAGTCAGGTCTTTCGCGGCTGGCGGACATCCGATGCGCTGCCGGTCGTGATCAAAACGCCCTCATCTTCCAGCTTTTCCGTTCGGGAAAACCTGCGCTACCAGAACGAATATAACCTGCTGGCCGCCCTGAATTTGAGCCGGATCGTCAAGATGCATGACCTCGTCCAGTACCGTTCCGGGTTCGCCATCATTGAGGAAGATTATGGCGCTGGCGATCTGGATCAGTGGTTGGGGGAAAATCGCATGGCGCTGCCGGAGTTCCTGCCGGTCGCCATTCAGATGGCCGAAGGTCTGGACCAGATGCACGGGCAACGGATCATCCATAAGGACCTCAATCCGGCTAATGTGCTGATTCATCCCGAAACGGCGTTGGTGAAGCTGACCGATTTCGGGCTGTCCACCCTGATCGGGGTTGAAACCCAGGAAGCCTGCACCCCGGAACTGATCGAAGGCACCTTGCCCTATGTATCGCCCGAACAGACCGGACGGATGAACCGCGCCATCGATTACCGCACCGATTTCTACTCGCTGGGGGTGTGCTATTACCGGATGCTGACCGGAACGCTGCCCTTTGTGACCACCGATCCGCTGGAGATGGTGCATTGCCATATCGCCCGCCCACCGGTTGCCCCCGCTGTCCTGAATGCCGCAATCCCGCCGGTGCTGTCCGAGCTGGTGATGAAACTGTTGGAGAAGAAGGCCGAGGATCGCTACCAGAGCGCCTACGGGGTGATGCAGGATTTGATCGCTTTGCAGGCAGCGGCGAGTTCCGGTGAGCCGCTGCCGAAGCTGGAACTGGGCCGGTGTGACGTGTCTCGTTATTTTCAGGTCGCTCACCGACTGTATGGCCGCCACCGGGAAACCCGCCGGCTGCTGGACGCCTTTGATCGGATCACCGTGGGGCGTTCCGAGTTGCTGCTGGTGGGTGGCTATTCGGGCATCGGTAAAACCTCGCTGGTCAACGAGGTGCAAAAGTCGCTGGTGCTAAAGCGCGGCTTTTTCATTGCCGGCAAGCATGATCAGTTTCAGCGGGATATTCCGTTTTCCGCCCTGATTCAGGCGTTTCGCCGGCTGGTCAGCCAGATGCTGAGCGAGCGGGAAGAGCAGATTCAGCACTGGCGGGAGACGCTGATGGCCGCGCTGGGCAGCAATGCCCGGGTGATTATTGACGTGATTCCCGATGTGGAGTGGATCATCGGGCCGCAGCCGCCAGCGCCAGAACTGGGATCCGCCGAGGCGCAGCATCGCTTTAGCCGGTCCTTTCAGCAGTTCATCGGGGTGTTCGCCCGCCCTGAACATCCGCTGGTCGTCTTCCTGGATGATTTGCAATGGGTCGATGCGGCGTCGCTCGCGCTGATGGAGCTGTTGTGCGCCAACCCGGATAGCCGCAACCTGCTGATGATTGGCGCCTATCGGGATAACGAGGTGTCGGCGTCCCACCCGCTGGCGCTGACCCTGAACCACATTCGCGATGAATTAGCTTCGGTTGAAACCATCCTGCTCGGCCCGCTCGAACCCGACGATCTGAATCAGATGATCGCCGACACGCTGCATCAACCGTCGGCGGCCACGCACCCACTGACACGACTGCTGCTGGAGAAAACCGGCGGCAATCCGTTTTTCGTCGCCCAGTTTCTCAAGGAACTCCACGATCAGGGCTGGTTCCGGCTGGACCCGGCCAATGGGCGCTGGCAGTGGGATATGGCGCAGATTGAAGCCGCCGGCATCACCGATAACGTGGTGGATTTGATGGCGGGGAAAATCTGCCGGATGAGTCCATTAACCCGGCAAGCGCTACAGATTGCCGCCTGCATCGGCAATCGCTTTGCTTTGACGGTGCTGGCGGCGATTCAGGATCGGACTGAGATCGCGACCGGCAGCGATCTGTGGGAGGCGATCCAGGAGGGGCTGGTGGTCACCGCCAAAACCGAGTTCCGGTTTCTGCATGACCGGGTTCAGCAGGCGGCCTATTCGCTGATTGCCCCGGCGGACATCGGGCCGCTGCATCTGAAAATTGGTCGCCAACTCTGGTATCGCGCCAGTCCGGCGGAACTCGACGAACACCTGTTCGATATTACCGGGCATTTGAATGCGGTGCTGGCGCTGATTGATGACCCAGACGAACGGTTCCAGTGTTCCCTGCTCAATCTTCAGGCCGGGCGCAAGGCCAAAGCCGCGACCGCCTACGAACCGGCGCTGCGCCATTTTCAGGTGGCGGCTGAGCTACTGGCCGCCGACTGCTGGACAGCGCACTATCGCCATACGCTGGAGATTTACCGGGAACGGGCCGACGCGGCCTATTTGCTAGGCCAGTTCGCCGCCGCCGAGGCCGACCTTAACGAGGCGCTGGCGCACGCCGCCGACCGCTACGATCAGGCCGACATCTACCTGCAAAAAATCATTCAGTACAATCAGTTGGGTAAATATAACGATCTGGTGGAGGTGGCACGAACCGCCCTGCGCCTGTTCGGCGTGACCCTGCCTGACGCCAACGATGAGGCCGGGCTGGCCGCCGATTTTGGGCAGCAGATGGCCGAGTATTCCCGCTTGCTGAATCAGCGCCCGATGGGCGACTTGATCGAGCTGGCCGATATCGCCGACCGGGAGCAGGATGGCATTATCCGGCTGATGGCGATTCTGACCGATGGCACCTACATCGCCGTCCCCAGCTTGTTCCCGCACATCGTGATGGAAGTCGTCAACCGGTCGATGCGCTACGGCCACAATGCCATGTCGGCGATTGGTTTTGCCTGGGCGACGGTGCTGATTGTCCGGCAGTTCGGCAATTATCAGGATGCTTACGCGCTGGGCGCACTGGCGATGCGCCTGAACGAGCGTTATCCCAATCCGCGCATCCGCGCCCAGGTCACGTTTCTGTATGCCGTCTGCGCTCTGCACTGGGTGCAACCGCTGGCGGAACAGATCGAGGTCTATCAGCAGGCCTATCAGTACGGGATCGAAAATGGCAACCTGGTGTTCGCCGGCTATGCCCGCACCATGATCCCCAAAACCACCCTGGCCGCGCTGACGGTGGACAAGGCGCTGGAGGAATGCGCGATCAGTCTGGCGTTCTATGCCAAGAGCGGTTCGCCGTTCCTGATGAGCGAACGGTTCTGCCAACTGTTCCTGCAACGGCTCAAGGGCAAAGGGCGAGACCTCACCTCGCTGAGTACCGACGAGATCGACGAAACCGCCTGGCTGGAGCGCTGGCAACACCCGGCAACCCGCTTCGGCCACGGTCTAGCGTATTTTCTGAATTTCAAGATTCAGTTGCTCTACCTGTTCGGTCAATGGCGGGCGGCCTGGGACTTTGCGACGGCGCATGCCGACTGGATGCAGTACATCCCGATTTTGTATGAAACCACCGTCTTCACCTTTTACCGGGCGCTGGCCGGGGCCTCAGTGCATGAGCCAGCGGATGCGGCGGAACAAGTACGGATCGCCAGCACTTTAGGCGAAGCGATTGCCGACTTCACCGTGTGGACGGCCAACTGCCCGGACAACTTCGCCTGGCAAGAGCAACTGTTGCGGGCGGAACAGGCCCGAATGAGCCAGCGCCCGGCAGACGCCCTCGCTGGCTACGTTCGCGCCGCCGCGCTGGCCCGTCGGTATCACCGACCGCTGGGACTGGCGCTGAGTCTGGAACGGGCGGGACGGCTCCATCTGCAACAGGATCAGCGCAAACGGGCCAAACCGGAGCTGGAGGAAGCGGTCTTCCACTATTACCAGTGGGGAGCGACCGGCAAGGCCCAGGCGCTGAATCAGGAATTTGCGGGACTGTTGACCAGCGCCGCCGTAGCGCGGCTGCCGGTCAGCGCCTCGTCCAGCGGCCAGTCTACTTCCGCCCTTTCCACGCACCGGCTGGATCTCGATACCGTCCTCAAGGCGTCGCTGGCCCTGTCCAGCGAAATCCAGATCGACGGCCTGTTGCAGAAGCTGATGGCGATTGTCATTGAAAACGCTGGCGCGGAGCGGGGTTACTTGTTGCTGCCCGATATGGATCACTGGTTAATCGTCGCCCAAGCCAGTGTGCTGGATCGAAATGCCCAACTGAAGCAGATCCCGCTGGCGGATTCGACGATGGTCTGCGAATCGGCGATCCGCTATGTGATCCGCACCCGGCAGGATTTGACGCTGGACGATGCCGGTCAGGACTCGGCTTTTTGCCGTGACCCCTATGTCCAGCGGCAAGGCGTCCGTTCGGTATTCTGTCTGCCGTTGCTGGCGCAGAACCGCCTGAACGGGGTGCTGTATCTGGAAAACAATCAGCTTGCCGGGGCCTTCGCTCCTGGCCGCATCCAGATTCTGAAGATGCTCTCCGCTCAGGCCGCCATTGCCATTGAAAATGCCCGGCTTTATGAAAGTCTGGAGCGGCAGGTCGCGGAGCGAACTCATGAGCTGTCCGAGGCCAATCGCCAGTTGCAACAACTGAGCGAATACGATGGACTGACCGGCATCGCTAACCGGCGCAAATTCGACGCGGTCTGGAACACGGAATGGACACGGGCGATTCGTCAGGGTTTGCCATTAGCCGTCGCCATGATCGATGTCGATCATTTCAAAACCTACAACGACCATTATGGGCATCAGGCCGGGGATGATTGTTTGCGGCAGGTTGCCCAGGCGCTGGCGGTGACGGTGCAGCGGGTCAATGATCTGGTGGCCCGCTATGGTGGCGAGGAGTTCGTGGTGGTGTTGCCTGGCCTGACAGCGCCAGAGGCGCTCGAAGTCGCCCAGAAATTGGGGGCAGCGGTAGCGGCCTGCCAGATTCCCCATGCCCACAACAGTGCTGCGTCGGTGGTAACAGTCAGTATTGGCGTGGCCTGGCGGATCCCGGAACCGGATGCGTCGCCCAATGACCTGATCGTCGAAGCGGACACCCGGCTCTATCAGGCCAAACATGCGGGCCGGAACCGGGTAGCGCCTGCGCCCTGAACCCCCTAGTGCATCAACCGACCTCAAATGAAATCAGGGATAGGTAGGGTGGATAAGGCGCTCTGCGCCGCATCCACCTACCGGCTCAGGTGGATGCGCTGCGCTTATCCACCCTACAATTCATCCATCCAGCCCGGTTGAAGCACTAGCCTGATGCCTACCTCCGGGCGGCACGCTCCAATTCCGTCGCCTGTTCGGCCTGAATCGCGGTCAGGGCGATAGTGAATACAATATCTTCCACCAGTGCCCCCCGCGATAGATCGTTCACCGGCTTGCGCAAGCCCTGTAGCATCGGGCCAATGCTGATCACGTCGGCGCTGCGCTGTACTGCCTTGTAGGTGGTATTTCCGGTGTTGAGATCGGGGAAGATAAACACCGTAGCTCGCCCCGCCACCTGACTGTCCGGCGCTTTGCTCTGCGCCACATCCTTGATAGCGGCTGCGTCGTACTGCAAAGGACCGTCAATCAGCAAATCCGGGCGCCGTTCCCGGGCGATGCGAGTCGCTTCCTTGATCTTTTCCACATCGCTGCCGCTGCCGGACGCGCCGGTGCTGTAGCTCAGCATCGCCACCCGTGGTGTAATCCCAAAAGCCTTGGCCGACTCGGCACTCTGGATCGCAATGTCGGCCAGTTCATCGGCATTCGGGTTGATGTTGATGGCGCAATCGCCGTAGACCAGCACCTGTTCCGGCAGACACATAAAGAAGACTGACGAGACCAGCTTGACGCCGGGCGCGGTCTTGATCAATTGCAGAGCCGGGCGGATGGTGTTGGCAGTGGTGTGAACCGCGCCGGACACCAACCCGTCCACTTCGCCCAGTTGCAACATCACCGTGCCCAGCACCACCGGATCGTGCAACTGCTCCTCAGCCAGCCCCGCCGTCAGTCCCTTGTGCTGGCGTAAATCCACCATTGCGTCGATGTAGCGCTGCCCGATTTGGGTGGGATCGATGATCTCGATGTCCGGTGGGATGGACATGCCGCGCCGCGCCGCCAGCCGGTGCATCCGCGCGGCGTCGCCGAGCAGCACACAGCGAGCCAGGCCACGCTGGTGACAGATGATGGCCGCCTCAATGGTGCGCGGTTCATTGCCTTCGGGCAGGATGACCCGTTTGCTGGCCCGCCGGGCGCGATCCACCAACATGTGCTGGAATGCGGGCGGGCTAAGCCGCCGTTCCTCGAGGTTGGCCAGCAGCGGTTCCTTCCAGTCCAAAGTGATGTGTGAGGCGACTGCGGCCACCGCCCGCTGCATCCGGTCGCGGTCGTCAAGCGGAATTTCCAGGTTGATGTAGGGCAGGTACAGCACCGACTGCATGGCGCCGTAGGCAATAGTCAACACCGGCAAGCCGGTGTCGAGCGCCGGCCCGCACAGCTTCCACAGGCGCGGGTCGGGTTTAACACCCCCGGTTAGCAATACCGCTGCGACATGAGTACCGCTCATCGCGGCCATGCAAACGGCCAGCAGCAGATCGTCCCGGTCACCGGGGATAATGACCAGTGCCCCCGGTCGCAACTCCTTACAGCTATTGGCCAAGGTGCCAGCGCCCAGGACAACGTGGGTGACTCGCCGATCCAGATGCCCTTCGTAAAGAGCCTGGGCATCAATCATGTGCATGATGTCCTGCACTCGCGGCGCGATCAGGTCACGTTGCCAAGGAACGCAGCCCAGCAGCTTGAAGGTTTCCGGCCAGTGGCGAGCGCATTCGCTACGAAATTCGGCCTCGTGGCTGGGATCGTAGCCGTTCTCGGCGCGGCTGAAATCGAAGCGGATATGACCGGTCGGATCCACCGGCGCATCCAGCAGATTGAGGATGCAACCGATCATCCGTTCGTGGCGGATACCGCCATAGGCTCGGGCGACGACTTCCACCGTGTCAGCGACCTGGCGCGGGGTATCACGACCGGGCGCAGTGACAATGATAATTTTGGCATCCAGGCTCCGCGCCATCTTGGCGTTGAGCGGGGTGCCGTAGGATTGCTCTTCAGTATCCATCAGCCCTTCAACCACCACCACGCTGGCGTTCTGGGCGGCTTGCTCGTAGCGGGCAATGACTTCTTCCAGCAGCACGTTCTCGTGGTCATGCCCCAGCAAGTTCTCGGTTTGAGTGACCGAGATCGGTTCCGGCGGATTCAGGCTGGTAACAATCCGCGCCAGCCGGGTCGAGCGTTCCGGCCCGGTATCGGTGGCATGCGGTTGGCTGATGGGTTTGCAGAAGCCGACCGGAATGCCCTCGCGGTCGAGTGCGTGGACCAAACCGAGGGCCACAGTGGTGAGTCCGACCCGTTGTTCGGTGGGAACGACAAGAATTGCGGTAGCCATGGTCATTCACTCTTGGGTGAAAGATGTTGCAGTGCAATATAGCATACAACGAGTCGGTTTTTGATCCTGCTGCTGGAGGATGACGGGTCAGGGCAATCGTACTCTGTGGGAGGTTGACAGGAGAGGGATGGTCGGGCGACGGGACGGGATTGATCGGATGGAGAAACCGCATGCTGCCTTAACGGCTCGACCCACGCCCGTATTTTGCCGATTTGCCCGATCCCTGCCGGGAAACGCGCAATAAACTGCACAAACGGCATGATATTTTGATGATGGTCCTGTGTGCGGTACTGAGCTGGGTGGAGGACTGGAGCGCGTTCGCTGGCCGGGCGTGCTGAGTCTTGGCGCAGCAGGCTGTGGCAGATAAATCAAACGAAATCAACGTCATCCCGGACCTGCTGGCGCTACTGGAAATGTGCTGCGTCATAACGGCCCCCTACGCGGCAGTATCCGTAGCCGAAAACTCCGCGCCGTACTCAGTGATGATGACCGGGTGCGCCTCTTGATTGAGGGCCCCTGTCCCGAATACCCCATAGTGTGATTGCCCTGGATCACGGGTGAAGGCAGGAGGGCTGAATATCGCTGCATCAGCAGTAGTGCGTGGGCGGTGCAAGGCCGCACCGGATGCTCTCACTTTTCCTGAGCGGGTGAGTTGCACTACGCTAGGCATCGCTAAAGCTAACCAGAAATCATCATGACTCACCCCATCAGCCGCTATCCCTCATGACCCTTGCCCGCTATTACCTTGGCTGTCCGGTCTGGAGCAACCGCGACTGGATCGGCGAGTTGTTTACCGCCAACGCCAAACCCGGCGAGTTCTTGCGTCAGTATTCGGCGGTGTTCAACACAGTGGAGGGCAATAATTGTTTCTACGGGTTGCCCAAGCCGGAAATCATTAGCCGCTGGCAGGACGAAGCTGCGCCGGGATTCCGGTTCTGCTTCAAATTTCCGCGTGTCATCAGTCACGAACGGCGGTTGCGCACGGTCGCGGCGGAGACGACGGAGTTTTTGGAACGGCTGTCCCCGCTGGCGCAAACCGGTCATTTGGGGCCGTGCTTCCTGCAATTACCGCCCAGTTTCGGCCCGATAGAATTGCCTGTGCTGCGTGATTATCTGCTGGCGTTGCCTACGGAATTTCAGTACGCAGTCGAGGTGCGGCATCGGGCGTTCTTCGCCAAGGGCGAGGAAGAACGGCTATTGAATCGGCTGCTGCTGGATCGAGGCATGGATCGGGTGATGCTGGACAGTCGCGCCCTGTTCAGCGCCGATCCCACCGATCCCGACACCCGAACCGCGCAAGGCAAGAAGCCGCGACTACCGGTTCACGCCATCAGTCTGGGACCACGTCCGTTTATCCGCTACATCGGCCATCCCGATCCGGAAGCAAACCGGCCGTTTCTGGAACCGTGGCTGGATAAACTGGAACTGTGGCTGAATGAGGGCCGGGAACCGTATTTTTTCGCCCACACCCCAAATAACCGGCAAGCTCCGCGCCTGGCCCGAAGGGTTCACGAAGGGCTGCGCGCACGCTGTCCTGCGGTGGGTATATTACCGTCATCGTTGATCCGTTGATAAAGCAAGCCATCACTTACAGCAACGTGCAAAGGTTCTACAAGGGTCTATATTCAAGGATGGGTGTCTACGCAGAAAAGCGACGGCGCAGCTTCATTTACCTCGCAGGTTTCCATCATTTCCGTTCAGGCACCCGGTTAGGCGTTCATCGACGCTGAGCAACAACCCGTTCGGCACCCGGTGATGGTTTTGACCCTACGCTAGATGGGGAGGCTGCTGTGAAAAGAGGAACTATATTGGAGGAGACGACCGCGCACGCGGCACATATTCTGTCGGTGGTGCAGGGCACCAAAACTGGCGCTTCGCCGGAGGCCAGCATTGCCCGTTCCTGGATCCGCTGTGTCAACAACTACGGTCTTGATTCGGTCCATTCCCATCAGACCCAGGTACTTGAACAGATCCGTTTGCGCGAACATCAGCAACGGCTGGATGATTTTCTGGAAATCGCCCAGATCGAAATGGACAGCCTCTATCAGCGGATCGCCGGATCAGGCTTTGCCGTGATCCTGACCGATCGCGATGGCGTGATTGTCAACTGGATTTGCGATGCCAGCTTGAGCAGACCTTTTGAACAGGTGGGTCTGTGGCCGGGCGCCATCTGGAACGAGGAAAACGAAGGGACCAACGGCATCGGCACCGCCCTGATTGAACAGCGCGCCCTGACCGTCCACTGCAACGAGCATTTTCGCAGTCGGCATACCCAACTCACCTGTTCGGCAGCGCCGATTTTCGATCCCCAGAAGCAACTGCTGGCGGTGCTGGATATCTCCTCGGTCAGTTCACAGGATTCCAAGCAAAGCCAGTTTCATACCCTTGCACTGGCCGCCTTGAGCGCCCGGATGATTGAACACAGTTTCTTCTTACGGGTGTTTCGCCAACAATGGGTACTGCGCTTCCATCACCGGCCTGAATTCATGGGCCAGGGCAGCGAGGGCTTGCTGGCTTTTGATGACTGCGGTCGCATTCTGGCCGCCAATCAGAGCGCATCGGATCAGGTTCAGCAGCCCCGCCATCAGATCGTTGGCCAGCGGATCGACACCCTTTTCACCATTGATCTGGATACCCTGCTGAGACACGCCTGCGGCCAGCCCAGAACGCTATGGCCCCTCGGTGATGCGACCGGCCACCGGTTTTTTACCCTGCTGCACGAGCCTGAACGACAGTCATCCAAAGGCCGGCTAAATCTGGGTATCCCCGAAACCGAGCCTTTATCCCCGCCGATGAAAACCCTGGAGGGTTTGGCCGGGAGAGACCCGCTGATGGCTTATAACGCCGATTGCGCCCGGCGAGTCATGAACAAGCGCGTCAACATTCTGTTGACGGGTGAAACCGGCACCGGCAAGGAGGCCTTCACCAAAGCGATTCACGACGCCAGCGCCCGCGCCGGCAAACCCTTCGTGGCCGTGAACTGCGCCTCGATCCCGGAAACCCTGATCGAAAGCGAGTTGTTTGGCTACAAATACGGCGCCTTTACTGGCGCCCGCCAGGAAGGCCGGCGCGGCAAAATTCTGCAAGCTCACGGCGGCACCCTGTTTCTGGACGAGATCGGCGATATGCCGCCCGCGCTGCAAACCCGGTTGCTGCGGGTGCTGGAAGAAAAGGAGGTACTGCCGCTCGGCAGCGATACGCCGGTGCCGGTGGATGTGTTTTTAATCAGCGCCACCCATCGCAATTTGCAGGAACACATTACAACCGGAACGTTTCGGGAAGATCTCTATTACCGATTGAATGGTCTGGAGCTGAAGTTGCCCGCTCTGCGCGAGCGCAGCGACCGGCTACTGCTGATTCGCAGTCTGCTGGTTGCGGAAAGCGATGGTACCCTCGTGCGCATCGCCGAGGAGGCTCTGGCGGCGCTGAATGCGTATTCCTGGCCTGGCAATATCCGCCAGCTTCGCAATGTGCTGCGCACCGCAGCGGCGCTGTGTGATGACCAATGTATCCGGCTCGAAAATCTGCCGGTGGAAATTACCGGTCTGACTCCTCACGACTCAGCGCGGCGAACATTGGGTTATGGCGCGGCGATACCGAGCGCTACGGTCACTGGAGGTCTCGCGCACGCTGAGCGAGAAGCGTTGTTAAGCGAACTGGACCGCCATAGCTGGAATATCACCAATACCGCCGCGCAGTTGGGCTTCAGTCGCAATACTCTGTACCGCAAGATGCGCAAACACGGCATTCAACCACGCGAATACCCGATACCCTAAAGCCATTGGGGCAGTCAGTCTCATGAGCGAGAATCCGGTTTTACCCAGAATGCGTCAGAATGCCCAATTGCTCCAATTTCACGACCGTTTTAACCAGCGCCTCGCTGGCGGACGGCGGCATTTCCCGGGAAGCCAGGAAATCATCCAAGGTCTCCTGCAACGAACGACTGCCGTCCAGACTGTTCACGAACTCGACGGCCTGATGGGAATGCAGGAAATAGAGGCGACGGTTGTCATAGCGGTAAACCAGACCGCCGAAGCGCTCCGGGCGGATTGCCACACCCGGAGCCAATCGGTAATAAACAGTCAGATCGACAGCCGGGTTCATTTGAGCATCCTGCCAGCGTCAATATTGAGTTTCTGCCCGGTCACATAGCGCGCTTCCTCCGACACCAGCCATAAGGCAGCATTGGCGACATCTTCCGCTTCGATCAGCTTGACCGGCAGCGCGTTACTGTGGCGGATGAATTCGACCAGATCCTCAGTCGCCATGTCGGCGGCTTGGGCCATGCCGGCGATGATGGCCGTATTAACGGCGGTAGGATGCAGGGTATTGACGGTGATGTTATGCGGAGCCAGTTCTTGCGCCAGTGAATTGGCCAGCCCGATGACTCCCCATTTCGAGGCGCAGTAGTGAGCCATGCCGGGTTCGCCGCGTAATCCGGCTACCGAAGAAGTCATCACAATACTGCCGCCGGTCTGCTGGGCCAGCATCTGCGGGACCACGTATTTCACCGCCAGCCAATAGCCCTTGAGATTGACATCGATCATCATATCCCACCACTCTTCGGTAATGTCCCAGGTCAGCGCCATATCGGCGATACCGGCATTACAGACCAGAATGTCAATGTGCCCGAACGCGGCGATTGTCTGTTTGACCGCAGAGGCCATGGCCGCGCTATCGCGCACATCGGCCACCAGTTCCAGCGCCTGGCGGCCGTACTCCCGCACCTGGCGGGCGGTTTCCTCCAAGTCGCTGCGCACCGCCAGCGAATAACGCGGATAGGGGAGATCATGGCAGATGTCCAGTGCTGCAATGTCGGCTCCCTCTCGCGCCATTAGCACCGCATGCGCTCGGCCTTGGCCGCGTCCCGCCCCGGTGATAAACGCTACTTTGCCTTCCAGTTTGCCCATATCCAGCGCCTTTTCAGATGCGTTTAGCGTGTAGGTTGGGCAAAGCGAAGCGTACCCAACAATCGCTTTTTCGATGAGTACGCTTCACTTTACCTATTTCACCGAGAAAGGGTATCAACGGGCAAAGACCAGCATGGTCGCGGTCTGATTGATATGACCAAGAAACTCTTCGCCGTAAGTGCTAAAGCCAATCGTTGGCACTCCCGCGAACACCTTGCCGTAAGCGTCCATCTGTCCTGCCGCCTTTAATTCGAGAGTGCGCAGAATACAGTTGAAATTGACTATCGCTGAAAAAGTGCCCAACTCTTTCTGCTTGGCCTCAATCGCTTTGGTCGTGTCCTCTACAATATCGCGTGATTCCAGCAGAGACAATTCCATACCTTCCTTTACATTGCAGTAAAAGACCATCGCATTGCCATCAAACCGTTGCGGGCTTCGCACAAAAGGCTCATCGCCAGCCATTAGACCGACCGGATTACGCATAAACCGCTTGCTGGCATCCGCCACTGAAACCGAAAGCGCCTCGGCATAAGCGACCGCCGCCGGTTTACCGTCAAATTCCAACACCCGACGATTGGGTTCATCCACCTGTGTTGCGACCAACTTCTTTGGCAAGGTAATAAAACTTTGAGTCTTGATAAAGCCAAAGCGTCCGGTTGGCCGCAGTATTGCCAAAACAGCGGCATTCGAGTGCGCCAAACCCCCGGAGAAAACCCAGGTTGCCTTGAACGCCAGATCGTCGCCTGCGGATCCGCCGACGAAAAGCACGTCGGTCGCATCGCCCAGCCCTTCCATCAAGGTTTCTTCGGCACCGCCCATGCCATCAACCAGCACCAGCCCAACATAGCGATCCATGTCGAGGGCCGCTATTGGCTCGCCGAAATGTTGCTCGAAGTTCATTAGCGCCTGCATGACCGCTGCCGGATTCGCTGGCTCTAAAACCAGTTGAATGTTGACATCGGCCAAGGCGTCAGTACCAAATGCCATAACTACGAGACTCTTTTCGAGCATCAATCCCGAAGTAATTTCACCTGCCGTGGTGCAGCCCAAGTGTGGCGTTCCGGGGAATGCGTCATTAACCGCCTTCGCCAGCACAGTTGGGTCATACTGGGTGGACGCAAAGAACAGCAATAGTTTTAGCGGCTCGGAACCGAGCTGCTTTTTCACATCCGCAACTGCTTCCGCAGGTGAAGCCTGTGAAGAATAGGCGGTCTGAATAGACATGTTGTTATATCCTGGTTCAGGAGAGTCTTACACCAAAATCAAGCGCCGCAGTTCGCACCTTGGCAATTATGGCGGCATCGTCCTCAGTGGTCGGCGTATATTTGAGAGGATCAATTCCCTTCAATAACAGTTTGGTTCGCGTCGAGTTTGCGATCACTACATTCCCTTTCGACCGTTCGAGAACGATGGCGTCGATCATTTTTTTGACGAGTCCCGGCATGGCTCCTCCTTCAAATTTCTTATTATGGACAAATGGATAGGAAAGTTACTCACAGCAGCCGTACCACCGACCGATTCCACTCGGAACCGGTCGGCACTGGCCTCAGTAAACGCCGCACATACCGTCAATGCTGACCTCTTCGATCAGCAGTTCTTCTGTTACCTGCGGCGGCTCTACCGAGGGTTCAGTACGCCGCGCTACTGCACTATCGGTCAGCGCGGAAATTGGCGTGGCGGTTGCGATGGATGGACTAGAGAGAGCAGAAGTCTCCGGGCGTTGCTCGACAGGAATAAACATTGAAACGATCTCCTTCAGGTTGGCAATCAACAGGGGTACTACAAAGATTAAGGATAGTTTGGTAAATGAGTGATTGCGGGTTATCTCTGCCAAATCAGACGCGGCAATAACGGGCGCAAGGTGCGGCGCTGCCAGCAGCCGCGCCAGATTCCAAGTTGATACGCCACCAATTCCAGCCAGTACAAGCCGACAAACATCAGCAACGGCAGCCGGGGTTGCAGCCGTTGATAATCGGCCAGCGGCGCGACCGCCAGCAGCAAAATGATGGTCGGCAATAACGCAGGCTGCATCCCGCCGATAGCCAGCAGCGGCAGGCTGTAATAACGCACCACATTGGCGCTCAAGTGATAAAGAGCCGCTGCATGTTCCCGACTTAGCGCGCCGGCGACTGGAGCGACCGGCAGCGTGACTCCGATCCGCCGTAACGCCCGCTGTTTCTTGACCAGTTCCGCGCCGAACAACGCTACAGCGGCAACTCCGGGCCACAGTCCCGCTGTCCCCAACCACGGCATCAGCGCCACCATGAGCAGCAATAACAAACTAATTCGCGGCAGGTGCATTTGTCGCCACCCCTCGGGGTAGCGCTGTTGCAGATCGGCTTCGGAGGAGCCGTAGTCGGCGCGGCGGCGCAGCCAGTCGCCCCAACGCACTCGATGGTGATGCACCACTCGACCGGTCGGCGCGTACCAGGCGCGGGTACCGCTACGCAGGATTCGCCAGATGAAATCGACATCTTCGCCCACCCGCAGCGCCGCATCGAAACCGCCGTGGGCCAGCAACGCATCACGCCGCACCAGCAGGTTGCAGGTGGGCAGATAGGACACTGCCGCCGTTGGCGTCACTTCGGTGGCCACTGTGCCCATGTCCAGCGGCGAGCGCACCGCCTCGAATGCGGCCACTGCGCCGCGAACCGGCGGGGCGACAACCCGGCCCCCGACTATGGCAACTGACGGATCAGCCAGATAGGGCAGCAAAGTTCGCAGCCAGTCCGGTTCCGCCACACAGTCGTTATCAATGAAGGCCAGCACCGTACCGCTTGCCATCGCCGCGGCCAAATTGCGGGCGGCGGATTGGCCGATGTTGCGTTCCTGCCGCAGTAGGGTGATCGGCAGGTCGTGCAAAACTTCGCCTAACGGTGGCATGGACGCATCGTCCACCACGATGATTTCGCGGCAGTCAGCCGGATAATCCAGCGCCAGCAGCGACTGCACACAATGACGAGTAGCTTCGGCGCGACCGTGCGCCGGCACGATGATCGAGACCTTCAGCCACCGCGTGAGGCTGGGCGGATGCCAAAGCAGCAAGCGCCGACGCAGCAGACCGTCCAGAAAGGCAGTGATCGCAGCGGGCGTCATTCCGGGAACATCAGCGGCCAGTTCGGCGCTGCTGCGCGGTTGCCGCAACGCGCTAAGCAGAGTCATCGCCTGCCGATTTAACCGCAGCGCCAGCAGCGGCCGCAGACAGAGCAGCACTCCGCCCTGGTCGTCGGCCACAATGTTCAGACCCGGTTGCAAGACATAGCGCGCCGGTTGGACAGGCGGCAGAACCGGCAACAGTGCGGTTCCAATGTCGCTGGAATCACCCCGCTGTTCCATGTTCAACTCTGGTCGGTTTGGATAAGCCATTGCGTCAACGCTGCTGCATAACACGCGGCCTGCGCCGCCAGATACCGCTCGCCTCGATCAGCGTCTGCCCGCCGGGGATCGCCTACCACCCCGGTTGAAGTCAGCGCCAAGGTGCCATTCGCCACCAATTGCGCCAGTGCCGCATCCATATCGCCGATATAACCGGGTGTCGCCTGATCCATCCGCACCTGTTCCGGGCGCAGGCACAGCAGCTCCGAGGTTTCCCATTCGCCGGCATGAAGGCCAACCGCCGTCAACGGGATACCGGCCTTAGCCGCGATGGCCAGCACCGCATCGCCACACACCATCATCGCATCGGGAATCCATAGCGCTAACTGCGGCATTTCCTGCCGCAACCGTGTTGCTGCCAGCGCCAGCGCCTGACCGTTACCGCCATGCGCCGATAGCACCACCAAGCGCCGGATGCCCCAATCGGCCATGCGCCGGGCACAATCCACGATCACCGCCGCCAGCGTTGCCGCTTCCAGACTCAATAACCCGGCAAAACCGCTGTGTTCATCGGAACAGCCGATAGGGATCACCGGCGCGACCAGCACCGGCAACTGCTTGGCCAACCGCTCGGCCAGCGCGACCGCCCGCCAGGTGTCGGTGCCCAGCGGCAAATGCGGGCCGTGCTGCTCGGTCGCGCCCAGCGGCAGAATCACCGTGGTAACG
>NZ_CBTK010000310.1 GCF_000531125.1 Candidatus Contendobacter odensis Run_B_J11 | reverse complement strand
GGCCGGCGACTCGGGCGGCGGCGCTGGCCGCTTTGATCGGCGCCGGCGGGTACACTTTGCTATCCGGTCTTTCCGTCCCGGCGCAGCGCTCATTCCTGATGGTGGCGGTAGCGATGGCCGCGTTGATAGGTCAGCGCTACGCGGTGTCGAGCCGGATTCTGGCGCTGGCGTTACTGACGATTCTGGTTCTCGATCCGGGGGCGCCGCTACTGGCCGGATTCTGGCTGTCGTTTGGGGCGGTGGCAGTCATTCTCTATAGCGTTAGCGGGCGTTGGCGTGAACCGCGATGGCTCGGCCAGACCGTCGGCTTACAGCTCAATATCACCTTGGCGATGCTGCCGCCGACCCTGATTTTCTTCCAGCAATTCGCACTGTTATCGCCTTTGGCTAATTTCATCGCCATTCCCTGGGTCGGTTGCACTGTGCTGCCGCTGACCCTGCTGGCGGCGCTGGTCGAACCGCTGGGCGTCACCGTGCAAACGGCGGTGCTGGAACTGGCGGCGCTGACCATGGATGGTTTGTGGCACATCCTGGTTTGGCTGGATCGCTTGCCTGGCATGGTGCTGTACCGGCCCGCGCCGCCGCTGTGGACGCTGATATTCGCATTGCCGGGCCTGGCGTGGTTGCTGGCACCGCACGGCTTGCCGGGCCGCTGGCTGGGAGTGCCGCTGTGCCTGCCGTTGCTGTGGCCGCCGACCGCTGCGCCGCCGCCGGGCGGAGTCTGGTTTACCCTGCTGGACGCCGGTCAAGGTTTGGCGGCGGTGGTGCGAACCCAACATCATGTGCTGGTTTACGATACCGGGCCAAAACTGGGAACGACGCTCGATGCCGGTCGAGCCGTGATCGTCCCGTTTCTGCGGCAACAAGGCGCACTTCAGGTGGATACGCTGATCATCAGCCACAACGACAGCCAGCATACCGGTGGGGTGCGGTCGTTGCGGGAATTGGTGCCGGTGATGCGCATTCTGACCTCCGCGCCGGAACAGACGCCGATGGAGGGCGCGCAGCCGTGCCGAGCCGGTGAAACTTGGGAATGGGACGGGGTGCAATTCGCTATTTTGCATCCGCCATCGTCCGGGTTCAGCGGCGATAACGCCTCCTGCGTCCTCCGGGTGGAAAGCGCAGCAGGCCGGATGTTGCTGCCGGGTGATATTGAAACTGCCGCTGAAACTGCGCTCACCGCCAATTACGGAACCGGGTTAGCGGCTGAAATCCTGGTCGCACCGCATCATGGGCATCGCAATCTGTCTATACCGGCGTTTCTGAATGCAGTACAGCCGCGTTATGTGCTGTTCGCTACCGGTCATCACAACCGGTTCGGCTATCCGCGTCCCGACACTGTGGCCCGCTATCAGGCCAGCGGCGCTACGCTGCTCAATGCCTCCGACGAAGGCGCAATCACGTTTCGGTTGGAGCCGGGCGCGACGCTGACGCCGGAGCGCTACCGGCGCGATCATCGCCATTACTGGACCGTGCCGTGATCGGGAACAAGGCCAAGATTCGTCGGTTGAATCTCCAGTATCATGCGCCGGTTCCATTGGCGACCGTGGGTCAACGATAAATGATGATGTGGAAAATCCAAGAGGCCACCGCATGATTGATTTGATCAAGGCGGGAGGTTGGTTAATAGCACCGATTCTGGTCTGCTCGCTGGTAGCTACTACGATCATCATCGAGCGGCTGTGGGCGCTGCGGCGGGCGCGGGTGCTGCCATCCAGGCTATTGGCGATTCTGGATCACTGGCTGGAATCGGGTGTGGTCAGTTCGCCGGAACTGGACGCCTTGCCGCTGAATTCGCCGCTGGGCCAAATCGTGGCGGCAGGGCTGGCCTGTCGCGGGCGCAGTCGGGATATTCTGCGGGAACGGGTCGAGGACACGGGCCGCCATGTAACGCATGAACTGGAACGGTTTCTCAATACCTTGGGCACGATAGCGGCCATTAGTCCGCTGCTTGGGTTACTGGGTACGGTGGCGGGCATGATCAAGATTTTTCAAGTCGTCTCGATGCAGGGCAACAGCAATTTCAGCCTGCTGTCGGTGGGTATCGCCGAGGCGCTGGTCACCACCGCCGCTGGCCTGACTGTCGCTATTCCCAGCGTCCTGTTCTACCGTTATTTCAATGCCCGAGTGGATGAACTGGTGGTGCGGATGGAACAGGAAACCTTGCAACTGGTGGATTTACTGGATTCGGGAACCGACACGGAGCAACGGAAACCATGAATCTGCGTCCCCGCCGCCGCGAAGAGCCGGAAATCAATCTGGTGCCGATGATTGATGTGGTGCTGGTGCTGCTCATCTTCTTCATGATCGCCACCAGCCTGCGGCCCGAATCGGCACTGGACCTTCGCCTGCCTGAGGCGGCAGGCCGCTTGTTGCCGAATCCTCCGGCGCAACTGACCGTGGATGTTGACGCCAACGGTCGTTACACCGTTAATGGACAAGCATTGGAAACTGCCGATGCCACCGGGTTAAAAGTGGCATTACAAGCCTTCGCCAACGGTCGCACTGTGCCGCTGACGCTCCGTGCGGATGGCCGGACGCCCCATCAGGCGGTGGTGACCGTGCTGGAAGTCGCCGGCCAACTGGGCCTGAAACAGTTAGCGATTGCGACCACGAATCCGTCAACCGTGATTCCTTCCTCCTCGAAACCCGCGTCGTCGCCGGACCCCTGAATCATGAACTGGCTGGATCGTTATGGATATTCCCTCAATCTGGTAGCGGTGTTGCTCTGGCCCATCAGCCTGCTGTTCGGCGTGGCAGTGCGGCTGCGGCGCGGACTCTACCACTACGGTTTCCGCAGCAGCGAAGCCATCGGTGTGCCGCTGATTGTGGTCGGCAACATCAGCGTCGGCGGCACCGGCAAAACCCCGCTGGTGGCGCGGCTGGTGGAACTGCTGCGCGAGGCCGGTTATCAGCCCGGGGTGATCAGTCGCGGTTACGGCGGCCGGTCGGAGCAATGGCCGCGTCATGTGGTCGCTGACAGCGACCCGCGCCAGGTCGGCGACGGCCGCGTCATGTGGTCGCTGACAGCGACCCGCGCCAGGTCGGCGACGAGCCGGTGCTGCTGGCGCAGCGCTGCCGTTGTCCGGTGGTGGTAGGACCGGATCGGGTCGCAGCAGCGCGGGCGTTGCTCGCTGCTTACGATTGCAACGTCATCCTTAGCGATGATGGGTTGCAGCATTATCGCTTGCGTCGTGACCTTGAGATTGCGGTGGTAGACGGATTCCGCCGGATGGGTAATGGGGCCTGTCTGCCCGCTGGGCCACTGCGGGAGCCGCTATCCCGCTTGCGTAAGGTGGATTTCGTGGTTGGCAATGGCGCAGCTCGGGGCAATGAGTATCTGATGTGCCTGCGCGGCGACACGGCGATAAGTCTGGCCGATCCTTACGTTAGTGCCGCGCTGGCCGGGTTTCGTCACCGCACCATTCATGCGGTCGCTGGCATTGGCGATCCGGGGCGGTTTTTCGAGTATCTGCGCCAAGTTCGGCTGCACATCCTGGAGCATCCCTTTCCCGACCATCATGTTTTTCGCCTGGAAGATTTACATTTTCCCCAGGATATGCCGGTGCTGATGACCGAGAAGGATGCGGTAAAGTGTCGATCTTTCGCGCCGGAAGGCTGCTGGTATGTACCGGTCAGTGCGCAACTGGAACCGGCGTTCGAGGAAGATTTGCTCAAGCGGCTGGCGACGGTGGCGATGACTAAAGGCATCCGGCGCGATCATTCCAGCGTGAATCGGCGGGCGCGCCAGCTCCCGACCACGCCCTCCATCGGTGAAGAGGTAACAAATCATGGACAAGAAACTGCTGGATATTCTGGTGTGCCCGGTCAGCAAGGCTGCACTGGTGTACGACAAGGCGCGGCAGGAACTGATCTGCCAGCAAAGCCGGCTGGCCTACCCGATCCGTGACGGGATTCCGGTGATGCTGGAAGCCGAGGCGCGCCGACTGAGCGATGACGAGGTGGCTGCAAGTGGGTGAGGCCGAACCCCGGTTTCGGATCGCGATTCCGGCGCGCTATGCCTCAACCCGGTTGCCCGGCAAGCCGTTACGGCTGTTGGCGGGGCGACCGCTGATCGAGCATGTCTATCGGCGGGCACTCGGCAGCGGCGCGGTGGAAGTGGTGATTGCCACCGACGATCCGCGCATCCGCGCGGTGGCCGAGAGTTTCGGCGCGGAAGTGTGCATGACTTCGCCCGATCATCCGACCGGCACCGACCGGCTGGCGGAAGTGGCGACGCAGCGCGGCTGGCCGGATCAGGACATCGTGGTCAATGTGCAGGGCGACGAGCCACGGATTCCACCGGCGTTGGTGCGGCAGGTGGCGATGGGGTTGGAGGAGCATCCCGCCGCCGGCATCGCTACCGCGTGTACCCGCATCCGCGAGGTCGCCGAAGTCTTTGATCCAAATGCGGTCAAGGTGGTGCTAGACGCGCAGGGTTATGCGCGGTATTTCAGCCGGGCACCGATCCCCTGGCACCGTGAAGCGTTTCAGGCGAGCCGGGAGCGATTGACCGAGTTGCCGGAACAGACCGCCTGGTTTCGCCATATCGGTCTTTATGCCTACCGGGTGGCGGTGTTGCGCCGCTATCCGCAACTGACGCCGGCACCGGCGGAACAGGCCGAGTCGCTGGAGCAACTGCGGGCGCTGTGGCACGGCATTGGCGTTTACGTCGCCGAAGCCGCCGAAGCGCCCCCGCCTGGTGTGGATACCGAGGCCGATCTGGCGCGACTGGCGGCGGAATGGGAAAGATCAGGCTAACAGGTCGAGCGCCGCCAGTTCCGGCACATCGGGGTTGAAGCGGTCACCGTGGACGTTGAGTACGCGGATGGTGAACATTTGCGGAGTCCAGCCGCCAGCGTCGCCGTACTGATTGGGCTGAATCACCTGGTGATCGCGCAAGTCGCGCAACACTAGATCCGGTGATTCCTCACCCAGGATTTCGATGACCTGGCAGGGAACACCCTGGTAGCTTAGGGAGCGGCCCAGCAGAGTTTTCAGTTTGTCGGGATCAAGGTGCAACATGAGAGGGGTCATCCACGGTGATCGGTTCCAGAATCATGCAAGCGGTGCGAGCGGTGTTTGCCGCGCCGCAACGGTCAGAGGAAGCAAAGGCGAAGGCGATGGTCAAAGTTTTGTTTGTGTGCATGGGAAATATCTGTCGTTCCCCGATGGCGGAAGGCGCCTTCCGGCGGATGCTGGAAGGCGTGGGTCTGACCGAAAAAATCTATGCCGATTCGGCTGGTACCCATTCCTATCATATCGGCGCGCCGCCTGATATGCGCGGCCAGGCGACAGCATTGCGCCGGGGAGCGGATTTGCGCGGCCTCCGCGCCCGGCAGGTGACCGAGGCGGATCTGGCCGATTTCGACTATGTGCTGGCGATGGATCAGGATAATTTCAACCACTTGCTGGCCTTGTGCCAGAACCCGGAGCTGCATTCCCGGATTCAATTATTTTTGGATTTTGCTTCGGAGGTACCCGAACGCGAAGTACCCGACCCCTACTACGGCGGGGCGGGCGGCTTCGAGCGGGTGATGGATCTGGTCGAGGCGGCGGCGCAGGGCCTGCTGGTTCACCTCCGCGAACGGTACCGAATTTAAGCGCGGTAGGCTTGATTGGTTTGCCAGCGATCGGTTTTCGACAGATGGCGCAGGAGTGGGCTGATGATTTTTTATGACACCTATAACGTCGTGAGCCTGGGGCGGCCGTTCAGATAAAGAATCCGCTGGGCCTCATCAAAAAAGTCCGGCGACTCCAGCAGTTCACTCCGGGGAAAATGCACCAGCAACACCGTCATCCGGCGGTTTGCACCGATCAGGGCGTCATCGAAAGTCAGCGTGTTGGCAGTCTTGGCCTTATCCCCGGATACCTTGATATTCATGTGATTAAGGGTGAGTGAAACCCGATCCATCCGCAGATGTCTTTCGGGCTGGCGCAGCGTAGCGACGATTTGAGCGAGGTGGTGATCGAGAGTCGCTGAGTCGGCGTGAAGCTGGCTGAACTCGGCTGCGATCTCGCGGAGTTGCCGTTCGATAGCGGCTGTTTCGGCAGCCTTCCGGGGAGCCGGGTTCGCCAGTAGCGCTTCCAAACCCGGTTCGGCCCTTTTTAGAACCTGGGCTTTCTTTTGGAGCAGTTGGCGTTGCTGCTGTTGCAGTTGCTGCTTGCGGGTGCGGGTAGCCGTCAGGCTTTGTAGTGCGGCCTCAATCAGATAATCGAAGGCTCGCTTCATCATTTCCCGCCGGGTTTCCGTTTCGCTGGATGTTGGAAATGCGACCCGGTGGTTGCGGAAGTTAACGGTCATTTGGGGTACATCCCGCCGGAGGAGGTCACCTTGCAACTCCACCCCCAGCATCGTCTTTTCGATCCGTTCCATGCTGAGCGCGGCATAGAGTTCAGGGGATACAGCAGACGGGAAGCTGGCTTTTGGCGGATTTTTGTGGAGGGTCTGACTGAAACTCAATACTTCCCTCAGGTGATCGGGAGAGATGAAGAGGGCGCGCAAGCAGGGATCCGTGGTGAAGCGGCGGCGCCCGACTTCAATCGCGGGCGGCAATGTCGCCACCTGTTGCGCCACATAATCCACCGAGTGGGCGACTGCATCCCGCAGCTTACGCCGGTAATGACTCACCGCCCGCAACCGGGGATCGGTGCCGTCCACCACCCGCTCGATGGCTTCCCGGATCAGCGCATCGTCGAACGAGCCTGTTGTCGTCATGGGTGCGGTGCGGAACAGGGATCGCAGCAAACGTAACGCCATGAGAGTTTTCCTGAAGAGCAGCGGATTGATCTGACAAGTGTAGTCGTCGCCAGCGGTGGTTTGATCACCGACTGGCAGGCTGATCCAGCCGCTCCAGCAACGCCAGCGCCCGTTGCGGATCATCCGCCCGCGCCAGCAACTGGAAGCGTAGAACAGCATCGTTCAGGGGTATGCGTCGCATACCCCTATTTAAGCTTCGCATCAGGTTCAAGCCTTGACAAAAGCGTGGCGCGCACCCTGCTTGGCTATCGGGCTGACTAGATCTGATATTCAGGCGAAAGCCATTGAGCCGCCAGAACCCGCTGCGCCAATTCAGCAACGCAATCCTCAGCGGATCGTTCTGCGGTCAGTAGCCGTACCTCTGGTGTATCCGGCGCTTCGTAATCACTGTCGATGCCGGTGAAATTCTTAATCTCGCCGCGCCGCGCCTGGGCGTAAAGGCCCTTGGTGTCGCGCCGCTCGCATTCTTCCAGCGGCGTATCGACAAAGACTTCGACAAATTCGCCCGGCTCGAACAGCGAACGCGCCAGTCGCCGTTCCGCGCGGTAAGGCGAAATGAACGACACCAGCACGATCAACCCGGCATCGACCATCAATTTCGCCACTTCGGCCACCCGGCGGATGTTTTCCACCCGATCCTCCTCGGTGAAGCCCAGATCGCGGTTCAGACCGTGCCGCACGTTGTCGCCATCCAGCAGATAGGTATGCCGCCCTTCGGCGTGCAGGCGTTTTTCCAGCAGATTGGAAAGGGTGGATTTGCCCGATCCTGACAGGCCGGTAAACCACAGGCACAAAGGCTGCTGGTTCTTGGCTGTCGCCCGCGCCGACTGGTTCACGGTGAGCGCCTGCCAGTGGATATTGGCGGCGCGGCGCAGCGCGAAATCAATCATCCCGGCCCCCACCGTTTCCTGGGTGAGCTTGTCGATCAGGATGAATCCGCCCAGAGTGCGGTTTTTGGCGTAGGGATCGAAGGCCACCGTCCGGGCCAGGCTGAGATTGACCACCGCAATCTCGTTCAACCCCAGTGACTTCGCTGCTAATTGCGCCCCGCTGTTCACGTCCTCCCGATACTTGATCTCGGTGACGATGGCTTCCACTTCCTTGCAGTGCAGCTTGGCGGTGTAGGAACGTCCGGGCAACAGCGGATGCTCCGCCATCCATAACAGCCGCGCCTCGAATTGATCGGCCACTTCCGGGGCGGCACCGGCGTCGGCCAGCACATCGCCGCGACTGACATCCACCTCGTCGGCCAGCGTCAGCGTAATCGAATCGCCGGCCAGCGCGACTTCGCGTTCGCCCTCGAAAGTAACAATGGCGCGCACCGTGGTTTCCACTCCGGACGGCAGCACCCGCACCCGCTGGCCGGGGGTAACTCGCCCGGACGCGACCCGCCCGCAATAGCCGCGAAAATCCAGATTCGGACGGTTCACCCACTGCACCGGCAGCCGGAACGGCGCGGTTTCATCGCGCTCATCCAGTGGAACCGTCTCCAGCAGTTCCAACAAGGCCGGGCCGCTATACCACCGAGTATTGGGACTGTTGGTCACCACGTTGTCGCCTTCCAGCGCCGACAGCGGGATCGCCGTTACCGACGTTAAACCGAGCGGCGCCGCAAAAGCGCAGTAGTCGGCAACGATGGCGTGAAAGGTCGCTTCGTCGTAATCCACCAAATCCATTTTGTTGACCGCCAGCACGATTTGGCGAATGCCCATCATTGCGACGATGCGGCTATGGCGGCGGGTCTGGGTCAATACGCCTTTGCGAGCGTCAATCAGAATCACCGCCAACGCGGCGGTTGACGCGCCGGTCGCCATATTGCGGGTGTATTGCTCGTGGCCGGGGGTGTCGGCGACGATGAAGCGGCGGCGGTCGGTGGCGAAAAAGCGGTAGGCGACATCAATGGTGATGCCCTGTTCGCGCTCGGCCTGCAAACCATCGACCAGCAGCGCGAAATCAATTCGCTCGCCCTGGGTGCCATAGCGCTTCGATTCGGATTCCAGCGCCCCCAACTGATCGTCGAAAATCTGTTTGGACTCATACAGCATCCGCCCGATCAGGCTGGATTTGCCATCGTCTACGCTGCCGCAAGTGATAAAGCGCAACAGCGGTTTGGTGGCTTGGGCGGTAAGGTAATGGGCAATATCGTTGATGGGTTCGATGCGCGTATCCATTAGAAGTAGCCCTCCTGCTTCTTGCGCTCCATCGATCCGATGCTGTCGGTGTCAATCAATCGGCCCTGCCGCTCGGACGAGCGTGCGTTCAGCGTTTCGGCGACCACTTCCAGCAGGGTTTCCGCCTCGCTCTCGAACGCGGCGCTGAGCGGATAGCAGCCCAGGGTGCGAAACCGCACCGATTTTATCTCTGGAATTTCGCCCGGTTCCAGCGGCATCCGCTCGTCGTCCACCATGATCAGCATCTCGCCGCGCCGCACCACTGGGCGCTTTTTCGCCAGGTACAGCGGCACGATGGGAATGTTTTCGGTCATGATGTACTGCCAGATGTCCAGTTCGGTCCAGTTGGAGATCGGAAAGACCCGGATGCTTTCGCCGGGCCGGATGCGGGTGTTGTACAGATTCCACAATTCGGGCCGTTGATTTTTTGGGTCCCAGCGATGGCCGGCGGAGCGGAACGAAAAGATGCGCTCCTTGGCCCGCGATTTCTCCTCGTCGCGCCGCGCACCGCCGAATACCACGTCGAATTTGTGTTGATCCAACGCCTGTTTCAGCGCCTGAGTTTTCATCACATCGGTGTGGTAGGCCGAGCCGTGGGTGAACGGATTGACGCCCTGCGCCAGCCCTTCCTGATTAGTGTGCGCGATCAGGCGCATTCCCAACTCGGCGGCGGTGCGGTCGCGGTGGGCGATCATCTCGCGGAATTTCCAGGTGGTGTCAATGTGCAGCAGCGGAAACGGCGGCGGCGCGGGATGGAACGCCTTGCGCGCCAGATGCAGCATCACCGAGGAATCCTTGCCGATGGAATAGGTCATCACCGGATTTACCGCGCCCGCGACCGCTTCGCGGAGAATCTCGATACTTTCTGCTTCGAGTACGTTGGTCATGGGATTTTGAATTAGGTTAGCGTTAATGGTTATATAAAAGCGGGGTTTTTCATAACGATAGATTATCAAACCCATGCGGCCATGCCAATCAATCAGAGGAAATGGGGTCAGCGTGGTGGGCGCGCAAGGTTGACCTGCTGGGGTGTGCGCGTGAGGAGGCCAGCTTATCCATGCACCTTGACATCGTTCCAATGTATGATTTGCTGTAGTGCAGCGTATATGACCTCAAAGGATCGGTTAGCGCCTTGCAACCCACCATAGCCGGACTTTGAACCTTGGAGTAGCAGGCATGGCGAAAGGATACTTGGCTACGGATGCGGAGAAGTATTAGGTCGCTTCTATTTCCGTATATCTTGCTATGGCGCAGGATATGCGGAACCTGATAATCACTTGTTATCTGTGTAAGGAGGGGAAATGACAATAATAAATATGACATTCTCAAATATTGGAAGTAGAAATGATGTTAGAAAGAGGGTGCTGGATGCTTTTATGAACGAAATACCTGGGACAGGGAGTGGTAATTTAGCATCACGGTATGATTATATTGTAGCAACTTTGCAAAATACTAATAATATTATTATAAAACGACCTGCAAATCTAAAAAATGGGTTTGATTTTTTAATTAGAGTAAGTAACACTAATTTTAATCCTAGTGGGCGAAAAAGAGATTATCCTAAACACGATGAGATTATTGATGATTTAAATATAAAGAAACTCTGCGATATAAACACATACCAGTTACTATAGCTCTCCTATGCAGGTTGTGGAATTTTTCCTCCTGTAAATTTTCCTGTGATCTGAACTGTGGGGCAGGCAGATAAAATGAACATCACCTATTGAGATCAATGGGTTAAATTCAGTTAACGCCCTAACCTGACGCTACCAGCCCTCACCATCACAGGAAAATTTACAGGAGGACATTTTTTGTAAAACAGCGTCTATTAGGAGCATGGGAACCTTCGGATTGGATTTAAAATGTCGTTTTGGTAAGCAACATTTTACCCTACCGAAGGTTCCTTTTCATATCAATCAGCTAGATAAAACTGTCCGAAGTATTGCTCTGGATAGAGACATAAAGCTCAAGCATATTGAAACGCGGTTGTTTACCAACGGTTTCGTTCAAAGCTGATACCAGTTGATCCAACAGACCTGATTATTGTTTCCAGCAGACCGTTATAAAGTCACTTTCTATTGTCTGCTGAATTCGCTGCTGCAAGGCAGTTCTACCGCAGTTGGACCGTGAGGAGAGAAAGTCATGACTAAAAGTACAGACACCAAGAAAGAAACCAAGAAGAAACCGGCGAAAACCATGAAGGAAAAGAAAGCCGAAAAGAAAACCAAGAAGGAAGCCAAGGGTTCTCTAAGCTAAGTCTTTTCATCCCACTGGGCGGCGCAACCTCTCCGAAACGGACCTGAGGTGAAGCGTCGCCCGAAACTCCCCTGCAATCAAAGTCTCAGATTCTGCGTACTGGCGCTCACCACCTATCAGTTTTAGGTAAAATTTGAAGCGGATAGGCTTTAGGTTGAGAGGAACG
>NZ_CBTK010000309.1 GCF_000531125.1 Candidatus Contendobacter odensis Run_B_J11 | reverse complement strand
GGCAACCTCGTTGAAGCAAGAAGTGAGCTATGGAATAAAAGACCATGGTTTACGCAACGGACCTCGGTTCCCCGGCTCAGCGCCGCGAACCCCCCGACCTGGTCGTTCTCGACTTTGCCCAACGGGCCGCACCCTTGCCGCGCCACTCCCACCGACTGCGTCCCTTTCTTCGGGCAGCCGCTCTCGTCGATCAGCTGACGGCTATCGGCCTGACCCCCCCATAGCCGGTTGGCATCCTGCGTCACTTGATCGAACACCGCCTGTTCTGACCACGCCGACTCGCTCAGCAGGTGCTGGAGCGCTGGATGATCGGCGTCGGGAATGACCTCCTCCATCCCGCTCCATGTTCTTGGTTTCCGCCTGGAGCAGACCGCGCAAGTCGTGTCGAGCCGAAGCCTCGACCGTCCGCGTGCGCTGGCGGAAGTGACCGCCGAAGCGCTCACAGAAGTCCAAGAGTCGCTGCCCAACCCCGGCCAACAACCCCACCTCGGCGTCAGCAACCGAGTTTTTTAACGCTTCCGACGGTACCTCTTTCATACGCTACCTCATCAAGCCTTGTCTGTTGATTCGGGTTGGATTATCTTCATTTTTTATAAAAATCAACTAGATAAATCTGAAAAAGCAGAACTAATGCGTACCCTACTGCTCATTTCATCCATTTTCTCCGTGAAAGACGCCATCGTTATACCGCTGCGCCTATTCAATCCCCCACCATCACTCGCTCTACCCGCTGAAAGCTGCGCGGTAATGGCTTGCCGCGTCGGCCCCGCTCGCCGGCATAGCCTTCCAGATCGGCGGGCTTCAGTTTCAAATCGCGCTTGCCGGCGGTGAGTACGATCCCCTGTGCTGCGGGCACCAAGGTAAGGGTAACCAAGCGTTCGTCGCCTGACAGATCGAGAATTTTGTTGCCCTTGCCTTTGGACAGGCGCGGCAGTTCGCGCAACGAAAAGAGTAACAACCGCCCGCCGCTACTGACAGCGGCCAAGCGGTCGCTTTCCAGGTTTGCAACCGGCAGCGGTGCCCACACCCGCGCTCCATCCGGCACCGTCAGCACCAGCTTACCGGCCTTGTTGCGACTTGCCATGTCATCTAACGCGCAGATGAACCCGTAGCCGGCGTCGGTTGCCAACAGATAGAGGTCTTCGGGATTGCTCAGCAGCACATGGACAAAGCGGGCGCCGTCCGGCGGACTCAGCTTGCCGGTCAGCGGTTCGCCGTAACCACGCGCTGAGGCCAGCCCCGCGACGGGCAAAGTGTAGGTTCGCCCGGTCGTATCCATGAACACCGCCGCCTGATTGCTGCGACCCTGAGCCTGCTCCAGGAAAGCGTCACCGGCTTTATAGCTGAGCGCCGCTGCGTCAATCTCGCGCCCCTTGGCTGCCCGTACCCAACCCTTCTGCGACAGCACCACCACCGTCGGTTCACTTGGCGTCAGACTGGTTTCGTCCAGCGCTTGCGCCGGTCGCCGTTCCACCAGCGGACAGCGGCGGGGATCAGCGTAACGTCTGGCATCCTCCTTAATTTCCTTGCAAATTAGTGAGTTAATCCGCTTTTCGGAACCGAGCAACTGTTGTAACTGCTCCTGCTCCTTACGCAACTCGCCCTGTTCGCCGCGCAGTTTCATTTCCTCCAACCGGGCCAGATGACGCAGTTTGGTTTCCAGAATCGCCTCAGCCTGAAGGTCGGACAATTGGAACCGGGCGATCAGGATCGGCTTGGGTTTTTCCTCAGTGCGCAAGATGCGAATCACCTCGTCCAGATTCAGATAGGCGATCAGCAGGCCGTCGAGAAGGTGCAGGCGTTGATCGACCTGATTCAGCCGATGGCCCAGCCGCCGCCGCACCGTTGTGACCCGGTAGCGCAACCATTCTTCGAGAATCTGCCGGAGATTCTTGACCTGAGGCCGACCGTCCAGGCCGATCATGTTGAGGTTAACCCGGTAGCTCTTTTCCAAATCGGTGGTAGCGAACAGATGGTCCATCAACAAATCCACATCCACCCGGTTCGAGCGCAGCACCATGACCAGCCGGGTCGGGTTCTCGTGGTCGGATTCGTCGCGCAAATCCTCAACCATTGGCAGCTTCTTGGCGATCATCTGCGCGGCAATTTGTTCCATGATCCGCGCCCCGGACACTTGATGCGGCAGGGCGTTAATCACTACATCGCCGTTTTCCCGCTCGAAGCGGGCGCGCAACCGCACCGAACCATTACCGGTTTGGTACAGTTTCCGCAGTTCCTCACGCGGGGTAATGATCTCGGCTCCACCCGGATAATCCGGCGCGGGAATCAGGTCATGCAGCGGATCAGAATCGCCGTCGGGATGATCCAGCAGGTAGAGACACGCTGCCGCAACCTCGCCAAGCGCGTGTGGTGGAATGTCGGTCGCCATGCCCACGGCAATGCCGGTCGCGCCGTTCAGCAGCACGTTCGGCAAGCGGGCCGGCAGCCATACCGGTTCATCCAGCGTACCGTCGAAATTGGGCGTCCAATCCACCGTACCCTGGCCGAGTTCGGATAACAGCACTTGGGCAAAGGGCGACAACCGCGCCTCGGTATAGCGCATGGCGGCAAAGGATTTGGGATCATCGGGCGATCCCCAATTGCCCTGCCCATCCACCAGCGGATAGCGATAGGAAAACGGCTGGGCCATTAACACCATCGCTTCGTAGCAGGCTGAATCGCCATGCGGGTGGTACTTGCCCAACACGTCGCCGACCGTGCGGGCGGATTTTTTATGCTTGGCGCCGGCATTCAACCCCAGTTCGGACATGGCATAAACGATGCGCCGTTGCACCGGTTTCAATCCATCGCCGATGTGAGGCAGCGCCCGGTCGAGAATCACGTACATGGAATAGTCCAAGTACGCTTTCTCAGTAAAGACTTTCAGCGGTACCTGTTCGGTGCTATCAGAGGTAAAGAGCGCAAGTTCAGCCATTACGAGATCGCTTCAATTATAGATTAGGGAATACTTCAGCTAAGTCAATCACGGCATCGGGACAGAGAATCGGCGCGATTTTACCGGTCTGGCGGCAATCCCGTTGCTGATAGTGTCCATTGATCGGATCGCGGTAGATTTCCAGTTGCCGATTCTGAATATCCAGCAACCAGACTTCTGGAATGCCGTGACTGGCGTAGAGCGGGACTTTAACGTCGCAGTCGTAGCGCAGGGTACTATCAGAAACTTCGATGAGGAGCAATACGTCTTCTGGGTGCGGGTTCGCTTTTCGATAAAAATCATCGCGCCAGCGCAAAAGAGCAATATCCGGCTGAGGTTCAGCGTACCCACCGAGAATGATCGGATCTTGAACAGATACGATGACCTTACCCTGTAGTAGCGAAACAAATTTATTGTTGAAGTATTTTACTTCGCCCCCATGTGAACTTCCAATCGGTGCCATTTCGATTAACTCCCCCTCAATCAATTCCACCCGCGAATCTTCATTCAATAAACCCATATCACCCATGCGATGATATTCCGCCACCGTCCAGTGATGGCGGGGCTGAGAGTTTAGCAACTCACGTTCCGCTAATAGTGTTGACATGGTTTATCCTCCTGCTCAAACGCTTTGGAAATACAGTGGAAAGATCAAGTGGTCTGGGCATTGACCCGCTCCCGATTCAATGCCAGCAACCACCGCAGCATTTCCTCATCGCTCAAATCCGCCGGCCAGCGGTAAGCCGCCGCGACGGCTTCATCCAAAACCCGGTGCGCGTTCGCCAGCCACGCCTGACGCTGATTGTACCGGTGGGTCAGGGTGCGTTTTCTCAGTTCAGCGGCGGCATGGTCGTTTATCCGTTGAATGGATACTACAAAAGACGGCGGGCGTTTGCCGCTGGCGCGATCCGCAACTATGCTTTTTGGCGAACTCACCCCATTTTGGATCATAACCACGATGCCAACGCCCGCTGATCAACTCCGCGCTTTGTTAAATCAACCCGGCTTGCTGCTGATGCCCGGCTGCCACGACGCCATCTCCGCCAAACTGGTCGAGCAGGCCGGTTTCCCGGTCGCGTTCATGAGCGGCTTCGCGGTCTCTGCCGCCCGGCTGGGTTTACCCGACACCGGATTGATCTCCTACGGCGAAATGGTGGAGCAGGGCCGCAATATCTGCGGCGCGGTTTCGATTCCGCTGATCGGCGATGGTGACACCGGCTTTGGCAACCCGCTCAATGTGAAACGTACCGTTGAAGGCTACGCCCGCGCCGGGTTCGCCTGCATCATGATCGAGGATCAGGTGATGCCCAAACGTTGTGGTCACACCCAAGGCAAGGCGGTCATCGGGCGCGAGGAGGCGCTGTTGCGGTTGCAGGCAGCGGTCGATGTCCGTAACGAAGGCACTGATATTCTGATCATGGCGCGTACCGACGCCCGCGCCACCGATAGTCTGGATGAGGCGATTGCTCGCTGCCAGGCTTTTGCCGGGATCGGCGCAGACATCACCTTTTTGGAAGCGCCGCTGAACGAAGCAGAGATGCGCCGCTATTGCAGCGCAGTTTCCGGCCCCAAGATGGCCAATCTGATCGAGTTCGGCAAGACTCCGCTGCTGCTACCCGCGCAACTGGAAGCCATCGGTTATCAGATCGCCGTCTATCCGCTGACCTTGCTCAATGTGTCCATTAAGGCCATGCGCACCGCGCTGGCGTGCATCCAGCGGGGAGAAACAGCGGAGGTACTGACTTTTACCGAGTTGCAGGCGGCGGTGGGCTTCCCGGAATACGATGCGGGCGCGGAACGTTACAGCGCACCGTAGCGGTGGGTGTTGGTCGATCCTCTTGTTGCCGAATTCCAATCGGTCAGGACTGCCGCTGTTTGGTGAAAAATCATCTTGCTTGATCCCTACTCTTCGTCTACCTTAGTGATGCGTGATGTTCAGGTAGTGAAAGTGTTCGTTGGTTGCAGCTCTCCAGTCCGCAATTCCTTTCGTCATATTTCCCTGCGCTGATTCTCGTGCGGCTTGTTTGGGTAGCAACCCAAATTTTCAATGTTCTTAAGTTTTCAGGAATCGAGCATGTCTACTGGTACTGTGAAGTGGTTTAACGAATCAAAAGGTTTTGGTTTTATTTCGCCGGATGACGGTGGTGATGATCTGTTCGCGCATTTCTCCGCGATTCAGGCGCGGGGATTCAAGACGCTCAGGGAGAACCAAAAGGTTTCCTTTGACGTAACAACCGGCCCCAAGGGCAAGCAGGCGACCAATATTCGCCCGATAGACTAATCAAACCAGATTTCCGAAAGCCCGGCTTGCCGGGCTTTTTTATTTTCAGCATCCCCCGTAATGAACGCAGTTTCAAAGCGCGGCTTTGCCCTAAAGCTCTGAGGAGACGGTCTCAACCGTGCCGTCGAGACTCATCATCAGGGTTTCTGTTTCCAGTTGTGGATAGCGCTTGTGAATCTCTTTCGCCAGATCGCGCAGATATTTGCCATGGACACGGGTTTCCAGCGTCGGATTCTTGGAAAAGTCCGCTTTCAGAATTACCTTGTAGGCGCCGCAATCGCGATGATCCAGCAAGATGACCTTCTTGATGTGATGCAGATCGCTGGCGATCTTGAGGTGTTCCCAGAAGGTCTTATTCCAGTCCTTGAAATCACCGGTCAGCGCACCCAGCGAAGCGCCAGCCAGAACCACGTGATCGTACTGGTTGGTCATGCCCCGGCCATCCATGTAGCGAACAATGTCGTCCACCAGCCGATAATCCATGCAACTGAGCAGCAGGGCTTCAGCGGTATGCGCCGGGGCAGCGCCCACGTTCTCGGCACCATGTTCGGCGGCAGATTGGGCGAGCTGCCAAGGCGTTACCAGTCCCAGCAGCGCGATGCCACTGCCCAAGGTGGCGAGTCGAATGAAACGGCGGCGGCCCGGATTCGTGGGCAAAAGATCATGCGAGTGGTTGCAAAAACAGGATTCATCATGTGCTGTAATCATAAAATCCCCCTTTGGTTCGTTGAAGCGGCGGATGGTACTGAACAAGGATAGCTTAGCAATTGGAGTGTGTATTGACCGGGTGCGCAACTCATAACGTTCGGTTTGTGCGCGGTTTTCGCTCTTGTGGGACAATAAACAGCCTTTTCAGCCACCCAGGTTCGCCGTTATCCATGTCCGCGCTTGTCGAGCAGCCCATCCCGCTGAATTCTTTTCGCCCCGCCCTGCCGCCTGACCCTCGACATCCGATCCACTGGGGTCAGTTGCACGGCGCCAGTCCCGCCCTGTTAATCGCTGCTACCGCTGCCCGTTATCGGGGTCTGGTGCTGGCGATTGTGCCCGATAGTCAGACTGCGGCGCGGCTGGAGACCGAACTGCGGATCTTTGGTGGAGCGGATTTGTCCATTCTGGCGTTCCCGGACTGGGAGACACTGCCTTACGATGGGTTTTCGCCGCATCAGGACATCGTGTCGCAGCGGTTGGCGGCGCTGTACCGGCTGCCGCAGCAGCGGCGCGGGGTGCTGGTGGTGCCGGTGGCGACGCTGATGCAGCGACTGGCGCCGCACGATTATCTGGATCGCTACGCGCTGCTGCTCAAGGTTGGCGAGCGACTGCATCTGGAACCATTCCGTCAACGGCTGGAGGCGTCCGGTTACGTTTGCGTGTCGCAAGTGGTTGAACATGGAGAGTTTGCGGTGCGCGGTTCGATTCTCGACCTGTTCCCGATGGGCGGTGAGCGGCCATACCGGATCGAACTGTTCGACGACGAGGTGGAGAGCATCCGCGATTTTGACCCGGACACCCAGCTCTCTATCGTTAAAGTGACGCAGATCGAATTGTTGCCGGCGCGGGAGTTCGCCCTGGACAAGGACACTATCAACCGTTTCCGGCAGTCCTGGCGTCGCCAGTTCGAAGGCGATCCGCAACGCAGTCCGATCTACCGCGAGGTGAGTGCCGGCAACGCGCCCGGTGGTATCGAGTATTACCTGCCGCTGTTCTTTGAGCAGACCGCTACTCTGTTTGATCATTTGCCGGGCGCTACGCTGGCGATCCGGCTGGACGGGGTGAGTGCGGCGCTGGCGGCGTTTCAGGATCAACTGATGGACCGTTACGAGCAGCGTCGCCATGATGCGGAACGACCGTTGTTGCCACCGCCGCTGCTGTTTCTGGATGCGGCCCAGGTGGATGGGGCGCTGTCACGTTACCTGCGAGTTGAGTTGAATGTGGCCGGGGACGGCGGGGTTAATTTCCCCACCGCACCCCCGCCGGCGCTGCCGCTGGAATTGCGCGCCGAACATCCTGCCGCCGCACTGCAACAATTTCTAAAGGAATTTCCGGGGCGGGTGCTGTTCGCGGCTGAATCAGCAGGCCGCCGTGAGGTCTTGCGGGACACCTTGCGTAGCTATGGCCTGCAACCACAGCTCTGCGAAGGCTGGACCGAATTTCTGGCGCGGGAGGAGTTGCAGGTGGCGCTGACGGTGGCACCGCTGGAACAGGGTCTGTTGCTGACCGAACCACCCTTGGCGATCATCGCCGAGTCGCAACTCTACGGGGAACGGGTACGGCAACAGCGTCGACGTGGTCCCAGCCGCGATCCCGATGCCATTATCCGCAATCTGACCGATCTCAGTCTCGGTGCGCCCATTGTCCACGAAGAACACGGCATCGGTCGCTACGCCGGGCTGCAACGGCTGGAGGTAGCGGGGGTTGATGGCGAGTTTGCGGTAGTGGAATACGCCGGCGGCGACCGGCTGTATGTGCCAGTAGCGTCGTTGCACCTGCTCAGCCGCTATACCGGCGCAGCGCCGGACAGTGCGCCCTTGCACAAACTGGGTAGCGGTCAATGGGAGAAGGTCAGGCGCAAAGCCGCTGAAAAGGTCAACGATGCGGCGGCAGAATTGCTGGATCTGTACGCCCGTCGTGAGGCCCGGCCCGGCCATGCGTTTGATCTGGGCGCTGCCGATTATGCCGCTTTCGCTGCCGCCTTCCCGTTTGAGGAAACTCCTGATCAACAAACCGCTATTGAGGCGGTGATCGCGGATATGCGCCAGGGTCGTCCGATGGATCGGGTGGTGTGCGGCGATGTTGGCTTCGGCAAGACCGAGGTGGCGATGCGCGCCGCGTTCGTGGCGGTGCAGGACGGACGGCAGGTGGCAGTGCTGACTCCGACCACGCTGCTGGCACAGCAGCATTATCAGAATTTTCTGGATCGCTTCGCCGACTGGCCAGTGCGGACTGAGTTGCTGTCCCGATTCCGCTCGGCGAAACAGCAGGCGGTGACCTTGACAGCGCTGGTCGAAGGCACCGTGGATATTCTGATCGGCACTCACAAGCTGTTGCAGGACAGCGTAACCTTCAAGCGGCTGGGGCTGGTGATCATCGACGAGGAACACCGTTTCGGAGTGCGGCAGAAAGAACGGTTGAAGGCGTTGCGGGCTGAAGTGGATGTGCTGACGCTGACGGCAACGCCGATTCCGCGCACCCTGAACATGGCGATGGCCGGCTTGCGTGAGTTATCCATCATCGCCACCCCGCCGGCGGGACGGCTGGCGGTCAAAACCTTCATCGGTGAATGGAACAAGGCGCTGATTCAGGAAGCCTGCCAGCGTGAGTTGAAACGCGGCGGGCAAATTTATTTCCTGCACAACGAAGTGGAGACGATTCAGCGGATGGCGGCGCAGGTGGCGGAACTGGCGCCGGGCGCGCGGATCGCGGTTGCTCACGGCCAGATGCGCGAGCGGGAGCTGGAACAGGTGATGCTGGATTTCTATCATCGCCGCTGCAATCTGCTGATCTGTACCACGATTATTGAATCCGGCATTGATGTACCCAGCGCCAATACCATCATTATCAACCGCGCCGACAAGCTGGGACTGGCGCAGTTGCATCAGTTGCGCGGACGGGTTGGGCGCTCGCACCATCGGGCTTATGCCTATCTGATTGTGCCGCCGCGTCCGCTGATGACAGCAGACGCAGTCAAGCGGATCGAGGCGATTGAGTCACTGGAGGATTTGGGCGCGGGCTTCATGCTGGCCAGCCACGATCTGGAGATTCGTGGCGCGGGCGAGTTGCTGGGCGAGGATCAAAGCGGCCAGATTCACGAGGTCGGTTTCACCTTGTATATGGATCTGCTGGAGCGGGCGGTGCAGGCGTTGAAAGCCGGCCGCGTGCCGGAGCTGGACCGACCGCTGGATCATGGCCCGGAAGTGGATTTGCAAAGCCCGGCGCTGATTCCCGATGACTATCTGCCTGATGTTCACAGCCGGCTGATTCTGTACAAGCGCATTGCCAGCGCCCGCGACGATGGCGAGTTGCGGGAATTGCAGGTGGAGATGATTGACCGCTTCGGGTTGTTACCGACGCCGGTCAAGACCCTGTTTCGGGTAACGGAGTTGAAGCTGCGAGCGCTGCCGATTGGGGTAAAGAAAATTGAAGCTGGGCCGAAAGGCGGGCGGATCGTCTTCGGTCCGCAACCGAAAGTGGATCCGGTGAAATTGGTTCGACTGATTCAGCAACAGCCCAAAATCTACAAGTTGGACGGGAAGGACAAGTTGCGCTTTATCCAGGAATTGCCCGATGCCGAGGCCAGAGCGCATGAGGTGGAGGGGGTATTGCAGGAGATTGGGAGATAGCCGAAACCCCATAACTTCCCCATTGGGTTCTCACTCATTATCTTGGGTAGCATATCGCCGGGATTCCGGCGCGATTATTGCCCCATTCATCCGTTTCACTTTTAGCCATCGTTTTCCGCTAACCTTAGCCCGCTTTAGCCTCATCGGTGAAATTCCCGCCGCCGCCTTCCAGGAGTTTTTTGTCCCATGACTGATACGTTTAATGAACAGGCGCTGCAATACCATCGCGCTTCGCCTCCCGGTAAAATCGAAGTCGTCCCCACCAAACCGCTGGCTAATCAGCGTGATCTGGCGCTGGCCTATTCCCCCGGCGTTGCTGCCGCCTGCGAAGCGATTGTCGCTGACCCGCGTGAGGTCTCCACTGTTACCGCCCGGGGCAATCTGGTCGCGGTCATCACTAACGGTACGGCGGTATTGGGCTTGGGTAATATCGGCCCGCTGGCATCCAAGCCGGTGATGGAAGGCAAGGGTGTGTTGTTCAAGAAGTTCGCGGGTATTGACGTGTTCGACATCGAGATCAGCGAATCCGACCCCGATAAACTGGTGGAAACGATTGCCAGTCTGGAACCGACGTTCGGCGGCATCAATCTGGAGGATATTAAAGCCCCGGAATGCTTCTACATCGAGCGTCAGTTGCGGGATCGGATGAAAATTCCGGTATTCCACGATGACCAGCACGGCACCGCAATTATCACTGCTGCTGCGGTGATCAACGGGCTGCATCTGATCGGCAAGGACATCGGCACGGTCAAACTGGTCGCTTCCGGGGCGGGCGCGGCGGGCATCGCCTGTCTCGATCTGCTGGTCAGCCTGGGCTTGCAACGGCAAAACGTCATCGTTTGCGACAGCCGGGGCGTATTGTTTCAAGGGCGTGAGGACTTCGATCCGTCCAAGGCCGCTTATGCCGCCGACACTACGGCGCGCAATCTGGCTGAAGCGATTGTGGATGCCGACATCTTTCTCGGTCTGTCCAAGGCCGGGGTGCTAAGCCGCGAAATGGTCAAGGCCATGGCCGCCCGTCCGCTGATTCTGGCGCTGGCGAATCCGACCCCGGAAATCATGCCGGAGGAAGCCAAGGCCGCTCGGCCCGATGCCATTATTGCCACCGGCCGTTCGGATTATCCCAATCAGGTCAACAACGTGCTGTGTTTCCCGTACATCTTCCGGGGCGCGCTGGACGTGGGCGCGACCACCATCAACCGCGAGATGCAACTGGCCTGTGTGCGGGCGCTGGCGCAACTGGCGCGCGAACCCCACTCCTCCGAGGAAATGGCGGCCGCTGGCGGCGAGAGCGTTCCATTCGGGCCGGAGTATCTGATCCCCAAACCCTTCGAGTCCCGGCTGCTGCTGACCCTGCCGCCGGCAGTCGCTAAAGCGGCGATGGAGTCCGGGGTCGCTACCCATCCGATCACTGATTTCGACGCCTATCGGCAACGGCTGAGTCAGTATGTCTACCGCTCCGGCATGGTGATGCGCCCGGTGTTCGACCGCGCCAAGACCGACCGCAAGCGGATCATCTATGCCCAAGGCGAAGAGGAACGGGTGCTGTGGGCGGCGCAGGCGGTCATTGACGACGGCATCGCCTATCCAGTGCTGATTGGTCGCCGCCAGCGGGTCGAACAACTGATCGATGAACTTGGCCTGCATATCTGTCCCGATCAGGATTTCGATCTGATTGATCAACAGAACAATCCCTACTACGAGGACTGCTGGCGAGAATATCACCGGCTGTGCGGTCGCCACGGTGTAGACCCTAATAACGCCCAGATTCGGGTCAACACTCGCGCTACGGTGGTGGGGGCGCTGCTGTTGCGGCTGGGCCACGGCGATGCCCTGATCTGCGGCCTGGTCGGCAACTATCCTGATCATGTGGACTATGTACTGGATATCATCGGCTTGCGTGAAGGGGTGCGCACTCCGGCGGCGCTGGATATGCTGATCACCCCACAAGGCCCGCTGTTCATCTGCGACACCCATCTCAACGAGAATCCCAGCGCTGAGGAACTGGCCGACATTACCCTGTTGGCGGCCGAGGAAGTGCGCCGTTTCGTTACTCCCAAAGTGGCGCTGCTGTCGCGCTCCAACTTTGGCTCCTACAAATCGCCGCAAGCCCACAAGATGGCCGAGGCACTGTCCATCATTCGGCAACGGGCGCCGGATTTGGAAGTAGAAGGCGAGATGCGCGGCGACGTGGCGCTATCGGAAGGGCTGCGCACCAGCATCTTCCCGAAATCGCGGCTGATCGGTGCGGCCAACCTGCTGATCATGCCCAATGTGGACGCTGCCAATATCTCCTACACCCTGTTGAAAATGCTAACTAATGGCGTGGCTATCGGTCCGATCATGCTGGGGTTGGCCCAGCCGGCGCATGTCCTGACTCCTTCATCAGCGGCGCGGCGGATCATCAACATGAGCGCTATTGCCGCAGTGGATGCGCAGGAAGCGATGCGCCAACTCAGCCGGAGCTGATTCTTCTCCCCGACTCGGTGAGCCCCGCACGCTCACCGGGATCGGGGGGATATTTTGGGCGGGAACCGGTTAAGGTTCCTGGGTATCGCAAGATGCTGTCCGCAGCCACAATTCCAAGTGTTCAAGCAACAATACCTGCCAATCGGCATGAAACCGGCGGGCAGCAGCGGGCGTCAGCCGGTGCTGGGCGTTAAGCAGCGCACCGTGATACAGCCCCGTCAGTACCAGGCGACAGCATGGGTCGTCGGGATCGGTCAACGCGCCGAGCCGTTGCACCAGCGGATGCACGGCGTTCAGAAACAGGGTCAGCGGATGCTGGCGCAAGCGGTCGCGCACCTCGCCGGCCAGTTCTGCCAGCCCGTCCAGCAAAAACGGTTTTTCCAGCGCCCGTTCCATTTCATCGAAAGCGGTGACCCGCTGGCCGGCAATCAACACTGCGCTCAGCGTGGCTGGCTGAAACCGGCGGACTTGAGTCCGTACCCGCACCTCCATATCTCCCAACGCCCGATCCATCGCCCGCGCCAACCGCTCGTAAGCCGCTTCCTCCTCCGGCGCCAACCGTTGATACAGCGCCGGATCGTCCAATCGATCCAGGGGCTTGAGTTCTATCGCCTCTGGATGCTGGCTGGCATAGCGGCGTAACAGCGTTTCATCGAAGGGGCGACCGGCGTTGATCGCCAGCAGGGCGTGCGCCTGACACAGCGCATAGAACTGATTAGAATCAGCTTCATGGGTGAAGAAGTACAGCGGACGTTTGCCGTTTTCCGCCGTCGGCTGGCGCGCCAGATAGTCGGGCAGGTTCAACTGCCCCTGATGGGTCTCAAACGGCAGGTGATCCAGCACTGCGGCGCCAAACTCTGGATGTTGCGCCGCCATGCCCTTAACCGCGTCGTGATGCCAATCGCACAGTTGCAGAAAACGCGGACGGTCGCGGGCGGCGAGATCGAGCAGGGCGGCGACGATGACCTCTCCCAAAGCTTCACGCAAAGCGTGATAGGCGGCGTCCCGCAGCACATTGTCGCGGGCGGCGGTCGGCTGCAACTCCGGGCAGTCCACCACCCCACGCACAAAGCGGGCCCATTCCGGTAATAGTTCACGGTCGTTCAGGCGGATGCACATCCGGGCCTGAAACAAATCCAGGGTTCCACCCGCTGGCGCGCCAGGCGCATAACGGGCGGCGACGAACAAGCCGCCTCGTGCGGAGGGTTGCGCCAAAGCTATGGGAATTACCAGCAGCGGCGAATCGGCGTAGCGCTGACTGAGGAAGGTGGTCAACGAGGCTTCTCGCGCTGCCGGATCGTTCCAGTCCGGCTGGTGCCAGGGCGCGTTGACCGCATTGATCGGACCCAAGCCGTTCAGCCGAATCGGGAACGGCAGGAAATCCGCATAACGGCGCACGATCTGGCGGATTAGGCGACTGTCGAGAAACGCGGTTTGATTGGCCGCCAGGGTGACCGTTACTCGGGTGCCGGGTGGTTGCGCAGCGGCGGGCAATGCTGCCAGTTGGTAATCCTCGCCGCCCTGATTGACCCAGCGCCAGCTTTGG
>NZ_CBTK010000308.1 GCF_000531125.1 Candidatus Contendobacter odensis Run_B_J11 | reverse complement strand
CAAACACCTTCTATAATACATTGATTAAATTGAGCTTTTCAAGAGACCGGGAACTGCTGACGATCCTTCAGGTGGCCCGACGGATCTTGCAATAAATAGTTGGGAAAATGGATTCATGAAATGACTAAATCCAACAAGCAACGAATAATAGACTATCGTGAACGAATGAAAGATAAGGGCTATCGGGGTCTTTATGTTTATATTCATGAGGAGGATCGGCGAAAACTAAAAAACTTATCGTTACAGCTTGATAGGACCCTGGGCGAGTGCATTTCTTATTTATTGGATCAACGGGATCAAGTTAAAATTCAAGGCGATACCTCACCGAGAGAATAACTCTACAAGAATTATCAGAATAAGGAATCCAAACCATGAATGAAACCGCTGAACACTTAAAAGCCATCTCCACTTTAGTAGAGTTTATGGACTGGGAAAATCAGCAGCAGACCCGGCATGAATGGATTGACGGGCGTATTGTCGCCATGACCGGTGGAACGATCCGCCATGTTAAATTGATCGCCCGGTTGGTTCGGAGTTTGGGCAATCACTTAGACGGTACTCCTTGTTTGGTTCTGGCGTCTGATGCCAAGGTACAAGCCGCGCAAAACGTATTTTATCCCGATGTGGTAGTGAGTTGCGCTGAACAGGATGATCAAGATGTGCTCTGCAAGGAACCGAAGCTGATTATCGAGGTGCTTTCCAATTCGACCGCCACCCATGACCGTACTAAAAAGCGGCTGGCCTATCAGCAGATCGAGAGCTTGGAGGAATATCTGTTGATTGCCCAAGAGGTGCAGCACGTTACGATCTACCGTCGCGCTGAAGACTGGCAACCGCTGGATATAATTAGTGGAACGCTGGATGTCCGATCTGTGGGCTGGACACTGGATTTAGCTGAACTTTATCAAGGCTGTTTCTAATGACTACACCATTCATTATCCATCCAAGTGGCGAACGGGTATCGATTAGTTTACCAAATTGAGAATGATGTAATGATCATTGTGCAATGCCGTGGTCACTACAACCCACACTGATTGAATAATAATTCTATGGTGAAGTAATAGCTCTCTATCGGGTGACCGTCAAACTATCCCTCCCTCGTGATCTTGGGGTTTGAGGTGCTTTATACTGATCCGACCACAGCAACTACAGGGGATCGTAGGTTAATTCTTAGCATCAGTGCTGCCGCCCCAAAGTGGCCCTACCCGTTTAACTTAAGCCGCCTTTTTCTGAATTTGAGAAAGTAACATACTCTCAATACTGAGATGATAGTCAAGGTCGGGCCACTCAATACCTGTACCTTGACAAATAAACGTATAGTTTTTTAGTTGCAGGAGTGACGCATTCTGTAATTCCTTATACCAGGATATAGGAGTAGAAATCATCCGTTCATCCTCAAGCTCTACATGAAGATAGCGGTCATCGAAGTGAACCACTTTACCTTTGATTAAAGTATTCATCCCATTTCCTCTCAAAACTTTCTTTGTTTGCCTCAACTATGGACAACACTTTTTTCAAGTCTTTAGGTTTCATGTAATTATGAACAACATGCAACGTCGCCCATTCAATTTTGGCAAACTCACCGGCCTTTTCAACATGAATATGCTTAGGTTCATGCTCATTTGCATAAAAGAAAAACTTGAACCCTTCTTGAAGTAACAAGGTCGGCATATCAAACCAGTCAAGAAAACTACAGCGAATTAGATACCCCATAACTTGCTATGGGGGTCGTTCATTATAATGCTTGCTACTCGTTTTTGACATATCACGTTTAGTTTGCAAGCTCTTTTATTTTTTTATCGTTATAAGATACTTTGTTTTCTGAGATAATTACTGCGCCTTGTGTTGTTAATAAGTTAAAAACATCTACTGCTATTTCGGGAGCATCTTTGAACTTGTTTTTAATGCTATTAAGTAGAGTATCTTTCTTTGCTGGTCTATTCTTACTATAAGTAACAAGATGCATACAATATGTTTTTATTGGCGATAATAAAACCGTAGTTTCTGTAGAAGTAATTTGTTTTTCCTCTTTTTTCGTGCCTATGCGCTCTGCTGAGCGTCCTTGGCTTTTAAGTAAGTTTACAACATGATCTAAATCCGTATCATTTGAAATTATTACAAAATGTGTTTCTTGTTGTAACTGTTGCATTAAAACACCAGAAAAAAAACAAATACCAAAATCTGCCGCATTTTTACCACTGTTCGTCATCTTAAAAATTTTTAATTTATTTGTATTCACCGTTGCACTTAATGGCATCAGCCAGTCTAGGGGTATTTTTGCTCCACTTTGTGCATAGCAAATCACAACTTGAGAAAATTGCTCTAAATTTTTTTGTAGCTGATAAATCTGATTGGGACAATTTTCTAAATCAATCAACAGTACTCTATGGCGCTTTGCATCAAAATCTGCAATTTCTGCAACATATCCGTTCAGGCTCGCCTCTTCAGAAGCTTCGCTATCACTTGCTCGGGGTTCAGCCTGGGGTTGGGTATCTCCGTTTAGCATTTTCTTATTTTCCTATAATACGAATATTCTAGCAGGATGCTAATCGAAATACACGTTGTAGGCCACAATTTTTTTGTGCAGCCGCAAAGATAGCGATGGACTCGCCTCATATAAAGCATTGTAAATTTCGAGAGCTTCGGCTTGATACCGGGCCATTTTTTCTTTTGTCCAAGCGGAAGGCGGACGTTGTAAATTGGTCACTCTGTCGGCTAATTTGACCATCCCTATTTCATGCGGCTGCTGTTTAATTCGTTGAAGGCTATCCGCCATTTGAAGAGACTTGTTCAGCGTTTTATTCTTGCTAAGGGAAAGTACGCCTTCCGCAACAGTCATTCCAAACTCGGCAGATATTTGTTGATAGGTTGTTTCTGTATCTTCTATCACGTCATGTAACAGCGCACATTGCACAGCTAAGTCTTCGTCATGCCCTTGCTCTGTGCGAAGGGCTGCGATGACTTCCATGCTCACAAAGCTCAAATGCATAATGTAGGCGATGTCCGTACCGGGGACGAACTGGCCCCGGTGAGCTAAAGCTGCAAACTGGTAGGCTTTGATGTATTGATTTTGTGACCAAGGGGTATTTGCCATTGAGTCCTCAAGTGCCATTACGGATGACCGTTGAATGCCGCCGAATGCAGCAACAGTTTTTACCGTGGGTATTATTTTGGGCGACCGGTCTTGATCCGTTCGACCTCCGCCCGCAGGCGCGGGGTCATGCGATTGAATTTTTCGATGTCCTTCTCCCAACCGGGAGAGTGAACAACGGGCGCATTTTTGCAGTGGAATTAACCGCTTTTAAGTCCTGTGCTTGATGTTGCCGCCTCATCAAACAACCCTTCTTTCGCCTGAAGAAACGCTTCGGGTTGGCCTAATGTCGGCACATCGTTGAATCCTCATTCCACTCTTCTGTGGATCGCAGCACCCTAAATCAGGGGTAGCCGCGAGTCAATTAGGCCCGAAAAAAACACCAACCATTTTGGTGGAAGCAAAACAACCCGATCTGGGTACCCGCACTGGAACACACCCCCCAAAATCAGCCGTGCTTTGTATATCAGTTGCAGTGCAAAAGTAAATGGGGGGTAACGCGAGAAAATCCCGACCTTAATCGAACCAGCGGCGCTGGCGCTTGCACGGGGCAACCCATTTGTATATCATTTGCAATGTGTTTGAGCTACAAAAAATTGCTATTGTGTTACAATAACTTACAAAGGATAGCCAAATGATTTTGGTCGTTGGGCACACCAAGGGAGGGGTGGGCAAGAGTTTGCTGGCGGTCAACCTAGCGATTGCTCGCGCCCGATGTGGCCACCGCAAAGTGTTGTTGGTAGACGGTGATCACCAAGCCACCGCCGTAAAATTTACCGAGCTCCGCGCACAAGTCACCGGCAAAAGTGATTACACCGCAATTTCCCTCGTGGGTTCGGCATTGCGGACTCAAGTCCGGCAACTCGCCCCCAATTACAACGACGTGGTGATCGATGTGGGAGGGCAGGACACCACCAGTTTGCGAGCGGCGCTCACGGTAGCCCACAAACTCCTCGTACCGGTACCCCCCCGAACGTGGGAGATTTGGGCCACCGAACAATTGGTACCGCTCGTGGAAGAAGCCCAAGAAATCAATGAAAGTCTACGCGCTTTTACAGTAATCAATGCGGCTGATCCTCAAGGTCAAGATAACGAACAAGCGGCTTGTTTGCTGCGCGAATTTGAACCGACGCTGACCTATTTGGACGTGCCGTTGGTGCGGCGCAAAACTTGGTCCGATGCGATTACCCAAGGTCAGGCCGTCCACGAATGCAAACCGCGCAACTCAAAAGCCGTAGCAGAACTAGTCGCTCTGGTCAGGGCCATCTACCGCAAAGCAGGAAACTGATAATGAAAACGATACCCAGGAGTCCCCAGCCCACTCCAAAACCGGCCACTGTGCAACAAGAACAACGCGCAGAAAAATTTATCAACAAAGCCAACAAAGAATCACCGCCACCCACCCCACCCTACTCAACCACGTTGCGAATTCCCCCCGACTTGTTGCGCCGAGTAGACGTGGCAGCGGGCAAAAAACACATTACCCGATCTGCTTGGATCAAGGCCACACTGAGCGAAGTTTTGGACCAAGACGGCATCGAATAAAAAGTTTCTGCTGGGGTAACCAAGTTCTGCCGAATAAAGCAACTCGTCAGCGGACAAAAACCCCAACCCACTTTTTGGCATCAGCACATAGAAAAGGCGAGAATCAAAGTACGTTAACGCCAAGTCGCCGGGTATTGAAGCCAAGGATGCAACTCCGGGTATGCCCGCCAGAGGTCTACGATTTGCATTCTGCGTCTACCCAACCGGGCAAGAAACTCATCGGCGACACCTCCCCCCACGGCCAGGTAGGTCTTAGCCAGATGAAGAATATCCCCACTGGGGATAATGACCTTACAATCCGGTACTGAAGGAATAGAGTCACGGTGAGCCGCCGCCCACATCATTTGCATCCACAGGCTGACCCACAACAAAATCTTTTCGGCCTCATGGGCACCGTTATGCATTCGCGATTCAACGGTATAAATGCGCTCTAATGGACAAATGTTGAAGGTGACATAGCGAGATTCATCTCGATTTTGAAGAAATAGAAGCTGATCCCGAGTGTGCACCTCTTCTAACATTTGTCTTGAATAGAATGTGGAGACGGGCTGACAATAAGGATTAGGTTCAGTCGAATTATAACAATTAAATTCACCCGAATAGTGTACCAAGCGCGAGGGACTGACCAGTGTCCCTAACGCGGGTTCAAACAAACGCGCCAATTCTATTGCTCGCCGAACTTCACTGACCGTGCGTCCTAACCAACCCAAATGGATATGCGTTCCAGTACGGAAGTTGACCTTAAGGCCCATGGGCTTGATGCAATCGGTGAGCGCGTCGCAAGCCGTCACTACCTCCTTAAACCCTTCTTGGTTTCGCAAGACACGACTGGTGACTTCCCAACCGCAACTGCCATCAAATTTGACGTTCCAAACTCGTTTATCCTCTCCTCCAACTTGCTCCGCTACGGTTCCCAGAGGCAAATAATCGGCGAGCACTTGCCGAAGTTCTTCAGCAATCCTCGCCCACTCATTATTCAGCATCATGGGGTGATCAAAGTCATCATGAGTCAACTCGAACTCAATACCAAAAGATTGATTGTGACGATAGCAAAGACCGCGTATCGCTTCCGGGGCATCCATCGGAATCCAAGTGATCACGCCCGTCGAATCAAAAGCGATCCCTCCATCAGAGGGGTGCTTCGCAACCACAGGAGAGCGGTTGTTATTATTCGCAGCACTACTATCAAAATAAGTTTTTGAAGTAATCAATCCAATATCAAATTTCTCCAAGTTATCGGTAAATTCCACGATATAAAAAAATGTCTTGTTGTGGGCTCACCGACAACCGCGACCGATCATTTGGGAAAAGAGCACCTCGCTGGCGGTAGGGCGGCACATAAAAATGGTCCTAATATCGGGAATATCCACGCCGTGGATCATTTGCTCTACATTCACCAAAACATTTAGGGTCCCCCGGCGAAAATTGTGTACGACTTCTTGCATCCCGTAACCCATTTTGCTGTGAACCACCCCCACGGCTACTCCAGCCGCCTTAAATAAATTACCGAGTTGATTTGCATGGGCAATGTTGCAGGCAAACACCAGGGTTTTCCCATAGCGCAGTTCATGATCCTTATAACGCTGGACAATTTGTTGATTTCGCTCCTGATTATTCGCAAGTTCACGCAGAGAGCTTGCAGCAAAATCATGGCCGGCCTTTTGGGGAGACCAACGGATATGAGTCTCAACCCGTTCGATTTTAGGTTCAGCCAAGAATCCTTCGGCCACCAGCTCAGCAAAAGTTTTGCTATAGGCAATATAAGTATCGGTTTCAAGAGGACAATGAGGGGTAGCGGTCAAGCCAATCATTGGAATTCGATAGCGCGCACACCATCGGCGAATCAGCCGGCCCGTTTTTCCTCTCAGACCCCAGTGGCATTCATCATATACCACCAGCTTGGGGCGGCTTTTGGGGGTTCTAAACACCGTCCTCAAGTTCCCCTTTTTACCTGCAGTTTGCACTGTAGAGTAAACAACCCGTCCTGGCCCTTGTGTGACTTCCCGTAAAGGATGAAGCAGCGTTCCATCACCGCCCAAGCGAGCGATGGATTTCGGCTTCAAGTGCGCGTGGCGTCGGAGGAGATCGGACACCGCCTGATCAAGCAAGGGCCAATCTTTGGCTATCCAGAGGATGGGCCGCTGGCCTTGGTGCATTTTCTTTACAAGAAAATCATTGGCAATCGTCGTTTTACCCCCACCGGTCCCCACATGAAGAATAATAGGATGATCAGGATTCAATGCTTCTTCTAAAGCAATAATCGCTTCCTGTTGATAATAGCGAGTCTCATGACCCGAATGGGGGTCATAACACAATCGATCAAAAAATCGTTGGCGATAGTGCGGACTACGGTAAGTAGGATTCAACGCACGGTCAATCGCATCGGCATCCTGGGGTGCATATTCATCATTCCTTCTTAGCCTATGGGGAACAGAAACAAAAAGAACGAGAGGATAGGGTCCTCGTCGTGAGCGATAAGCTCGACCTTCTTGACGAAATCCAAGTTGCGACAAAACCCAAATCATCGGGATATTGTTCGATTGCACCGTTACAAAAATGGCCTGAGTGGTTACTCTAGTCATCAACGCCGTGGTCATCGCCTTTGACACGCCACCTCTTCTGAAGGATGGCTTAACAAAAATCCAGCCCAACTCGAAAGCAAATCGATCAGGGTTCAGCTCCGATCCGGTGGAGTTGAAGACCTCTTCGCGATAATGAGGATCGGGATTCTTCAGGGCCGCGACTCCGATCAACTTTGACCCTTTGTGAGCAAAAGCCAATAATTTAGCATGACTTATCCGGGTCTCAAGGCCCTCATGAATGACCTTGCCACCCTGTCGTACTTGATTGGCAAACAGCTTTAGCTGCATTGACGTATAATCCACCGGTGATTTAATTTGTAGGTCCATACTTATCAACCTCATTGATTCCCATAAAGGATGTTACGGGTTCATCACAGTAATTTTTGCCCATTGACTAAGGATGCTATTCAGTTGCAATAGCCTTTCCCCGGGTGCTCTTTTATTGACCGATCCGAAATCACGACTCCATCATAAAAACCGGGGCCACTTCCGATAAAGTAGATTGATCCGGTTAGAAATGAATCCTGGAAGTTGAATTTTTCCCAATTTGGGAAAAGTCAAAAACTACGGATTAAGTAAGCGATAACAAATTAAGCTCATCCTCTTTTCTGGCCTAAAAAAACCAAACCTCGTTTAGGAGTTACCCCGATTAAAGATGAGCGGTTATCGATTTAATATTGCCAAGGGATACGGGTACATTATGCATTCGCGCGCCCCCATAGGGGGGGGCGCGCATAGCATAGTGCATCCCCTGTAAAATATTCATTGAATAATGCATAAGTCTTTGTTTTTTAATTTAAATTTAATAATTATGCAGACTCCTATACAGGGGTCTGCATAAGCGCTTATTCAGCAACTATCCTTAGCTCAACGGCGAGTTTTCCCCGGATTAGTGCTTTTTCTTTAAGAATTCCTTTCCCTTCAAGGTGAGTTGGTGATTCTTATTCAAATAGCCGTCACCGATCAAAGTTTTTAGATTCCGGCTTACCGTGGATTGGCTCGTATTAGAGTGGCCTGCCAGTTGATTTTGAGTCAAATCTTTTCCTTCGGCCAGCAATTGCAGTAAACACACCTGCAAGTCGAGTTCAGTTTCCACGGTCTCCTTACCCATAATCTCCCATTCCATAGGAAAAACATTGGGCTTTAGCCGGACGTGAATATCTTCTTGGGAAGGTCGCTGACCTCGGCATTTGGTCACTTTGATAGTAAAATCAGCTTGGGCTTTTTTACCATAGGGAATCAAGTCCATACTGGTACTGACCCAATCCTCCTTTTTACTCGCTCCCCGTGGACCGGTTCGCCGGGCGTCTTTTCCTTTGTGATCGACATAGAGGACGACCAACCCTTTGATACGCAGTTTTTTAAACCACACCAGATACTTTTCCTGGTCGAGACTCGAATTTTCGTCAATGCCGTTGCAAAGACTGGACAAGTTGTCGAAAATAACCACTTCAGCTCCCACCTTTTTAAAATACCGTTCCAGTCCGTCCTGAACCTCGGTATCTACCAGCAGTTCCCGGTCTCTTGAAAAGCTCAATTTAATCAATGTATTATAGAAGGTGTTTG
>NZ_CBTK010000307.1 GCF_000531125.1 Candidatus Contendobacter odensis Run_B_J11 | reverse complement strand
CGTGAATTCCGGCTATTATTCTTGACAAGTCAACATGTTAAGCTCGTTTTTTGCTAGATTCAGCGAGGGTTTGCGGGGCTGGTGCGTGTAGGCCACTAACGCGGCGAGCACGTTGACCATGGCGTTGACCAAGCTGCGGTGCCGGGTCTGTTCGACCTGCTGGACATTTTTGAGTTGATCGTTGATGGTTTCGATGATCGCGCGCTTGCGCAACAAGAGCTTATCGGCCAGTGGCATCAGTTTGTTGTGCCTGTTCTTGCGGATTTTGGTGATCCGCTGTAAGCCCCGATCCCATAACACCTTGAAAAGCTGTTGGGAAATGTAGCCTCGATCCCCAACGAGTTTACCCGTCAGACCTTGGGTCAACTCGTCAACCGGTCGGCGATCATCGACGTGACCCGGAGTGATCTGGAAGGCCAGGAGTTCCCCCCGGTCGTTGACCACGAGATGGAGCTTAAACCCGTAGAACCCACCCATCGAGGTTTTGCCTCGTCGGGCAACCGGCGTGAAGACTTTAGGGCTGTGGATCCGGCGGTTATGACACACCACGAGGGAGGTATGAAGGCAATCCCGGTGTCCTCCCCCCGGCGGGTGTGTAAATAGAGGCACATCGGCATCAAGGCACTGGGAATCAGCGCCACACATCGATTATCACTCAAGAGGTTGGGAAACTCGCTCCGGTAGTATCGGCACAGATGCCCGAGGTAAAACGCCTTGAAATTGCGGTAGTGGGATTGATGAAAATAAATCAGGATCGTCATGATCTCGCCCAGCGTTAACCGGCTGGCGCGTTGCCGCTTTCGCTCGCCGCTGGTCAGGAGTTGACGATGCCAGGCGGGTAGGAACAGCCGACAGAAATCATCCACATCGCAGAACAGTTCATCTAAGCTCATGGTGGGGACTCTTGGGAGGGGACGATACCCAGGAACTTTAGCCGGTTCCATCCCAGGAGCTACCCCCCATCCTTATCCAGAACTCACGTTATCAAAGTTAACCTGTTGATTGTGATCGCCAAAACTGTCCGAAGTATTGTTTGAGGAACACAGATGATATTCATTAACTTTGCGTTTGTTCCAGCACGGTGGGTGGTACGCTGTCTGCTGATCATGTTGCTTTTAGCCATCGGGTCGGGTTCGCTTCCAGCCCTTGCGGCCACGGGTCACGCCAGCGAGGCCAATCTCGCCCTGCCCGAGCTTAGCGACGTATCGCTGGTGACATTCCTTGGCGGGACGTCCGGCTGGACTCTGCTTTCCTACGGACTCTGGGTCTGCTTCGGTGGCCTGGTCTTCGGCGCCATGATCTACCGCCAGATTCTCCGCCTGCCGGTCCATCGCTCGATGGCGGAAGTCAGCGAACTGATCTACGAGACCTGCAAGACCTACATGATTACTCAGGGCAAGTTCCTGCTGATCCTGGAAGCGTTCACGGCGGTAATCATGATCGGTTACTTCTCCTTCGTTCAACAACTCCCCGTGCCCGACGTGGGGCTGATCTTGGCGTTTTCGCTGGTCGGCATCGCGGGATCCTTCGCCGTCGCCTGGTTCGGGATCCGCATCAATACCCTGGCCAATAGCCGCACGGCATTTGCCGCGCTGGCGGGAAAGCCCTATGCCGTCTACGCCATACCGATTAAGTCGGGCATCTCCATCGGCATGCTGCTGATCTCGACCGAACTGCTGATCATGCTCTGCATCCTGCTGTTCGTACCGCCGGCGTTGGCCGGCAAGTGCTTCATCGGTTTCGCCATCGGGGAGTCGTTGGGTGCCGCAGCGCTGCGCATTGCCGGTGGCATCTTCACCAAGATCGCCGATATCGGCTCCGACTTGATGAAGATCGAATTCGGCATCCAGGAAGACGATGCGCGTAACCCCGGCGTCATCGCCGACTGCGCGGGTGATAATGCGGGCGATTCGGTCGGCCCCACGGCGGACGGCTTTGAAACCTACGGTGTCACTGGCGTGGCGCTGATCAGCTTCATCATGCTCGCGGTGCCCGAACCCTCGGTGCAGGTGCAGTTGCTGGTCTGGCTCTTCGTCATGCGCGTGATGATGATCGTCGCCTCCGGCATCTCCTACCTCGGCAACCAGGTGCTCGCCCAGCGCCTGTATGGGGAAAAAGCGCGCTTCAATTTCGAATCTCCACTGACCTCGCTGGTGTGGATTACGTCGTTCGTCTCATTGATCATCACCTTCATCGTGTCGTATCTGCTGATGGGAAACTTTGCGCTGGCCGGCAAAGCCTACCCCAACCTCTGGTGGCAGCTTTCGCTGATCATTACCTTCGGCACCCTGGCCGGCGCCATCATTCCCGAAGTGGTGAAGGTGTTTACTTCCACCACTTCTGCGCATGTCCGTGAAGTAGTGATAGCGTCCAAAGCCGGCGGCGCCAGCCTCAACATTTTGTCCGGCCTGGTCGCCGGTTACTTCTCGGCGTTCTGGATCGGCGTGATCATTATCGGGCTGATGTCCGGCGCCTATATTGTGTCGCAATACGACCTGACCGCAGTGATCAATCCCGACTACACCAAGGCGGCGATGATGGCTGCGGTGTTCTCGTTCGGGCTGGTCGCCTTCGGCTTTCTGGGAATGGGTCCGGTGACCATTGCCGTCGATAGCTACGGTCCGGTCACTGACAACGCACAGTCGGTGTACGAACTGTCGATGATCGAGCAGTTGCCTAGCATTGAGGCGGAGGTGAAGAGGGACTTCGGTTTCGATCTCAACTTCCGAACCGCGAAGTTCCTGCTGGAGGAGAACGACGGAGCCGGCAATACCTTCAAGGCCACCGCCAAGCCGGTACTGATCGGAACCGCCGTGGTCGGTGCCACCACCATGGTTTTCTCCATTGTCATATTGCTCACCAGCGGCCTGACGGAAAACCTGGACAAGCTCTCGCTGCTCCATCCGCCCTTCCTGCTGGGCCTGGTCGCCGGCGGCGCGACGATTTTCTGGTTCTCCGGCGCCAGCACACAGGCGGTTTCGACCGGCGCCTACCGCGCCGTCGAGTTCATCAGTACGCACATCCGGCTCGATGAGGTCGTGAAAGCGTCGCAGAAAGACAGTAAGAAAGTGGTCGAGATCTGCACGATCTACGCGCAGAAAGGCATGATCAACATCTTCATGGCGGTATTCTTCGGCACCTTGGCCTGCGCGTTCATCGAGCCGTTCTTCTTCATCGGTTACCTGATCTCGCTGGCGATCATTGGTCTTTACCAGGCCGTTTTCATGGCCAACGCCGGTGGGGCGTGGGACAACGCCAAGAAGATCGTAGAAACCGAAATGCACGCCAAGGGCACTGATCTGCATAATGCCTCGGTGGTCGGCGATACGGTCGGCGACCCCTTCAAGGACACGGCCTCGGTAGCCATGAATCCGATCATCAAGTTCACCACGCTGTTCGGCCTGCTGGCGGTCGAAATGGCGGTGGGCTTGCAAGCGCAGGGGAACCAGGCGCTGGTATTGCTCTTGGCTGCCGTGTTCCTTGCCATCAATCTGGTCTTCGTGTTCCGCAGCTTCTACTGCATGCGCATTGTCGCCAAGAAGGAAGGTCAATTCACCACCTATCCGTTCTAAGCTATCGCGCCCTCTCTGGGTTCAAGTGCGGTTTGTACTTGCTCCAGAGGCGGCTCCAAATGCAACAACCCTTACCCCCTTTCTATTGCATTTACTCAGTGATAAGAAACTGATAGGTGGTGAGGAAGGTGAGTAGCGGTAATTATTGGACCGCGTCGCAGCTATGATCGCCCGGAGGTGGAGACTTGCGCTCTCCTTCTAGCTGCGACCATGAGGGCAGATTCCCAACCCAGTCGACTCTTTGAAGAGGGCCTATCACTATGTCCATACACTTATACTTCTCGTTGATTCCAGAAGCGCTGATCGCCTCGATGTTGCCACCCGAGGAGTTCGGGCAGTACTACGCGACGGGACACAAGTTCAAGTCGAAGGGACAGGCCGTTTTCTTCGAAGTCGATCCGACTTATCGGCACGAATACTTCGACATCGACGGGTGCTTCGCGCGCTGTGTGGCAAAGCCGAACGGTGCGCCCAAGAACTCCATCTATATCTCGATGTACCGCGTGATGGAGCACCTCCCGGTGAGTGCGTTGGGCAAGCTGTACCTGACGACGGCGATGGGCGCGACGCTGGGCTTGAGCCGCGCCAACGAATTGCCGAAGGTCGAGCCGGAATTGCACATGTATCAGGATCTCGCGCCCATCAACAGTCTAGTGGTGAGCTTGCTCGACCCGGCGGCCTACTATGCCGATGTGACCACCAAGCCCTCCAAGTCTTTTCGGTTTCCCGGGATGTGCCTTGTCGAACTCGAATTGGGACCGCTCGCACGCGATCCGGAGAACGGTAGGGAAGACGATCTGCCCTACTTGTTCATGCAGCACCTGCGCGAAGCGCTGATGGAACTGACGCCGGGGTCGAAGCAGAACAAGCTGGTCCATCGCGTACACTCGCTTGAGTTCCCGTTTCGGATGGTCAAAAACGGTTTTTTTGCGGGCATCGGTAGCGAACTCGTCTACTACCCGATGCTCTCGCATGCCGTGCTCAGAAAGGATCACAACAACTGGTGGCGTTCAGCCAATCTCTAGTAGGGGTTGTACTCCCAGCCCTTTCAAGGTTTCCTATAAAAATCAATAGGGTATAAGCGAGATTTTGCGCGATAGGGAAAATAATTCTGCGTATCATCAATTAGTTATTTCAATCACCTTGAAAGGGCTGGTAGCGTAATTCTCACCGGCAAAAGCGCCCATTGGACTGATTCGCGGTCGATATAGAGTTATGGGAAAAAATAGATTAGAAGCCTTTAGTGATGGGGTACTCGCTATCATCATCACCATCATGGTGTTGGAATTGAAGGTGCCGCAGGGCGATGACTTCACTGCACTCCGTCCATTGTGGCCGGTCTTTCTCAGTTATGTGCTGAGTTTCGTTTATGTAGGCATCTATTGGAACAATCACCACCATTTGTTTCATGTCACGCAACAGGTGAACGGGATCATTTTGTGGGCGAATCTGCATCTGCTGTTCTGGCTGTCGCTGTTTCCCTTCGTGACCGGCTGGATGGGTGAGAACCACTTCACCCCCGCGCCCACGGCTCTCTATGGTGTCGTCTTGTGGATGGCGGCGATAGCCTACTGGCTTTTGCAACGAGCCATTATCGCCAAGCACGGCAAAGACTCCCTGCTGGCCGTGGCGGTGGGGAACGACCTGAAGGGCAAACTGTCGCCCGTCTTGTACGCCCTTGCCATCCCTTTGGCTTTTGTTCAACCGTGGATTGCACAGGGGGTGTACGTCCTGGTCGCGATGATGTGGCTGGTCCCCGACCGCCGTATCGAGCGGGTATTGGGCGAACGAAACGAGTAAGGCCCAACGTGAAAAGAGTACCGGGTACGCCAGGGCGTTCACTTAGGGGTCTGCTCACGAAACGGAAAAAACTGTATGTTAAGCGCCAAGGTGTCAGGTTGAAGCCCAAGAGGTTGCGCCACAAGTGTCAGAAAAAGCCTGAAATTGACTCTAACCTGACGCATTTTCGGCCTCTAGCTGACGCCCAGTTAAGGTGTACTCCAACTGGACATAGCGATAGAAACCAAAGTATGACGCAGCTTTAGCGGAAACAGCGAAAGCTTAACGTGCTTTGTTATCCGTTTTTTGAAGCTTCCCCAATGATGCCTATGAAAGCTAAGCTGTTGATTGTGATCACCAAAACTGTCCGAAGTATTGTTTAGAAGATCGGGTTGTATGACCCGTAACAGAGAACATCACCGCGAACCCAGTGGAATCTGTTCGTGATGAACGGGCGCGAGGAGCCAATGAGATGAGCACCCTCCAGCATCTGATTTCACCCCAGGCCAGCGATGTGGGCTTTCCGGTCCAACGATTGCTGCCCGCCGCCGAGGTCGCATCGGTCGGTCCCTTCGTATTTTTTGACCATATGGGTCCCGCTCGATTTGCCCGGGTGGGGACGGCGGGCGACGTGCGCCCACACCCCCACATTGGCTTAGCCACGGTCACCTACTTGTACTCGGGCGCGATGATGCATCGCGACAGCCTGGGCTACGTTCAGCGCATCGAGCCGGGGGCCATCAACCTGATGGCGGCAGGGTGCGGCATCGTCCATTCGGAACGGGTGCCGGCCGATATCCGAGCCGACCAAACTCCGGTCCACGGCATCCAGATATGGCTCGCCCTGCCGGCGGCCTCCGAGGAAATGGCGCCGGCGTTCCATCACTACCCGGCGGAGTCGCTCCCCGTATTCGCGGCGGAGGGTGTGTCGCTGCGGCTGCTGATCGGCGCAGCGTTCGGTCTTGTTTCTCCCGTCATCGCCTATTCGCCCACGTTCCAGGCCGATATAGAACTGGCGGCGGGCGCCACGCTGGATCTGCCGCCGGATTATCCGGAACGCGGGGTGTATCTGGCGGGAGGGCGGCTGCGCATAGCGGGAACCTCGCTTGAACCCGGTCATCTGGCGGTCTTGACGCCCGGCCGATCGGCGCCCCTGGAGGCTGAAACCACCGCCCGCCTCATGGTGTTCGGCGGCGAACCCCTGGAGGGTCGACGCTTCATTTATTGGAACTTCGTGGCCCGCCGCCGGGAACGCATCGAAATCGCCAAGGCCGACTGGGCGACGGGGCGTTTCACCCCGGTTCCCGGCGAAACCGAATTCATCCCCCCGCCGTGGCGGCAGTGACCGGAGCGAACCCCCCCTTCAGCGGATCGCCGTGCAGAGATCCCGAACGTGCCCGCGCAGCCAGCGATGCGCTGGATCGGCATCCAGCCGTGGATGCCAGAGCAATGAAACCGTGAACTCCGGCGTGGAGACCGGAATGGGAAAACTATGCATTCCGGCTCGTAGGATGCCGGTATGGCGTTCGGGAACGCTGGCGATCAGGTCGGAGGCCCTAGACAGGGCCAGCGCGGTCGAAAAACCACCGACAAGGGTTACGGCGATCTCCCGTTCCAACCCGAATGACCTCAGAGCTTCATCAATCGGGTCATTGTCCAGATCCTGTCGCGAGACACCGATGTGCCTGCCAGCCGCATAGCGGGCAGGGGTGATCTCGCCCTGGTTCAGCGGATGCCCCATGCGCACAACCCCGACAAAACGGTCTCGGAACAACGCCTGCACACGCAACTCCGGAGCCGTCGTCTTCTCCACCACGCCTGTTTCCAGATCGACCATCCCGTCGCGAAGTGGCGCGCTGTCTTTGTCGGGTTTCTGCACAAAGCGCAGCCGCACGCCGGGTGCTTCCTCGACGACGCGGGCTATAAGGTCTGGCCCGAAGTTTTCGATAAAACCTTCGCTGGTCCGAAGCGTGAATGTTCGGACCAGATGTTTGAGGTTTAGCCTTTCTGCTGGGCGTAGAGCCGCTTCGGCATCCTGCACAAGCTGACTGACTCGCTCGCGCAGTTCGATCGCTCTGGGCGTGGGGACGAGACCGCGTCCGGCCCTGACCAACAATGGATCGCCCGTCGTCTCGCGCAATCGCGCCAGCGCTCGGCTCATCGCCGACGGGCTAAGCCGCAACCGTCGGGCGGCGCGAGCAACGCTGCCTTCCACGAGCAGCACATCAAGGGTGACCAGCAGGTTGAGATCGGGTGTCGACATGCATCGACCATAGCACAGCTTGATCGATATATAGCGTCCAACGCATGAATAAAGTGTAAATGGTGCGTCTTCCGCCATGTCATATAAGCGAATAGAGTGCGTTTCTGACCGCTCCATTTGGGGAGTCGCCAAAAAAGGAATTGATGATGAAGCCAAGCATTGCAGAACGAGACGCGATAGTTGCTGGAAGTGCGGAATTGACACCTTCGGTTCGTGGGTCTCTTGCCAGCCTTTCGTTATCCATGTTGTTGTCCTCGCTGGGTGCCAGCATCGCCAATGTGGCCTTGCCGACGTTGGCAGAGGTGTTCACTGCCTCCTTCCAGGAAGTCCAGTGGGTCGTTCTTGCTTATCTCCTCGCCATCACCACCCTGATCGTCAGCGTCGGACGGCTCGGCGACATTACCGGTCGCCGTCGGCTGCTACTGGGCGGAATCTTCCTGTTCACGGTGGCCTCGGTCCTGTGCGGCGTCGCGCCCACACTCTGGCTGCTGATTGCGGCCCGGGCGGCGCAGGGCCTTGGCGCGGCCATCGTGATGGCGCTCACCATGGCGTTTGTCGGCGAGGCGGTTCCGAAGGTAAAAACCGGCAGCGCCATGGGGTTGCTCGGAACGATGTCCGCGATTGGCACCGCGCTCGGTCCATCGCTCGGCGGCGTTTTGATCGCCGCACTGGGTTGGCGGGCTATCTTCCTCATCAACATACCGCTGGGTATCCTGACTTTTCTTCTCGCGCATCACTACCTGCCCATTGATTGCCGAGGGCCGAAGACCACGGATCTCGCCGGTTTCGACCCTGTGGGCACACTGCTGCTTGCTCTGGTGCTTGTGGCTTATGCGCTCGCGATGACGATGGGGCGCGGCAGTTTCGGTGTTCTCAACAGGGTTCTGCTGTTAGCGGCTGCCTTCGGAGTCGGCCTCTTCGTGTTCGCCGAGATGAAAGCGGAATCACCATTAATTCAATTGAAGATGTTCGGCAACCCAGTGCTGAGCGCGAATCTCACCATGAGTATGCTGGTTTCG
>NZ_CBTK010000306.1 GCF_000531125.1 Candidatus Contendobacter odensis Run_B_J11 | reverse complement strand
CCAGACCGATGAAATCCACGGTCAGGCCCGGAACCTTGCGGTTATGTCGTTTATTCACCAGCGCCGCACTGTAAACCGCCGCCGCTAGTGCTGCTGCGGCTGCTACTGCCGCTGCCGCTCCGGGGGGAGCTGCCGCTGCTGCCGCTGCTCCCGCTGCTGCTACCGCTGCCGCTCAGGCCGGGACGAATGCCTCCGCTGCGGGAGGTGATGCTGCTGCGGTTGCTGCTGCGGTTGCCGCTGCCAACGCGGTTAGCGACGCCCTGACCACCGCTCTCGCCGCTGGCAAGAATGCTGATGAAGCGATTAGAGGCGTCTTGGCGACCGCTGCTGAATACCAGGGACTGGGTAATTTGGGCGTCAGCCTATTTTCGGGTGGTCTACCGCCCGGTCGCCAATCCTGGCGGCAGTATCGGTGAGCCGAGGAGATCCCGACATGCAAGGCAAGATGTTGTTGAAAGGCTTCACCCTGATCGAGATCATGATCGTGGTGGCGATTGTCGCTATCTTGGCTGCGATTGCGTACCCGTCCTATCAGGACAGTGTGCGTAAATCGCGGCGGGCGGATGCTAAGGCGGTGGTGCTGCAAGCGGGGCAGTGGATGGAGCGGTTTTATACGGTGAACAATCGCTATGATCAGGATCAAGCTGGCACTGCCGTAGCTACGACATTCGCTACAACGGGATTAACTCAATCCCCGATAGATGGTGCGACCAAATACTACACCATCACCTTGACCAACGTGACCGCAACCGCTTTTATCCTGAACGCTGCTCCAATTTCCGGCAAAGGTCAGGAGTATGACAAGTGCGGGGGAATGACTGGGGTGACGCTTACACTCAATCAACAGACCCAAAAAGGTGTGAGCGGCACAACCAACCCCACAATTATCGGCGAATGCTGGCGTTGAACCCCGTATTCTGAAATGCGCAAAAGCCGCGATGATCGCGGCTTTTTTATTGGACAAAATTGCCCATGCGCTTCTTGAACACCGCCGGTTTCTGCCGTCCCGAAATCCACGACACTGTTGTCTACAATAGAAAAGCAACGGCCACTGAGGGCGCACCATGACCACCGAGATTAACTACGAAACCGACTTTTACCAGTGGACACAACAGCAGGCCGCATTGCTCCGGCAAGGGCAATTTAGCCAGATAGACGCAGAAAACCTAGCCGAGGAAATTGAGAGCATGGGCAAAAGCGACCGGAGGGCCATTTGGAGCCACTTAACCAATGTCCTTTTGCACCTGCTCAAATGGCACTATCAGCCGGAGCGGCGCGGGAGTAGTTGGACTGAGAGTATCGACAACGGACGGGAACAACTGGACTGGCTGGTAAAAGACAGTCCAAGCTTACGCCCAAAATTGTCTCTATTCGTAGAGGATGTTTATCCCCGTGCCCGACGCAAAGCCGCTAATGAAACTGGCCTGCCCTTGTCCACTTTCCCGGAACAATGCCCGTTTACACCGGATCAGATTACCGATGATTACTGGCCGGATTAACCGTTGGAACCCCCCCACGCCAATGAACCCAGGACTTTCGCTAAACCGGTAAATTCGTCATACCCGCGAAAGCGGGTATCCAGGCTTTTCAGCGGCTTACTGGATTCCCGCCTACGCGGGAATGACGGCAAGCGAAAGTCCTGGAACCTTACCGCTTTGCAACTACAGGAACGCCCACCATGACTGCCGAGATTAACTACGAAACCGACTTCTACCAATGGACGCAACAACAAGCCGCACTGCTCCGGCAAGGGCAATGGAACCAGGTTGATGCCGCGAATCTAGCCGAGGAAATCGATAGCATGGGCAAAAGCAACCGGCGAGCACTCGAAAGCTACTTAGCGAACATCGTCTTTCACCTGCTCAAATGGCACTATCAGCCCGAACGACGCGGGAATAGCTGGAAATTCTCTATCCGTAACGGACGGCATCATGCCGCCAAACGGCTGAAGGAAAGCCCCAGCTTGAAGCCCCAAATTGCCGAGCTGATCGCTGACGAATATCCACTGGTCAGAGAATATGCCGCTAATGAAACTGGCCTGCCCTTGTCCACTTTCCCGGAGCAATGCCCGTTTACACCGGATCAGATTACCGATGATTACTGGCCGGATTAACCGTTGGAACCCCCCCACGCCAATGAACCCAGGACTTTCGCTAAACCGGTAAATTCGTCATACCCGCGAAAGCGGATATCCAGGCTTTTCAGCGGCTGACTGGATTCCCGCCTACGCGGGAAGGACGGCAAGCGAACGTCCTGGAACCTTACCGCTTTGCAACCACAGGAACGCCCGCCATGACTGCCGAGATTAACTACGAAACCGACTTTTACCAGTGGACACAACAACAAGCCGCGCTGCTCCGGCAAGGTGAATTTAACCGGGTAGATTTGGATTTTGAGAATATCGCTGAGGAAATCGAGAGCATGGGACGCCGCGAAAAGCATTCCATCCGCAGCTACTTGTTTAATATCGTCATGCATCTGCTGAAATGGCACTATCAGCCCGAACGGCGCGGGAACAGTTGGAAACTCTCTATCTTCAATGGAAGGCATCAGATGTTCGGTTTATTGGAGGAAAGCCCAAGCCTGAAACCACAACTGGAAACGCTCCTTGCCAAAGAATATCCCCAAGCCCGCAAGGTGGCGGCGCTAGAAACCGGCTTACCGCTGGCGACATTCCCTAAACAATGCCCGTTTACTCTGGATCAGATTACCGATGATTATTGGCCGGATTAACCTCAGGACGTTCGCTAAACCGGCAAATTCGTCATACCCGCGAAAGCGGGTATCCAGGCTTTTCAGCGGCTGACTGGATTCCCGCCTACGCGGGAAGGACGGCAAGCGAAAGTTTTGAACCGATAGAAAAAATCCGTTTTCGTATTGCCAAAGGCGTATCAATCCTCAATCGCACGCATCGCCGCACAACCCGACGCAACCATAAACGCGATGATAACCGTTCACACCCCCACCCCAGCCCTCCCCCACTAGGGGGGAGGGAGTCTTACGGAACAATGGGTTGCTGGCTCCCCCTCCCCTCGCGGGAGGGGGTTGGGGGGAGGGGGGTCTGAACGCTTACCGCGATGCTTCAGAGTCCCTTTGAAACCACCGGAACGCCCGTTATGACCACCACAACCCACTACGAAACCGACTTCTACCAGTGGACGCAACAACAGGCTGCGTTGTTGCGGCAGGGTCTGCTGTCTGCTGTAGATATTGAACACCTGGCCGAAGAAATCGAGAGCATGGGAAGAAGTGATCGCCGCTCATTGGGGAGCTTTCTCGAAAACATCCTGCTGCATCTGCTGAAATGGCGCTATCAGCCTGAACGGCGCGGCAGTAGCTGGATCGAGAGCATCGGCAATGGACGTAGCGCGATTGACCGTCTGCTTGAGGATAGTCCCAGCCTTGCGCCTCAATTACCCGTTTTGGTCACGGCTGAATATCGCCGCGCTCGAAAAGAGGCAGTACGCCAAACCGGCTTACCGCTGGCAACGTTCCCGGAGCCATGCCCCTTCACGGTTGAACAGATTACCAGTGATTATTGGCCGGATTAACTTCAGGACGTTCGCTAAACCGGTAAATTCGTCATACCCGCGAAAGCGGGTATCCAGGCTTTTCAGCGGCTGACTGGATTCCCGCCTACGCGGGAAGGACGGCAAGCGAAAGTTTTGAACCGATAGAAAATATCCGTTTTCGTATTGCCAAAGGCGTATCAATCCTCAATCGCACGCATCGCCGCACAACCCGGCGCAACGATAAACACGATGATAACCGCTCACACCCCCACCCCAGCCCTCCCCCACCAGGGGGGAGGGAGTCTTACGGAACAATGGGTTGCTGGCTCCCCCTCCCCTCGCGGGAGGGGGTTGGGGGGAGGGGGGTCTGAACGCTTATCGTGATGCTTCAGAGTCCCTTTGAAACCACAGGAACGCCCGCCATGACCACCACAACCCACTACGAAACCGACTTCTACCAGTGGACGCAACAACAGGCTGCGTTGTTGAGGCAGGGTGAATTTAACCGAGTCGATTTGGATTTTGAGAATATCGCTGAGGAACTTGAGAGCATGGGTAGGAGTGAACGCGATGCTGTTGAGAGTTACTTGGCAAACATCATCATGCACCTGCTGAAATGGCAGTATCAGCCCGAACGGCGCGGAACCCGTTGGGAGCTGTCGATTGATAATGGTCGGTATCAGGTGGCGCGAAAGTTGCGAAATAACCCTAGCCTGAAACCCAAAGTATCGGCAATGGTGGTGGATGAGTATCCCCAAGCCCGCAAGAACGCCAGCCGCCAAACCGGCTTACCGCTGGCGACATTCCCGGAGCCATGTCCCTTCACGGTTGAACAGATTACCGACGATTATTGGCCGGATTAACCTCAGGACCTTCGCTAAACCGGTAAATTCGTCATACCCGCGAAAGCGGGTGTATCCAGGCTTTTCAGCGGCTGACTGGATTCCCGCCTACGCAGGAATGACGGCAAGCGAGCGTCCTGAACCGGTAGAAAATATCCGTTTTCGCATCAACAGAGGCGTATCAACCCTCAATCGCACGCATCGCCGCACAACCCGGCGCAACCCGGCCTGAATCACGGATGACCGGGATTAAAGGATTTCACGGAAAGGGCGACGGGTTCCGCATGGTCAGTGTCATCCTGATAATCTGGGATTCAGATCTCAAATTTATCCAAAGATGAGGTTTCACGTGAAACCTCACGGCCTTGGTTTCACCCGAATTGCGCGAGAAGCCCCGTCCTTTAGGGCGGGGAGGGAGAGCGCACCGCGCAAAGCGCGGTCCGACGCCGGTTGGGTTGATATCAGTATTCTTTTGTGAATACAATCGTCACTGTGAAAACCGTACTGCAAGTCAAGTTGCTCCCGGATGAAACCCAACACGCGGCGTTGAAAGACACGATGCGTGTCTTCAATGAAGCGTGTAACTTCATTGCCGAAGTGGCGTTTCGGGAGCAATGCGCGTCCAAGTTTGTCTTGCAAAAACGGGTTTATGACGATGTAAGGAAACAGTTTGGGTTGTCGGCTCAGTTGACCATTCGGGCGATTGCCAAAGTGGTTGAAGCCTACAAGCGCGACAAATCGAAACAATGCTTTTTTAAGCCGACCGGCGCAGTGGTTTATGATCAGCGCATCCTGAGCTTTAAGGGATTGGAAGCGGCTAGTGTACTGACCTTGCAGGGTCGGTTGACCGTTGCGATGCAAATGGGCGATTACCAGCGCCTTCAAATGGGTCGTGGGCATGGACAAGCGGATTTGGTTCTGGTGGATGGGGTGTTCTATTTGTTGCTGGTGATTGAAACACCCACAGCACCTCCGATTGACCCGAAAGGTTTTATCGGGGTTGACCTGGGTATCGTTCAGATCGCCAGTGATTCTGACGGAGAATCGTTCTCTGGTGAGACGGTTGAAAATACCCGCCGTCGTTACCACGAATTCAGAAAATCCCTGCAAGCCCGTGGATCGCGGTCGGCCCGTCGCCACTTGCAGCGGATTCGGCGCAACGAAGCGCGATTCAGGAGAAATCAGAACCACGTTATTTCCAAAAAGCTCGTCGAGAAAGCCAAAGACACCGGGCGCGGAATTAAACTTGAGAACCTCAAGAATATCCGGGAACGGACGACGGTTCGGAAATCCGACAGAGCCAAACACAGCGGTTGGTCGTTCTTTCAGCTTCAATCGTTTATTGAATACAAAGCGAAGCGGGAAGGCGTTATTGTCCAGTATGTTGACCCACGCAATACCTCGCGCCAATGCGCGGCCTGCGGACATATTGATAAAGCTAACCGCAAAACCCAATCCCGTTTTCAATGTGTCTCTTGTGGGCATGTTGCGAATGCGGATCAAAACGCGGCGATCAATATCGCTGCACGGGCTCATGTCAATGAGCCTATCGTGGCGCACGATGACGACAAGGGACCGTCCGAGTGCAGCCGCAAGCCCCGTCCTTTAGGGCGGGGTAATTGACGTGAAACCTTTCGGCACCGGACAGGATGAATCCGACCGCCGCGCCGGGTTATACTTCAAGCTCTACGATTCAGAACACAGAACATCCGGGGGCGAAATGAACCCGTTCCCTTTGGCTTGCGGAGGCGTTTGTGCGCGATGTTTCGACTTTTCAGGGGCTGATTCTGGCCCTACAGGATTACTGGGCGCGGCAGGGCTGTGTACTGCTGCAACCCTACGACATGGAAGTCGGCGCGGGAACCTTCCATCCCGCCACCTTCCTGCGCGCCATCGGCCCGGAACCGTGGAGCGCCGCCTACGTGCAGCCCTCCCGCCGGCCTACCGATGGCCGCTACGGCGAAAATCCCAATCGCTTGCAGCACTATTATCAATATCAGGTGGTGATCAAACCCTCACCCCTTGAGTTGCAGGAACTCTACCTCGGTTCGCTTCGGGAACTGGGCCTCGATCCGCTGATCCACGATATCCGCTTCGTCGAGGATAACTGGGAATCGCCGACCCTGGGCGCTTGGGGACTGGGCTGGGAGGTGTGGCTGAATGGCATGGAAATCACCCAGTTCACCTATTTCCAGCAGATCGGCGGGCTGGATTGCAAACCGGTCACCGGCGAAATCACCTACGGCCTGGAGCGCATCGCCATGTACTTACAAGGGGTGGAAAGCGTCTTCGATTTGCTCTGGACCGACGGCCCGCTCGGACGGGTGAGTTATGGCGATGTGTTTCACCAAAATGAAGTGGAAATGTCGACCTACAACTTTGAATATGCCGATACCGCCGCATTATTCGGCGGGTTTGATACCTGCGAGGCCGAAAGCCAGCGCCTGATCGAACTCGGCCTGCCGCTGCCCGCTTACGAAATGACCCTGAAAGCCTCGCATACTTTCAATCTGCTCGATGCCCGCAAGGCTATCTCCGTCACCGAGCGACAACGCTTCATTCTGCGGGTTCGCGCTCTGGCCCGGGCAGTAGCGCAAGCCTACTACGACACCCGCGCCGCTCGTGGCTTCCCGCTGTGCGCCCGGCAAGCGGCGGCAACTCCTAGCGTGGAGGTGGTTCATGGCTGACCTCCGCGACTTGCTGATTGAAATCGGCACCGAGGAATTGCCGCCCAAGGCGCTCTTCAACCTGTCGCTCTCCTTTGAACAAGGCATCCGCGACGGACTGGAGAAAGCCGGTCTGCCCACTACGGCAATCCGTCGCTTCGCCACTCCGCGCCGATTGGCCGTCCTGATCGAGCAGTTACCGACGCAACAACCGGATCGGCAACTGGAACGGCGCGGTCCGGCGCTGAGCGCAGCCTTCGCTGCTGACGGTCGGCCCACCAAAGCCGCTGAGGGTTTCGCCCGATCCTGCGGGGTCGCCGTCGCCGAGTTGCAACAACAGGAAACCGATAAAGGGGTCTGGCTGGTGCATGTCAACGTCGAGCCGGGCGCGGCCACCGCTGATTTAATTCCCGGCATCGTACTCGCCGCCCTCGCCGCCCTGCCGATTCCCAAGCGGATGCGCTGGGGCGACCGCGAGGATGAGTTCGTGCGTCCGGTGCATTGGGCGGTGCTGCTGTTTGGCGATGAGGTGATTCCCGCCACCATCATGGGCGTTCAAACCGGTCGCGAGACCCGTGGCCATCGCTTCCACCATCCGGCTCTGATCCGGTTGACTGCGCCGGCGGATTACGCCCGGCAACTGGCCGGCGAAGGCAAGGTCATTACCGACTTTGGCGACCGTCGCGACGCGATTCGCGCGCAAGCGGAAGCCGCTGCTGCTGCGCTCAACGGCATCGTCGTGATCAAGCCGGAATTGCTGGACGAAGTGGCGGCGCTGGTGGAATGGCCGGTCGCGCTGGCCGGCAACTTCGAGCCGCGCTTCCTCGAAGTGCCTGCCGAGGCGCTGATCAGCACCATGCAAGATCATCAGCGCTATTTTCCAGTGGTGGACGCTCACGGCCGACTGCTGCCGCACTTCATCACTATCACCAACCTGGAAAGCCGCGATCCGGCGCAAGTACGGGCCGGCAACGAGCGGGTGATTCGTCCGCGGTTCAGCGACGCCGAGTTTTTCTGGAATCAGGATCGCAAACAACCGCTGGCAGCGCGGATGGAGAGTCTGAAACAGGTGGTGTTCCAGCAGCGCCTGGGCACGCTGGCCGACAAGAGCGAGCGGGTTGCAGCCCTGGCACGACTTATCGCCGAACAGAGTCAGGGTAATCCTGAATGGGCCGAGCGAGCGGCGCGACTGGCCAAATGCGATCTACTGACTCAGATGGTGCAGGAATTCCCGGAACTACAAGGAATCATGGGTCGCTACTATGCCCTGCACGATCAGGAAGCGCGGGAAGTAGCCCAAGCCCAAGAGGAACAGTACCTGCCACGCTTTGCCGGCGACCGGCTGCCGACGACGGCCACTGGGCGTACTCTGGCGCTGGCCGAGCGGCTGGATACCCTGATCGGTATTTTTGCTATCGGTCAGGCTCCCTCCGGCGCTAAAGACCCGTTCGCGCTGCGCCGTGCTGCCTTGGGGGTATTGCGCATCGTCATCGAGGGCGAACTGGATCTGGACCTGCAAACCCTGCTGGAACGCGCCGCCACCCGCTTCGATCCGGCGATCCGGGCAGAGAACGCCGTCGAGACGGTATTCGAGTTCATCATGGACCGGCTACGTAGCTACTATCTGGATCAAGGGGTGCTATCGGATACCTTCGAGGCGGTGCTGGATTGCCGCCCAACCCGGCCACTGGACTTCGACCGCCGGGTTCATGCCGTGAGCGCTTTCCGCGAACGGCCGGAGGCCGCCCGCCTGGCTGCCGCTAATAAGCGCATCCGCAATCTGCTCAAAAAAGTGGCAACGGTATTGCCGTTCGAGGTGCGCCCCGACCTCTTGATCGAGGATGCCGAACAGGCGTTGGCCGGGCGGTTGGTGGAACTGTCTTCCGAAGTTATCCCGCTGATGGAAACCGGCTTATACGGTGAGGCGCTGAACCGGCTGGCCCGCCTGCGTGAACCGGTGGACGCCTTCTTCGACCAAGTGCTGGTGATGGCCGACGACCCGGTGCTGCGCGACAACCGCATCGCCTTATTGAATGAACTCAGCAGCCTGTTCCTGCGGGTGGCGGATTTTTCGCGCTTGCAAGACTGAACCGATCACCAGGTTTCACGTGAAACATCGACCAACAACCCGCACCAGGTTTCACCTGAAACATCGGCCAACAACCCGCACCAGGTTTCACCTGAAACATCGGCCAACAACCCGCACCAGGTTTCACCTGAACCCGGCTGACTTCATCCGCACGGCAAAACGCCCTTAATCCAACATTATGAAATTGATCATTCTGGACCGTGATGGGGTCATCAATCAGGATTCCGACACCTTCATCAAGTCGCCGGATGAATGGATTCCTATTCCCGGCAGTCTGGAGGCTATCGCCCGCCTCAATCATGCGGGGTATCGGGTGGTAGTCGCTACCAACCAGTCCGGCATCGTCCGGGGTCTGTTCGATCTGGAAACGCTCAATCTGATCCACAAAAAAATGTACCGAATGGTTCAAGAAGTCGGTGGTCTGATCGACGCGGTGTTTTTCTGTCCCGACCTGGATGAAACGCATCCCTATCGCAAGCCCAATCCGGGGATGCTGCTGGAAATCGTCCGGCGGTTGAAATGCAGCCTGCAAGGTGTTCCCGTAGTTGGCGATAGTGTGCGCGACATCCGGGCAGCGCGGGCGGCCAATGCATGGCCACTGCTGGTACGAACCGGCAAGGGTACTCGCACCTTGGAGCGGGAAGCGGAAAGCTGCGCGAATGTTCTGGTGTTCGACCATCTGGCCGCTGTTACCGACTATTTGATCCACTCGACCGAGTGAGCTGTTGAGCCGCCGTATGTCTCCCCAAAATCCCAGCAAGCTTTCTACCGGGCTGCTCTTGTTGCGCTCGCTGTCCTTTTCCCTGGGTCTGCTCCTCTCCATTGGGATTGTGGCTTCACTGGTGGTGCTGAGTTTCCCGCTTCCCTTCGTCCGGCGTTACCGGATTTCCCAGTACTGGACCCGGTTCAGCATCTGGTGGCTGCGGATCACCTGCCGGATTGATTACCAACTGAGTGGCATCGAGCATATTCCTGACCGTCCGGTGATCGTCATGTCCAAGCATCAATCCACTTGGGAGACACTATTCCTCCAGCAGTATCTGCCGCCAGTGGCTTGGGTCATCAAGCGCGAGTTGTTGTGGTTGCCCTTTTTTGGCTGGGCGATAGCGTTGCTGCGACCGATTGCGATCAACCGTGAGTCAGGCGCTTCGGCAGTCAAGTACGTGATCCGGCAAGGAACAGCGCGTTTACGGCAGGGACAGTGGGTGGTGATTTTCCCGGAAGGCACCCGGGTTTTACCGGGGGTGCGCCGGCGATATGGCATGGGCGGCGCGGTGCTGGCCGCTCACAGCGGCTATCCGATTCTCCCGGTGGCGCTCAATGCCGGTGAATTCTGGCCGCGCGGGCGGTTTCTCAAGCAGCCCGGCACAGTGCAAGTGGTGTTCGGCCCCCTGATCGCCAGTGAAGGACTCTCGCCGCAAGCGTTGAACCGGCAGGTGGAAACCTGGATCGAGGATGAAATGGTGCGGATCAGCAGCGTGCCGGTAAAATCCGCCGACTAGATGCCGGATCGCATCATCCCAGGCGCAGGACGCAGTCCAGTTCCGCTAACCGTTGCGGGGTGCCGATATCGCGCCAACTGCCGCCATAATGCTCGCCACTGACCCGCCCCGCCGCCATGGCCCGTCGCAGCACCGGACCGAGCGGGAATCGACCCGGCGCACAGTCGCCAAATAATTCCGGGCGCAGCACGCTGATTCCACTGTAGGTCAACTGCGGTTGACCCAACACCCTGACCTGCCCGTCCGCCATCAGCGCAAAATCACCCTCAGGATGGTGCGGTGGATTGTTCACCAGCACCAGATGCGCTAATCCAGTGGGTGCAGTCGGCAGGCAGGCAAACGGGCAATCACTCCAGACATCGCCGTTGATCACCAGAAACGGATCCGATCCCAACAGCGGCAGCGCCTGGAAAATGCCGCCGCCGGTTTCCAGCACCTCCGGTGATTCCGGGGAATAGACAATGTGGACTCCCCAAGCCTGACCGTCGCCCAACGCCGCCGGCAACTGCTCGCCGAGATGACCGGTATTGATCACCAGCTCATGGATGCCTGCCGCCCGCAAGGCTTCCAGGTGATGGACGATCAGCGGCTTGCCGGCGACCGGCAGCAGTGGCTTGGGCGTGTAATCAGTCAGTGGGCGCATCCGCTCGCCGCGCCCAGCCGCCAGGATCATTGCTTTCATGGCATCGGTTGCCAGCGGTCTACGCCCCGCGCTCGCAGCAGACCCCGCAGGCGGGCGAGTTCGGCATAGCGTCCGGCCACCTCCAGCACATAGCCCAGAGTGCGGGGAATATCGCCCAGATAGCCGGGTTTACCATCACGCAGATTCAAGCGGGCAAAAATACCAATCGCCTTGAGATGGCGCTGGACACCCATCAGATCAAACCAGTGCAGGAATTGTCCGGCGTCGTCCAGTCCGCTCATACCCAGCGCCCGCAGCCGCACCCGATGGTCCAGCGCCCACGCCTCGACCTGTGAGCGCGGCCAGGCAACGTAGCAGTCGCGCAGCAGCGATACCAGGTCGTAAGTCACCGCGCCCACCACTGCGTCCTGAAAATCCAGGATGCCGGGATTGTCCGGGTCGGTGATCATCAGATTGCGCGAGTGGTAATCGCGATGCACCCAAACTCTGGGCTGTTCCAAGGCGTTGTCGGTCAGCAGCGCGAAGGTGTGATCAAGCAGATGATGCTCATCTTCACTCAAGTTCAGACCGAGCAGCCGGCCCAGGAACCAGTCGCGGAATAATTCCATCTCCCGGTGCAGCAGCGCCGAATCGTAGGGCGGCAGTAACGCTGAACCGGGATCGCCGCCGATCTGCAATCGCGCCAGCGCTGCCAGCGCGTCGTCATACAGGCCCGATACCCTGTGATCATCGAGTTCGGCCAGATATTGCCGGCTACCGAGATCGGTCAGCAGCAACAACCCCTGATCCAGATCGCCGGCCAGCACTTCGGGCGCGTTCAATCCCAGCCCGCGCAGCGCTTGAGCCATAGCGACAAAGGGCCGACAGTCCTCCTGCGCCGGGGGCGCATCCATGACGATCCGGGTCTGGCCGTCGTACCAAACCCGGAAATAGCGGCGAAAGCTGGCGTCGCTGGACGCTGGGGCCATCCGGGTCAGCGGCGCCGGTAATACGGTCTCCAGCCATTCCCGCAACAACTGCTCACGATCATTCACGAAGTTCGCTCCCTCCCGGTGTGATTGCAGCAAAAATCAATCTATGCGATGTTAAGGCACTTTAATTCACTCGTAAAACCTCGTTCCGTGATGCTGCATTATCGAATGTTTCTGGCCGGCGCTGCACTGGTTCTGCTGCCCTTAACCGGTGTTCAGGCGCAAGCTATCGCCCCGCCCACTCCCTGGGCCTTGTGCGAACCCGACGAATTGGCGCAGGACATTGTTCCGGCCACTCCGAACGCGCCGCCGCCCGACGATCTGCCGATTCAAGCCGAGGCCAACCGGCTCGACTCCTCCCCCACCGAATCGCGGCTGGAGGGTAACGCCCATTTGTCCCGTGGCGATCAGCGACTACGGGCTGATCTGATCACTTTGGATCGGTCGGACAATCGCGCCCGGGCTGAGAACGGTTTTGTCTACGGCGATCCGCGCCAGGCGCTGCGTGGCAAGCAAGCAGAGGTTGATCTGAATCACGAAACCGGTTGGTTCAAGGAAGTGGATTACTACCTGCCCGGACGTAATGCCCAGGGTTCCGCTGAGGAAGTGCGGGTGAATCGGAACCAGAAACAAAGCCAGTTGCAGGACGCCAGCTACTCGACTTGCCCACGTGGCAATGAAGTGTGGCAATTGCGCGCCCATGAAATCAATCTGAATGAAGAAACCGGGCGCGGCTCGGCCTACGATATGGTGTTGTCGTTCAAGGACACCCCGGTGTTCTACTTCCCGTATCTGTCCTTTCCCATCACCGACGAACGGCAGTCAGGACTGCTGTTCCCACGCCAGGGTTACAGCAGCGAGACCGGTGTAGACCTGGCCGTTCCCTATTACTGGAACATCGCGCCGAACCGCGATATGACGATCACACCACGACTGATGACTAACCGCGGCGTGTTATTGGGCGTGGAATACCGGTTTCTTGAGCCTTGGCATCAAGGGAAGCTCGGCTTCGAATACATCCCGGACGACCGCCGCTACGAAGGCGCCCGTGGTTCGTTCAATGTCACCGACCGCGCTGCGCCACTGTCGAATGTCTATACCGACCTGCGCTACGAGTATGTTTCGGACGATAACTACATTAAGGATTTGAGCAACAACCTGGATTTCCTGACCCCCAATTATCTGGAGCGGCACCTGGACGCCCGCTATTACGGTAACGGCTGGCAGGCGCTGGCGCGAGTCCAGGGCTATCAAATCCTGAATCCGGCGCTGTTTAAGCTCACCGGAGACCCCTACCAGCGTCTGCCGCAACTGCTGTTCAACGGCGACTGGCCACCAAGCGCCGGCAGTTTGCGCTATCAGATGCACGGCGAGATGGTGAATTTCCAACAGTCTGACGCAGTGACGGGCACCCGGCTGGATTTATGGCCGACCGTGGGCTGGACTCTGGAACAGCCCTGGGGCTATCTCAAACCCCAGGCCGGTTTCCGCTACACCGGTTATCAACTCAACAATACCGCACCCGGCGCCAACGACGCGCCCACCCGCGCCGCGCCGGTACTCAGCCTCGACAGCGGGCTGATCTTTGATCGGTCTTTGCAGGCCGATTGGCTGGGCGTTGCTGCGGGGACGCAGACGCTGGAGCCGCGCCTGTTCTATCTGTATGTGCCCTACCGCGACCAGAATGCTATTCCGATTTTCGACAGCAGTGTCATGGATCGCGATATTGACTGGCTGTTCCGTAAAAACCGCTTCACCGGCGCCGACCGGTTGGGCGATGCCAATCAGTTGACCGCCGCGCTCACTACCCGGTTGCTCGACGGACCCAGCGGACGGGAACGGCTACGGGCCAGCATCGGCCAGATTCAGTACTTCGAGGACCGCCGGGTGAACCTGTATCCGGTTGATTTACCCCAAACCTCGCCCAATTCGGGCCTGATCACCCAGGGACAGGCCAATCTGTCATCGCACTGGTCCGTGCAGGGTGGCGTACAACTGGAACCCGACAACAGCAACCTGTTGCGCAGCGCCCTTGACCTGCGCTATTACAGCAATCCCCGCCAGTTGATCAATGTGTCCTATCTGCTGGATCGCGACCAGCCCAGCCTGGGCCAGCAGGGCGATCAGATTAACTCGGTGGATATTTCGTTCTTCTGGCCGCTCAGTTCGCAATGGCGAACCCTGGCCCGCTGGAATCAGGCGCTAAACATCGACCGCAATCTGGAAACTCTGGCCGGACTGGAATACGAGGACTGTTGCTGGGCGCTGCGGGTGGTTGCACGCCAGTATCGCGACAGCCCTGCCGATGTCACGGTGCAGACTGCCTTTTATATGGAATTGGAACTGAAGGGTCTGTCCCGGCTGGGCAGCAGTTTGGAAAACCAGCTTCGGAGTTCCATCCTCGGCTATCAACCGATCCGTTATTAGCTCCTCTCCTAACTCTCTCCAATGGTCCGCATGAACAAGCTGCTTTCTTCCCTGATGCTGTGCCTATTGTTGTCCGCATTCTCCATTCCCGGTCAAGCGCAATTGACCTTCGGTCCCGGCCCCGAGGGCGCGAGCAGCACCCTGGATGTCATCGTGGCAGTGGTCAACGACGACGTGATCACTCGCCGCGAACTGGATGCCGCCATCGTGCGGATCGAAGCCCAGTTGCGGCAGCGCAAGGTGCCGGCTCCTCCCCGTCCAGTGCTGGAGCAACAGGTGCTGGAGCGGCTGATCCTGAATCAGTTGCAGTTACGCGCCGCCGAGCGCAACGGCGTCACTGTAGACGATGCTACCTTGAACGCTGCCATCGAAAATGTGGCCCAGCGCAACAATATGAACCTGACCCAGATGCGACAAACCGTTGAGAAGGATGGGATCAGTTTCGCGCAGTTCCGCGACGAGGTGCGCCGGGAATTGTTGGCGGCGCGATTGCGACAGAAGCTGGTGGACAGCCAGATTCAGGTGTCGGAGCTGGATGTGGACAATCTGCAAGCCCAGTTGGCGGCTTCGACCGGTGGCGGCGGCAGTAGTAATGCAGGTAACGAGGCACGCGAATATCGAGTGGCCCAAATTCTGATCGCGGTGCCGGATAACGCCTCGCCCCAGCGGATCGAGGCGGCGAAGCGCAAGGCCGAAGATGTGTTGACGCAACTGAACAAGGGGGCTGATTTCCGGCAACTGGCGGTCAGCGTGTCTGCCGACCGGCAGGCGCTGGAAGGTGGTGATCTCGGTTGGCGGCGAGCCGATCAGTTGCCCACCCTGTTCGCCGACGTGGTCCTCCGGCTGAAGCCCGGTCAGTCCAGCGACTTGATCCGCAGCCCTAGTGGGTTCCATATCGTCAAACTGCTGGAAGTCCGGGGCGGTGGTGCTGAGACGCGACCAACTCCGACCCAGCAGGCGCTGGTAACTCAGACTCACGCCCGCCACATCCTGCTTAGAGTCTCGCCGCAGCAGTCTGACGACGAAGCTCGCCAACGCCTGGAGCAAATGCGTCAGCAGATCCGCAAGGGTGAGGATTTTGCGGTTCTGGCCCGCGCCCATTCCGATGATAAGGCGTCCGGGGAGCGGGGCGGTGATCTAGGCTGGGTAACGCCGGGGATGTTGGTTCCTCAGTTCGAGCAGGTGATGAACGCGCTGAAACCGAACCAGATCAGCGCGCCGTTCAAAACCCCGTTCGGCTGGCACATCGTTCAGGTGCTCGAACGCCGCCAAGGGCAGGCTTCCCCCGAAACCGAGCGGGCGCGGGTACGCGAGGCTCTGCTGCGGCGCCGTTCCGATGAAGACTGGGAATTAGTACTGCGCCGGTTACGCGACGAGGCCTATGTGGAAGTTCGCCTGCAACCGGCGGGGCCGACCCCGGCGCCATGAGCGACGTTCCGGTCACGCCCCGCCCCCGCAAGCGCTTCGGCCAGCATTTCCTGCATGATCCCAATGTCCTGCATCGGATCGTGGCGGCGATCCGTCCGACCCCCGCTGATCATGTCGTAGAAATTGGCCCTGGTCTGGGGGCATTAACCCGCCCCTTGCTGGAAGCGGCCGGCGAGCTGGATGTGGTGGAACTGGATCGCGATCTGTTGGAGCCGTTGCGGGCGTATTGCACCGGGGCGGGCACCTTGCGGATTCACCAGGCGGATGCCTTGACGTTCGATTTCGCTACCTTACGCGGCGCTGGACCGCCGCTGCGGGTAGCGGGCAATCTGCCCTACAACATCTCCACTCCCCTCCTCTTCCACCTGCTGGATCAGGCCGAACACCTGCGTGACCTGCACTTTATGCTGCAAAAAGAGGTGGTGGATCGGATGGCGGCGGGACCGGGCGAGGAGGCTTACGGACGGTTGTCGGTGATGCTGCAATACCGCTGCCGGGTTGAACCGCTGTTCACGGTCGGGCCGGGAGCCTTTCGTCCGCCGCCAAAGGTGTGGTCGGCAGTGGTGCGTTTGGTTCCACGTGAAACATCTCCCGTCGCAGTGCGGGACGAGCTGTGCTTCGCCGAGGTGGTGCGGCTGGCGTTTGCCCAGCGCCGCAAGACGCTGCGCAACTCGCTGCGCGGTATCCTGGATGCCGCCCAAATTAAGGCGGCAGGGATTGATCCCAGCGCTCGCCCGGAGACGCTGGGGCTGGCGGCATTCGCGGCGTTGAGTGAAATCAGGGTGACGGCGGATCATGCAGCGCTGGGTTGAAGCCGGATAAAATCCGCCTTGCGGGTTCCGCCGCCCGTAGGTCATGGCTAGTGGCCGATTCAGCGGCCTTGCCATTCCGGTTTGCGCTTGGCGATAAAAGCGTCTATGCCTTCGCGGGCATCCGCGCTGTTCATATTGCAAGCCATGGTCTCGCTGGCCTGCGCGTAGGCGTCCTCCAATCCCATTTCCAGTTGCCGGTAGAACAGCTCCTTGCCCATGGCGATAGCGAGTGGCGGCTTGTTGCTGATCACCTCGGCCAGTTGCCAGACGGCGGCATTGAGTTGATCGGGCGGAACGACCCGGTTCAGCAAACCCCGCTGCAAGGCGGTCGGTGCATCGATGAAATCACCCGTCAGTAACAATTCCAAGGCGTGCTTGCGGCTCAGATTGCGGCTCAGCGCTACACCGGGCGTTGAACAGAACAGCCCGACATTGATTCCGGACGTAGCGAAGCGGGCATTTTCGGCAGCAACCGCCAGATCGCAGGCGGCGACCAGTTGACAGCCGGCGGCAGTCGCAATGCCGTGAACCCGGGCGATGACCGGTTGCGGCAGCCGGTTGATCGTGAGCATCACCCGTCCACACTGAGCGAACAGCGCTCGGTGGAACGCTGGATCGGAATGGGCACGCATTTCCTTGAGATCGTGGCCGGCGCAAAAAGCAGCGCCACTGCCCGCAATCACCACAACCCGAACCGTGCGGTCGGTGGCGATAGCCTCCAACACAGTTTGCAGCGCTTCCAACAGGGCTTGCGACAGTGCGTTATAGTGTTTGGGACGATTCAGCGTCAACGTGGCGACGCCCGCCTCGTCCTGGCGCAGCACCAGTGCGTCTCCGGTATCAATGGTTGCAGTCATGGCCATGTATTTCCTCTCAACAATGGTTTTTCGATGCTCGAAGCCGGAATCATCCTGCCTCGACCCAGGGGCAACACTGTTTTTATACTCAGGACTTTCGCGCTTGCTGTGATGTAGCACCGGCCTGAAGCCCATGCTACGCCCCATTTTGCGATCAAAGTGAACGTCCTAATACTAATGGCGCTCTTGCACTCCTGCGAAGAGCTTCTTCTAATTCTGGTGCTTTTCCTTATGAACCTCGCTCATACCCCTCTCGTTTATATCGTAGATGATGAACCCGCCCTACGCGATGCGCTGTTGGGGCTGCTGAAGTCGGTTGGATTACAGGCACTGGCCGTGGCCGATATTGAGGCGATGATGACAGCCTATCAGCCGCAGCGACCGGGCTGTCTGTTGTTGGGTATTCAGGGGCATCCCGATCTCGGTGCCCAGCAGTGCTTACGCGAGCAGGGCATTGATCTGCCGGTGATCATTATCGCCGGCCATAGCGATGTGTCCCTGGCAGTGAATGCGATGAAACAAGGGGTGCTGGATTTCATTGAAAAACCGTTCAACGATCAACTCTTGCTGGATGGGGTTCATCACGCCCTCGCCGAAGATACGATCCGACGGCGATCCCGGGCGCGACACCGGGAGTTCCAACAGCGCTTCGACACCCTGACCCCGCGTGAACAGGATGTGCTGCGGCAAGTAGCGGAAGGTCTGTCTAATCAGGACATCGCCGAGGTACTCAAGCTGAGCCGCAAAACCGTGGAAGTGCATCGGGCCAAGGTGATGGATAAAATGCAAGCCGATACCCTGGCGCAACTGCTACGGATGACCCTGACCCTGGGTATTCTCAAGCTCTATGATTTTGACACCTGAACTGCGCTTCACCTCTCTTGCCGAGGGCCAAAACTGCCATGTGTCTGATCCTGATGGCCTACCGTTACCACCCTCGCTACCCTCTGCTGGTTGCGGCCAACCGCGATGAGTTCCACGACCGACCAACCGCACCGCTGGCGTTCTGGGACGACCTCCCACAGATCGTAGCCGGGCGCGATCTCAAGGAAGGCGGCACCTGGATGGGTCTTGATCGCACTGGGCGCTTTGCCGCGATTACCAACTACCGCGACCCGTCGCGCGTGATGCCGGATGCGCCCTCACGCGGCTACTTGGTCAGCGATTTTCTGCGCAGCACCGAACCGGCTCGGGTTTATCTCGACCGGCTGGCGCCGAAGGCGAGCGCTTACAACGGTTTTAACCTGGTGCTGGGCGATGCGGAAGGGCTGTTCTACTCCTCCAACCGTGGTGGTGAATGGCGGGCATTGGCGCCGGGGCTGTACGGTCTGAGCAACCATCTGTTGGATACGCCCTGGCCGAAGCTGGAACGGGGTCGGCGCGGATTGCGGCAACTCCTGGATCGTCAACCCGACCCGACACCTGATGAATTGCTGGAACTATTGACGGATCGCACCTTGGTACCCGATAGCGAGTTGCCCAATACCGGCGTTTCGCTGGAATGGGAGCGCTGGCTGTCGCCGATGTTTATTAATGCACCGGGCTACGGAACTCGTTCTTCTACCGTGTTGCGAGTGGATGCCGATGGACGGGTCTGGCTGGTCGAGACCACGTGGGCTGATGGCAGCCGGCGCGAATTTCAGTGGGATTGGCCGTCGGGAAATCCGGCATAATTGAAATCATCGGCTTGTCTTGTTGGGAAACTATTTAATCGGCTATTCTTATCATCAATTCCTAGCGCTTAACCCCGTTCCACGGGGAACCACTTTTTCCGCAACTCTCTCTTGCTTAGCCCCGGTAGCTCAGTTGGATAGAGCGCACCCCTCCTAAGGGTGAGGTCACAGGTTCAATTCCTGTTCGGGGCGCTCCTTATGAATCCAGCCACGTCCAATCAGTCTTTTCGGTAGGTTACTGAATTCCTGCTGACGCGGGAATGACGGAAAGCGAACGTCCTGATTTTAAAAATCAGCCATACCGTTCCCCAACCAAAGTTTTTCAACCCCTGCTCAGTAGGGAGATCGCCGTGTCATTGAGTCTCGCGCATCAGAATCTCTACGAACTAGCCGCGCAAGTCAGCGTCGCTCTGCGTACCCGTAACCGCATTCTCGCCATCGCCGAATCCTGCACCGGCGGCTGGATCGCCAAGGTGGTCACCGATATACCCGGCAGCTCCGGCTGGTTCGACCGGGGATTCGTCACTTACAGCAACGCTGCCAAGAGTGATCAGTTGGGAGTCAACGCCGCGACCATTGCCGGCCACGGCGCAGTCAGTGCCGAGGTTGTTGCTGAAATGGCGATGGGGGCGCTGGAACGCAGCCGCGCCGATGTGACCCTGGCGGTCAGCGGGATTGCCGGCCCCGACGGCGGTAGCCCGGACAAACCCGTGGGCACGGTATACCTGGCTTGGGCATTACGGGAGGGTCCGATCCGCACCGAACGCCGGCATTTCGCCGGCACTCGCGACGAAGTGCGCTCAGCATCGGTCGCTGCTGCCCTGCAAGGGGTGCTGGATGTCTTCGCCCTCCACCACTCATGATCAACGGCGGCTGTTTCTGGCGCTGTGGCCGGAGGATGCCGAACGCCGACAAATGGCTGAGATGGCGGCAAGCATTGCCGGACGGCGACGGGTGCGCGACGCCCATCTGCATCTCACGCTGGTATTTTTGGGCGCTACCGACAGTGCCCACTTGGCCGCTTACGAAGCGGCGCTGGCCGATGTGTCGGTGCCGATACTGGATTTGATTCTGGATCGCTACGGGTATTGGCCGCGACCCCGCATCCTGTGGCTGGGTTGCAGCCGATCTTCGCTGGAACTGGATAATCTGGTTGCTAATCTGCGCCAGCGGTTGTGCGGTTGCGGCTTCACCCCCGAACGGCGACCGTTTCAAGCCCATATTACCTTGGCCCGCAACCATCCCGGTCCCGCCCCGATGCAATCGCCGGTGGCGCCGGTGCATTGGCGGATCGGCGAGGTAGCTCTGGTCGAATCCCTCCGGGAAGAAAACGGCTCATGCTATCGGGTGTTGCGCCGCTGGCCGGGCTAGGTGTCGTCCGTCACTTCAGGCCCTGCTGCTGCCCATCCGCGTAGGCTGCCTCATAGCGCCGCAGCGCCTCGTAATAGAACACCCATACGCAATTTTCGCAGCCCCGCTCACAGCACTCACCCTGTACCGGTGGTTTAGGCGGGACTGGCGGCGGGATTTGGGCAACTTCAGGCGAAGACATATAGCGCTCCTTAATGAAGGGTAGCGATCCCTGCACCGGCTTCCAGCCCGTGTTCAGTTCACGGGCAAGATGATCGTGCTACGACGAACTCCATAACTCAAATAGCAGGGCCACTTGGCGCGATGGCTCCGGGCCGGGGGCTAGGTTAGCCGAGGGTTCTATGGAATAATTATTAAAACAACCGGTTCCGATCCAATCGCCCGGTTTTCTCAGCCAAGCGGGGGAATTTGGGCAATGGATGACAATAAAAAGAAGGCGCTGGCAGGAGCGCTGACGCAGATTGAACGCCAGTTCGGCAAGGGTGCGGTGATGCGGTTGGGTGATACCCCCGCCCGCGACATCATGACGATTTCCACCGGATCGCTGGGCTTGGATATTGCGCTTGGGATCGGCGGCCTGCCCCGTGGGCGAGTGGTCGAAATCTATGGCCCGGAATCCTCCGGTAAAACCACTTTGGCCTTGCAGGTCATCGCTGAAACTCAGCGGCTCGGTGGCTGCGCCGCGTTCATTGATGCCGAACACGCGCTGGATCCCACCTACGCAGCCAAACTGGGCGTCAATGTTGACGATCTGTTGGTCTCGCAGCCCGATACCGGCGATCAGGCGCTGGAAATTGTGGATATGCTGGTGCGCTCCGGTGCCGTAGACACCGTGGTCGTTGATTCGGTGGCGGCGCTGACGCCCAAGGCGGAAATCGAAGGTGATATGGGCGATTCCCACGTCGGCCTGCATGCCCGGTTGATGAGCCAGGCGCTGCGCAAGCTCACCGCCAATATCAAGCGCTCCAATACCCTGGTGATTTTTATCAATCAAATCAGGATGAAAATTGGAGTTATGTTTGGCTGTTTTGATTATGGGGCACGTGTCGTTTTGGCTGACGGTTCGACTGAGAAAATTGGCAAAATTGTTAATCAGAAAAAACCGGTTGAAGTCCTGTCGATGGATCCGATCACTGGACGGATCGAACCCCGTCCGGTCATCAAATGGTTCCGCAATGGCGCAACCGATGAGTGGCTCTATTTCGAGGCTGCCGCAGGCGCTGGATCGGGCCGCCGCAAATTGACCTGCACCGCCAATCACCTGATTTTTACCCCCAGCGGTGAACGACGGGCGGGTGAGTTGCAAATCGGTGATGAGGTGATGGTCGCCGCCAAGCATTACCAACTGAGCGAAGATCAGCGGCAACTGATCCTGGGTGGTCTGTTGGGGGATGGATCCCTGCGCCATGCCTCAGAACAAAATGTGTCCTTCCGGGTCGGGCATGGCAAGAAACAACAGGATTATTGCCAATGGAAATGGCAAATGCTGGCTCCGTTTGCCAACAAGATAGGCAAAATCGGCAAAGGCTTTGGTTTCGATACCCTTCCGATGCGCCAGTTAGCCGAACTGCATGAACAGGCTTATGGCCCGGAAGGTCGGCAGGTCAGTGAAGCGATGCTGGCGGCGCTGGATGCGCGGGCCGTTGCCGTCTGGTACGGTGATGACGGTTCATTCTCCGGCAGTTATGAACACTGGGGGCATGGCAAAGCTGAAATTGCCTGTGTCAGTCTCTCTATGGCTGACAAGGAACGACTGGCCGCCCGTCTGGAAGAACTTGGCATGGGGCGTCCCACCGTGCAGGAACGCTCGCTCCTGTTCAGTGGCGAACGGACGCAGTTGCTTCACGCGAAAATCGCTCCTTATCTGCACCCGTCCCTCGATTACAAACTGCATCCCGATTTTCGCGGGCAATTCCGCTGGGAGCTGAATGGCGCGGCGAATGCGCTCGAAAATGATCTGGCTGCCCGCACCGAACTACGGGCCGCGCCAATGCGGATTACTCGTAAGGAACTCCGTCTTGCCGCCCCACGCCACCGGATGCGTTTTGACTTGGCGGTCAAAGGTCATCACAGCTATCTGGTGGATCATGTGGTGGTTCATAACTCCCCGGAAACGACTACCGGCGGCCATGCCCTCAAGTTCTACGCCTCGGTGCGGCTGGACATCCGCCGCACCGGCGCGATCAAGAAAGGCGATGAGGTCATCGGCAACGAGACCCGCGTCAAGGTGGTTAAAAACAAGGTCGCGCCGCCATTCAAGCAAGCCGAGTTTGAAATTCTCTACGGTGAGGGCACCTCCCGGCTGGGCGAGGTGGTCGATCTTGGCGTCAAGATTGGGCTGATTGACAAATCCGGGGCCTGGTACAGTTGTAATGGCACCCGCATCGGTCAGGGCAAGGATAACGCCCGCAGCTATCTGCGGGAAAATCCTGAATTGGCTCGTGAACTGGAAGACAAAATCCGCGCCCACTTTTTGACCCGTCCTGATGCGGTGCCCGCCACCACCGAACCGGTCGAGGACGATGGAATCATCAGTTCCGCTGCCGATGAGCTGGAAACGGATCTCTGAGGAGGCCAGCGCTGCTGATGCGGCGCTGATTCGCGCCAAGGCGATGGAGTTGTTGGCCCGGCGCGAACATTCCCGGTTGGAACTGCGACAGAAGCTGATGCAGCGCGGTTTTCCAACCGAGCGGATCGAGTCGGTGCTGGATCAACTGGTGGCGGATCGCCTGCTTCACGAAGGCCGCTATGCTGAACTCTATGCGTGCAGCCGGGCTGACAAGGGTTATGGGCCGTTACGCATCGCTCGCGAACTGCGTGAACGCGGCATCCCTGAAGATCTGGTCGCCGCAACTTTGGCCGATCTGGAAAGTCTTTGGCTACCCAAGCTGCGGGAACTGCACCGTAAACGGTTCAAAACCTTGATCCCCACCGACACCGCCGGGATCATCCAGCAAACCCGGGTGTTGCGCCAGTGCGGTTTTACTCTCGATCAGATCAAGGTTCTGTTTGAAAATGGTGAACAGTAGCCGCCGGGAAAATTAATTTTTCCTTTTCCATGCCTTCCGTGGACAAATTCTGTAATCATGACGCCAAACAACAACTTCAATAATAACCACATTGCCGAAGTATTGGCGCTGATTAGCCAAGGCGAAAACAGCTCGGTCGAATTCAAATCCGCCAACGCTCATCCTGATTCACTGGCACGGGAAATTATAGCCTTCGCCAATACCCAAGGCGGCGCGTTATTAATTGGGGTTGAAGATGATGGCCGCATTTCCGGTTTGACTGAATCGGTTGACCACGAGGCGCGGATTGCCAATATCGCCCGCAATAACATCAATCCGCCGATTAATATTGAATCAGTAATAGTGTCCATGCCGGAAGGCCGGGTTTTACTGGTCAAGATCGGCAGAGGCCGCGACCGTCCCTATCAAACTTTGCAAAACCAGTTTTTAATCCGGGTCGGCTCGACCAACCGCACCGCGACTCAAGGCGAATTGCTGCGCCTCTTTCAACAGGCTGGCCTGTTTCACTATGACGCCACCGCCGTTCAGGGAACCGGCATCGCCGATCTTAACTTGGCCGCACTCGACCGTTATTTCAGTCAATACAACTTCGATTTGAATGCCGAAGACGATCAATCCCGCATCCTGGCCAATGCCGATGTGATGACCGAAGACGGGGCAGTCACTGTCGCCGGTCTGTTGCTGTTTGGCATCAATCCCCAGCGTCATTTGCCGTATGCGGGAATCTCCTTCGCCCACTTTGCCGGTTGTGAAATCACCGAGGAATTAATTGACAAGCAGGTGATCGAAGGCGCGTTAGGATTTCAGGTTGATTCAGCACTGGCGGTGCTTCGCAATAACCTGCAACGCCCCAGCCGCATTCAGGGTTCCCGCACCGAAGACGCCGCTTTCCAATACCCGGAAAAAGTGTTTCGGGAATTGCTGGTCAATGCCGTTATTCACCGTAACTACGCCATTACCGGTTCACGCATCCGGGTCCAGTTATTTACCGACCGCATTGAATTTATCAGTCCCGGCCGCCTGCCTAATTCGGTCAGCATCGCCAAACTGTCCATAGGCGTGTCCTATGCCGTCAATCCCATTATCGTCAAGTTCATGGAAAATATGCGCTATATGGATCGGCTGGGACGCGGGTTGCCGATGGTCTGGCAGATCGCCCGCAACCATCAACGCGAGATTCGCTTTGAAGAACTGGGCGAAGAATTTTGGGTCATTTTGGGACGTTAGGGATCGCGTTACACTCCTCGCCATCTGCCCGCCAATCACCCTCCACTGAACTAGCGACTCCCTATGATCAACAGCGCCGAACTTCGCAAGCTCTTTCTGGATTACTTCCATGACCACGGCCACGAGGTGGTCGCCAGCAGTTCGCTGGTGCCGATCAATGACAGCACCTTGCTGTTCACCAACGCCGGCATGGTGCAATTCAAGGATGTGTTCACTGGCCGCGATCAGCGCCCCTACCTTCGCGCAGCCAGTTCACAGCGCTGTGTGCGGGCCGGCGGCAAGCATAACGATCTGGAAAACGTGGGTTATACCGCTCGTCATCACACCTTTTTCGAGATGTTGGGCAATTTCAGCTTCGGCGATTATTTCAAGGCGGATGCGATTCGTTTTGCCTGGGAATTTCTGACCGGGGTGCTGAAACTGCCACCGGACAAGCTGTGGGTCACGGTTTATCTGACTGACGACGAGGCGTATCAAGTCTGGGCTGACGAGATCAAGGTACCCAGGGAGCGTATCACCCGCATCGGTGACAAGCCCGGCGGCAAGCGCTATGAAAGCGATAATTTCTGGGCGATGGGCGACACCGGTCCCTGCGGCCCCTGTTCGGAAATCTTCTACGATCACGGCCCGGAGATCGCCGGTGGCCCGCCGGGCACGCCTGACGAAGACGGCGACCGCTATATCGAAATCTGGAATCTGGTGTTCATGCAGTATGACCGCAGCGCCGACGGGACGCTCATCCCGCTGCCAAAGCCTTCGGTAGATACCGGCATGGGGTTGGAACGGCTGGCGGCGGTGATGCAGGGCGTTCACAGCAACTACGAGATTGATCTGTTCCACCATCTGATTCAGGCCACCGCCGAGGCTACCGGCGCGGCGGATTTGCAATCCAGTTCGCTACGGGTCATCGCCGATCACATTCGCGCCACCGCTTTCCTGATCACCGATGGCGTCCTCCCGTCCAACGAGGGGCGCGGCTATGTGCTGCGGCGGATCATGCGCCGCGCTATCCGCCACGGCTACAAGCTGGGCGCGGAAGGCAGTTTCTTTCATACCTTGGTCGCGCCGCTGGCGGCTGAAATGGGTGACGCCTACCCGGAATTAGTCGCCGCTGCGGATCAGGTGACCCGCGTGATCCGCCAGGAAGAGGAGCGTTTCGCCGAAACCCTGGCGCATGGCATGAAGCTGCTGGAAGACGGCATCGCTGGTTTGTCCAGCGCGACCATTCCCGGCGCGACCGTATTCAAGCTCTACGACACCTATGGCTTCCCGGTCGATCTGACCGCCGATATTGCCCGCGAACGCGGTTTGCAACTAGATATGGAGGGTTTTGACCGGGAAATGGCGGCGCAACGGGAACGGGCGCGTGCAGCCAGCAAGTTCTATGTTGAATTAACTGATACCGTTTTATTTTCTGATGAGTTGGAAGGAGAAGTTACCAGCGCAACAGATTTCCAAGGTTACGACCACATTCAAGTCGATAACGCTTTGATTTTGAATATTTATCTTGACGGAAAGTCAGTAGATTGTCTTTCTGTAGGCCAACAAGGAATGGTTGTTCTTAAACAAACGCCTTTTTATGCGGAATCAGGCGGTCAAGTTGGTGATCAAGGTGTGTTGGATAAAGGAGATGGGACGATTTTTGAGGTCAGTACCACTATCAAATATCGTCACAACATGTACAGCCATGTAGGTATTCTTAGGAGTGGTAAACTGTGTGTTAGTGATACTGTTGTAGCGACTGTGGACGCCGCCAAGCGCCAAGCCACCGCGCTCCACCATTCCGCGACTCACTTGCTTCATGCCGCGCTGCGCCGAGTGTTGGGTACGCACGTTAGCCAGAAAGGCTCGCTGGTGGATCCGCAGCGACTGCGTTTCGATTTTGCCCACTTCGAGCCGATTAGCGCTGAGCAGTTGGAGGCCATCGAGCGGCTGGTCAACGCCCAGATTCGCGGCAATGTCGCGGTTGAAACCGAGATCATGGACGCCGAATCGGCGATGGCCAGCGGCGCGATGGCGCTGTTCGGCGAGAAATATGGCGACAAAGTGCGCGTGTTGCGGATGGGCGATTTCTCCACCGAACTGTGTGGCGGCACCCATGTTCATCGGGTCGGCGATATTGGTTTGTTCAAGATCATTTCCGAGGGCGGCGTTGCGGCGGGAGTGCGGCGTATCGAAGCAGTCACCGGCGACCGGGCGCTGGATTACGTCGCATCACTTCAGGATCACGCCCGTCAAGTGGCGCAACTGGTCAAGGGCGACCGCGACAGTTTCCCGGACAAGGTCCGACAACTGGTGGAGCGCACCCGCCAGTTGGAAAAGGAGATTGAGCAACTCAAAGGGCGGCTGGCCAGCGGCCAGGGCGCTGATGTGTTAAGTCAGACCGTCGAAGTGAACGGCATCAAGGTGTTGGCCGCCCGGCTGGATGGCGTGGACGTCAAAACTCTGCGAGAGGCGGTAGATCGCTGCAAGGAGCAGCTCAAAACGGCAGCGGTGGTGCTGGCGACGGTCGAAGAGGGCAAAGTGCGGCTGGTTGCCGGAGTCACAGCGGCGGAAACCACGCGCATCAAGGCCGGCGAACTGGTCAATATGGTAGCCCAGCAGGTCGGTGGCAAAGGCGGCGGGCGTCCTGACTTAGCTCAGGCCGGCGGCACTGACCCTACGCAACTGGATGCCGCCCTGCGTTCCGTACCGGAGTGGATACACCGTCAATTGGCTTAATCCCGCCGGGAGGCTAAGCGCCCGATCAGCCTCCTGGCCTGATCCGCAAATCTCGTATCCTGCCCCACACAATTCCCTATGCGAATTGCTTGGAGATTTCCGACCTTTCGCTATAATCGCCGCCTTCATGACAAACTCGGCGCCCCGTCGAGAATAACGCTCACTTTAGTTAAAGTAGGGATACCCATGGCGCTAATCGTGCAGAAATACGGCGGTACCTCGGTGGGCAACATCGAGCGTATCCAAAACGTGGCGGAAAAGGTTATTGGCTGGCGTGAGCGCGGTCATCAAATCGTAGTCGTGGTCTCGGCCATGAGTGGCGAAACCGACCGTCTGATCGGCTTGGCCAAGGGGATTACCGACCGCCCCCCTCCCCGTGAACTGGATGTGCTGTTGTCTACCGGCGAACAGGTCACGATTGCTTTGCTATGCATCGCGCTGGAAAAGCACGGCTGTCCGGCCCGTTCCTACACTGGCGGCCAGGCACGCATCCTCACCGACAACGCCTTTAACAAGGCGCGCATCCAGGCGATTGAGGCGGACGCCATGCGCGCTGATTTGGATGCCGGAAGGGTAGTAGTCGTAGCCGGATTCCAGGGTGTAGATGAGGATGGCAACATCACCACATTGGGCCGTGGCGGTTCCGACACCACTGGTGTGGCGCTGGCCGCTGCGCTGAAAGCTGACGAGTGCCAGATCTACACCGATGTAGATGGGGTTTACACCACCGATCCGCGAGTGGTTCCCGAAGCCCGCCGCCTGGATCGCATCACTTTTGAAGAGATGCTGGAGATGGCCAGCGCGGGGTCGAAGGTTTTGCAGATCCGCTCGGTGGAATTCGCCGGTAAACACAATGTCCCATTACGAGTGCTCTCCTCCTTTCAGGAAGGTCCGGGCACCTTGATCACCTTCGAGGAAGCGCTGGAGGCGGAGCCAATGGAGAAAGAACTGATTTCCGGTATCGCGTTCAACCGCGATGAGGCCAAGTTAACCGTTCTGGGTGTGCCCGACCGGCCCGGCGTGGCCTTTAGCATCCTGGGGCCAGTGTCCGACGCGAATATCGAAGTGGATATGATCATCCAGAATATCGGGCGTGACGGCACCACTGACTTCACCTTCACGGTACATCGCAATGACTATGAGCGCACCTTGGAAATTCTGCGGCAGCACGCGACCCAACTCGGCGCCAGGGAAGTGTCCGGTGACAATAAAATCGCCAAGCTGTCGCTGGTGGGGATTGGGATGCGTTCTCACGCCGGCGTCGCCAGCCGGATGTTCGAGGCGTTAGCCAAGGAAGGTATCAACATTCGTATGATCTCGACCTCCGAGATCAAAATTTCGGTGGTGGTGGACGAGAAATATCTGGAGTTGGGGGTGCGCGCCCTGCATGAAGCGTTCGAGTTGAACAAAGCGGCCTGAACCCTACGTCTCGGCGAGTTTCAAAGCGGGGCGCACGTCGGCTAACCCGATAAAATTTGATGGCAGGAATGGACTGTTTACAGATGCGGACTGTCGAAAACCGCAAGGTGACCTGGTGCTGTTAATGGAAAACAAGGAGTAGCTTGCTATGTTGATTCTGACGCGCAGAGTTGGAGAAACGCTGATGATCGGTGACGAAGTGACGGTAACCGTACTCGGCGTAAAAGGTAATCAGGTCCGCATTGGCGTCAATGCGCCCAAGGATATTGCCGTGCATCGCGAAGAAATTTACGAACGAATCAAACGCGAGCAGGATGGTACTGTCCAGGGCGCGGTTCCGCCGCAACCCAATCACGAAGCGTAAAGTTGGGGCTTTACGCTGGTGGCTTCAGGCAGTATCCTTAGCAGTTCATGACGCCCGCTTGGCGGGCATCATCCCGGAGAGATGGCCGAGCGGCTGAAGGCGCTCCCCTGCTAAGGGAGTATGGGGTCAAAAGCTCCATCGAGGGTTCGAATCCCTCTCTCTCCGCCAGTTTTCACGGAAGGATTCGGGCTTTTGACAACACGCATCCCGATCCGCATAATCCGCACCTCAACAACGCGCCCGTAGCTCAGATGGATAGAGTACCTGGCTACGAACCAGGTGGTCGGGAGTTCGAATCTCTCCGGGCGCGCCAATCAAAACAAAAGGTTAGATCAATCAGTCTAACCTTTTTTGCGTTGTGGCGTTGTATATTTCAAAAAGGCCCCCACAATGGCCCCCACAAATTGATGGGCTAGATTGGAGTGTCAATGCGCAGCCCTTTCAAGGTGGTTTAAGCAGGATTTAAAAGTAATTTAAAAATCGTAACTACTTCTACTTTGTCAGATTTATCTATTTGATTTAAATAGCAAACAACATAATACGTAATT
>NZ_CBTK010000305.1 GCF_000531125.1 Candidatus Contendobacter odensis Run_B_J11 | reverse complement strand
TAGTACTTCACCCGCTCTGAATTGACGGGTAGAGGCGTTTTAACTTGATGCGGGCATCGGGGGTGGTGAAGCGCCAGTTGACTGGGTGGAGGCAAGCGTTGCGCGCCTGTTGCCAGGCGACCACCGCCTGGGTCAGGGTATCGGCGTCGGGGATACGACGATCCAGGCACTGCCGGCTGAGGACACTGAGTTCGATCTCGGCCCTATTCAGCCCACTGCCATGTTTGGGAGTGTGATGAATCTCCAGCCGGTTGATCAGCGACCGAGCTAGTTTCGGCTCAAACGCTTGATACAGTGCTGCGGGTTTATGGGTGTTCAAATTGTCCATCACCAGAACCCCTTTCTCGGCGTGCGGATAGCGGATCTCCAGCAGATCGTGGACCTCTTGGGCAAAATCGACCGCTGTCCGCTGCGCGGTGACAGTGACATGGCGGTGCCCGGTGAGGGGTTCCTGGGTCAGGAACAGGTTGGCGGTTCCACACCGTTCGTACTCGTAGTCCACCCGTTCGGGCTGACCGGGTTCGGCGGGCAACGGGGTCCGGGTTTCGGCCACTAACTGCTTGCTGATTTCGTCCAGGCAGACCACCGGATGGGTCGGATCGTAGGGCCGGGTATACACCTCCAGCACGTCCTCCATGGCGCAGACGAACTCGGCGTTGGCCTGCGGGGGAATCCCCCACTGCTGGCGCAACCAGGGCTTGAGTTCGTTTTTTTGAGCGTCATGCGCACGCATTCCGGGCTGATCGCGTCCACCACTTCCAGTTCCACCAACCGATCGGCCAGCAGCCGCAAGGTCCTGTTCGCCCGCCCTTCGGGGGGTGCGCCGCAAGCCAGCGCGATCAGGTGCGCTTCCTGGGCGCCATCGAGCTTGCGATATTGTCGGCCGGTCGGCTTTTTCCGGAACAGCGCCGCCGTGAGTCCCTCTTCCACGAACGCCTGGCGGACCCGGTACACCGTGGAGGCCCCGCATTCCACCGCCTCAGCCATCCGCTCATCGTCCCAGCCCGGCCCGCCCGCGCCCGCATCCGCCTTGAGCAAAATGCGCGCGTGGAGGATCACCGACGCCGCTCGCGTCCCCGTGCGGCTCAGATCCTCCCGTTGGGTGCGCTCTTCATCGGTCAA
>NZ_CBTK010000304.1 GCF_000531125.1 Candidatus Contendobacter odensis Run_B_J11 | reverse complement strand
TCGGCCATCCGCTCATCGTCCCAGCCCGGCCCGCCCGCGCCCGCATCGGCCTTGAGCAAAATCCGCGCGTGGCTCAGCACAGACGCCGCTCGCGTCCCCGTGCGGCTCAGATCCTCCCGTTGGGTGCGCTCTTCATCGGTCAAGCGGACGATGTATTTGGGCAGCGGCATCGCAGACTCCAGGTTGGGGGTTACCCTCACAGGAAAACCCATGCGCTACTTGAAGTCAACTCAGATCGGGTGAAGTACTAGCCGAGGCCGTGCCGGGCATTGATGTAGTGATCGGCGGCCACAGCCATACCGAGCTGCAAGAAGCGATCATCGTCAACAACCGCACACCGGTGGTCCAGACCGGAAAGGAAGGGAAGAACCTTGGCGAGCTGGTGATCACCCTGGATGGCGGCAAGTTGACGGTGGAGTCTTACCGGCTCTACCAGATCGACGACATCCTTGCCGGCGACCGGGCCACGGCCGACGTGATCGACACGTTCAAGAAGTCGGTCAGCGGGGCCGTGTTCGCGTCACGCGGTTACAGCATCGATCAGCCGCTGGCCGTAATCCCGCAGGACCTGCCTAACACCTTCACGGACATCGCGGCCAGCACCCTCCTCGCCAACCTCTGCACCGACGCCTTCAGAAGCGCCACGCAAGCGGACATCGGATTTTCCGTCAACGGGCTGATGCGCGCCGGTCTGACCCGGGGCAAGTCGGGCGTGCAAACGGTCTACGACGTGTTCGCCGTCGCGCCCCTGGGCTTCGGTGTAGTGGATACGACGGCGGGCAGCGCCCTAGTGACCGGCTACTTCACGGGCCTCGATCTGAAGAATCTGCTTGAGTACTTCCTCGTGGACAACCCGGCCCACCCCGGCGAGTTTTTCCCGCGTACCTCCGGCCTGCGGTTGCACTACGACCCGTCCCGCCCGAAGTTCGATGTCGTGACGGCTATCGAACTGGGCGACCTCAATCGCGGCTACCGCGTGATCGACATCACCGGCAAGGATCCACGCTGGTACAGCCTCACCTGCCCCCTGTATCTCGGCCTGATTCTCACGGCCATCCCCAAGTACACCCAGGGCAAACTGCCGCTGGTTGCCAAGAACAAAGAGGGGCAGCCGCTCAAGTCGAAAGTCGAGGCGCTGGACGACCCTCGCATCGACACGCCTTACCTGCTGCCGCCGCCGGGTACGACGGACAAGGGCAGTGTCGCCACTGGGTCGGGGAAAGGCACGGTCAGTGAGATTAAGGAATGGCAGGCGATCATGGATCACCTGCGCAAGCTACCGGTCAAGACTCCGGGCGAACTGCCCGTGATCCCGGTCGATGAGCGCGCTGCGGAGGTCCGGGCGATCAAGGTGAGCTGATCGGGTTTGGGCGGAATGGAAGGCGACCAACCGCCAAGCCATCGCATCGGGCCGCACCATCAGCCGGTGGGGGCCAAGCGCAACGCGCCACACACCACGAACTGACCCCGGAAAATGACCCCTTGCTTAGCGCGGATGCTTACGGCTGGCTATGGACGGTTGCGGAACTAAAGGCATTAAAAAACCCGCACTTGGCGGGTTTGAAAACTTGTAATGAAACATTACGGACTTGAATTTGGCGGAGAGAGAGGGATTCGAACCCTCGTTAGAGTTACCCCTAAACAGCATTTCCAGTGCTGCGCCTTCAACCGCTCGGCCACCTCTCCAAAACATCGCCGCGCTCAACACGGCACGGCGGGTAAGACTATCCGAAGCGACCATGCCAAGGCAAGCGGCCATGGCGAGACGCTCCTGGGCCTCAGAGACCCTTCATGCTCAGGCGGATACGACCCTGCTTGTCAATTTCCAGCACTTTGACCTTGACCACATCGCCCACAGTCAACTTGTCGCTGACATTTTGTAGCCGTTCCTCGCAAATCTGCGAGATATGCACCATGCCATCACGGCCGGGCAGAATCGCTACAAACGCGCCAAAGTCCATAATGCGGACTACCTTACCCTCGTAAACCTGACCGGCTTCCACATCGGCGGTAATCTGCTCGATACGGCGGCGAGCCTCGTCACCGGCAGCCTTATCAACGGCGGCGATTTTAATCACCCCATCATCGCTGATATCAATGGTGGCGCCGGTTTCCTCGGTAATGGAACGAATCGTGACCCCGCCCTTGCCGATCACGTCGCGGATCTTGTCCGGGTTGATCCGCATCGTGGTATAGCGCGGCGCATATTCGGACAATTCCTGACTGGGCTGGGTAATCGCCTGCGCCATCTTGCCGAGGATGTGCAACCGCCCCTCACGGGCCTGAGCCAGCGCCTGCTCCATGATTTCACGGGTGATGCCGTCAATCTTGATATCCATTTGCAGGGCGGTTACCCCGTCGGTGGTGCCCGCTACCTTGAAATCCATGTCGCCCAGATGATCTTCGTCGCCGATAATGTCAGTCAGCACCGCAAAGCGGTCATCTTCCTTAATCAGCCCCATCGCGATACCGGCAACTGGCGCTTTGATCGGCACACCCGCATCCATCAGCGACAGGCTGGCGCCACAGACCGACGCCATTGAACTGGAGCCGTTGGACTCGGTGATTTCCGATACCACCCGCACCGTGTAGGGAAACTGTTCGGGCTTGGGCATCACCGCCTGGACGCCCCGCTTGGCCAACCGCCCGTGGCCGATTTCCCGGCGCTTGGGACTGCCGACCTGACCAATCTCGCCGACCGAATAGGGTGGGAAATTGTAGTGCAGCAGGAACGGCTGGCGGTACTCACCCTCAATGGCGTCAATAACCTGGGCGTCCCGGTCGGTGCCCAGCGTGGTGACCACCAGCGCCTGGGTCTCACCCCGGGTGAACAACGCCGAACCGTGGGTGCGCGGCAATACGCCAACCCGAGCCGTGATCGGCCGCACCGTGCGGGTATCGCGGCCATCAATGCGTGGTTGGCCAGCCAGAATCCGTCCGCGCACGATCTGGCTCTCCAGCGTCGAAAACACGCCGTCAATCGCCAATGCGGTCCAACGCTCCGGTTCCTGAATGGTCAGTTGCGCCAGAACCTGGTCGTGAATGTCGCGCACCCGTTGCTGGCGAATCAGTTTCTCGGCAATCTGGTACGCCTCGGTCAGCGCAGCCTCGGCAGCGGTGCGAACAGCGCTCGTTAACGCCTCGTCATGGGCTGGCGGCTGCCAGTTCCATGGCTGTACCCCGGCTTCCGTCACCAGTTCGTTGATGGCGCGAATAACGGCCTGCATCTGCTCATGGCCGAACATCACGGCACCCAGCATCACCTCTTCAGACAGGCCATCGGCTTCGGATTCCACCATCAGCACCGCCCGCTCGGTCCCGGCGACCACCAAATCGAGTTGCGAGGTTTTCAGGGCCTCACGGTTTGGATTGAGCAGGTATTGGCCGTTGTGGTAACCCACCCGAGCCGCGCCAATGGGGCCGCTGAATGGCACCCCGGACAAAGCCACCGCCGCCGAAGCACCGATCAAGGCCAGGATTTCCGGATCCACCTGATTATTCAGGGACATCACGGTAGCGATGATCTGCATCTCATTGGTAAAGCCATCGGCAAACAGAGGGCGCAGCGGGCGATCAATCAGCCGGCAGGTCAGGGTTTCGCTCTCGGAAGGACGACCCTCACGGCGGAAGAAACCTCCGGGAATCCGGCCTGCCGCATAGGTCCGTTCCTGATAATCCACCCGCAACGGGAGAAAATCCCGACCTTTCTCGGCTTCCCGGGCAGCCACTACCGTGACCAGCACCACGGTATCGGCCATGTTGACCAGTACCGCACCACTGGCTTGCCGGGCGATCTCGCCGGTCTCCAGGGTGACGGTATGCTGACCATACTGAAATGTTTTTTTGATGGGCGTCACGAAAGCGTCCTATACAGCAAAAGAGCGGTGGAAAATCTCAGCGGCGCAAGCCAAGGCGGCTTATAAGAGCCTGATAGGATTGTAAATTCTTCCGCTTCAGGTAATCCAGCAACTTGCGACGCTGGTTGACCATCTTGAGCAGCCCGCGCCGGGAATGATGGTCTTTCTTGTGTTCGCCAAAATGAGGCTGCAAGCCATTGATGCGGTTGGTCAACAGCGCAACCTGGACCTCCGGCGACCCGGTGTCGGCGGCTCCGCGCTGGAAATCCCGCATGATCTGCGACTTCTGTTCGGTATTAAGCGGCATGGTAAAACTCCCGTGCAAATTCGATTCAGTCAATAAATCCGATGAAAAATACTAACCTCAGCGCCGACAATCAACAAGCAAGCCTCAGCGCTGAAGCTTGGAGCAGCAAACGGCGCGGGGCGACCCGGCCATCGTCGAGAATCTCACCGATCCCCAGAAACCGCTCATCGCCCTCATACAGGCGTACCCAACCCTGAGTCGGCGCGTGTGGCGCCAAAATCGGCTGGCCTTGGCCCAGGTAAAAGGCGGCATCACCGCGCACCCGCACCGCCGGCCATTCCGCCACCGCGCTATCTGCCGGCAGCAGGCATTCATCCAGTGCGGCTAACCCCTGTTCTGCCCGCTCGCGCAGGGTGTCCAGCGTCACCATTCGTCCGGCGTCGTAGGGCGCTACTGCCGTGCGGCGCAATGCGGCAATGTGCGCACCGCAGTCCAGTACTTCGCCGAGATCAGCGGCCAACGTCCGCACATAGGTACCTTTAGAACAGCGCAACTCGCACTCCAGCTCCTCGCCGTCCAAACGCAACAAGTGCAATTGGTGAATCGTCACCTCACGCGGCGCACGCTCGACCTCAATGCCCTGGCGCGCCAGTTTGTACAACGGCTGACCGTTGCGCTTCAACGCTGAATACATCGGCGGTATCTGCTGGATCACCCCGATGAAGCGCCGCAGCGCGGCTTCCACCCGCTCGCGGCTTAGTGACCCCACCGGGCGGGCGAGCATAATCTCACCATCAGCATCGCCCGTAGTGGTGGTTGCGCCCAGCCGACAGGTGAAGCGATAAGACTTGTCGGCATTCAGCAATAATCCCGACAGCTTGGTCGCTTCGCCCAGACAGATGGGCAACAGACCACTGGCCAGCGGATCAAGGCTGCCGGTGTGGCCGGCCTTTTGCGCCTGATACAGCCGCTTGACCGCTTGCAGCGCCGCGTTGGAAGTCCAGCCCTCCGGCTTGTCCAGCAACAGCACCCCGCTGACTGAACGCCGGTTACGCATCGTCAAGCCGCATTCTCCGAATCAGGGTCATTGGTTAGCGGCACTTCATCGTCGTGATGCCGGCGGGCATCAGCAGCGACCGCCGCATCAATCAAGGCTGACAGTCGGGCACCGTGTTCCACCACTTCATCGTAGCGGAATTCCAGTTTCGGCACGGTACGGATATGCATTCTCCGCCCCAGTTCCCGGCGCAGCAACGATGCCGCACGATTGAGTTCGGCCACTAACCCGGCTCGGTCATCAGGATCGCACACCACGGTAACGTAAATCCGGGCGTGAGCCAGATCGCGGCTGACCTCGATGCTGGTCATGGAGACCAGCGTCAATCGGGGATCGTGCAGTTCGGTACGGATGAGATCCGCCAGTTCCCGGCGAATCTGTTCACCGATCCGGCGGATACGCGAATTTACGTTCGCCATGGTTCAGCTTCGTCCTATCGCATCCCTACAGGGTGCGTTCCACCTGCACCCGCTCGAAGACCTCGATATGGTCGCCCTCGCGGATGTCGTTGTAATTTTTTACCCCCATGCCGCAATCCATACCGGCGCGGACTTCACTGACATCGTCCTTGAAGCGCCGCAGCGAATCCAGTGCGCCTTCGAAGATTACGACATGGTTGCGCAATACCCGAATCGGGTTGCTGCGGCGCACAACTCCATCCACCACCATACAGCCCGCCACTACGCCGAATTTGGGTGAACGAAATACTCCGCGCACCTCCGCCAAACCGATGATCTGCTCCTTAAACTCCGGCTTGAGCATCCCGACCATGGCGCGCTTTACGTCATCGATCAATTCGTAAATGATGCTGTAGTAGTGCGGTTTCAGCCCTTCTTCATCCGCCAGTTTTTTGGCAACATTGTCGGCGCGGACATTGAAGCCAATCAAAATGGCGCCCGAAGTCTTGGCTAAGTTCACGTCAGACTCGTTGATCCCGCCTACACCGCTGGCAACAATCTTGACCTGCACCTCGGCAGTAGACAGCCGGGTCAGCGCATCCACAATCGCCTCAGCAGAACCCTGCACGTCGGCCTTGAGTACAGCGTTGAGAGTGTTGACCAACCCCGCTTCAAACTGCTTGGAGATGCCTTCGATGTCCATCACCGGTTTCCGGGTCTGTTCCTCGCGGGCCTTGCCTTGCCGGAACAGGGCAATTTCGCGGGCCTTACGCTCGTCAGTGATCGCGATCACTTCGTCACCGGCCTTGGGAGTACCCGACAGACCCAGCACCTCCACCGGAATCGAAGGCCCCGCCTCGCTGATCCCCTGACCGGTTTCATTGAGCATGGCGCGCACCCGACCGTATTCGCGACCGCTCAGGATCATATCGCCTTTACGCAAGGTACCGCTCTGCACCAGCACCGTTGCCACCGGCCCACGGCCTTTATCCAGCCGTGATTCGATCACTACACCTTTAGCCGGCCCGTCCACCGGTGCATTCAGTTCCAGCACTTCGGCTTGCACCAGAATTTTATCCAGCAGTTCATCAACGCCCATGCCGGTTTTGGCGGAAACGTAGGTGAACAGAGTATCGCCACCCCACTCCTCAGAAATAACACCCTGCGCCGATAGCTCGCTCTTGACCCGATCCGGATCAGCACCGGATTTATCCATCTTGTTGACGGCGACGACCATCGGCACTCCGGCGGCGCGGGCATGCTGAATCGCTTCCAGGGTCTGCGGCATCACTCCGTCGTCAGCCGCCACCACCAGCACCACCACATCCGTCGCCTTGGCGCCGCGAGCGCGCATGGCGGTAAATGCAGCGTGACCTGGCGTGTCAAGGAAGGTCACCACCCCTTTTTCAGTGCCCACATGGTAGGCACCAATATGCTGGGTAATGCCTCCGGCCTCGCCCGCTGCGACCCGGGTGCGGCGGATGTAATCCAGCAGCGAGGTTTTACCGTGGTCCACATGACCCATAATGGTGACTACCGGTGGGCGCGGCAAGGTCTCATTGCTACCGGTTCCTGCCGTCAGATCTTCCTCCAGCGCGTTGTCCCTGAGCAGCTTGTAGGTATGCCCCATTTCCTCGACGGCCAGCGCGGCGGTTTCCTGATCAATAACTTGATTGATAGTGACCATCAGCCCCATTTTCAGGAAGGTCTTGATTACCTCAGTGGCCTTAACTGACATTTTTTGAGCCAGATCAGCAATGCTGATGGTTTCGGTCAAGGTCACTTCACGCACCATCGGGGCGGTAGGCTTAGCGAAACCATGTCGCTGTGCTGGCGCAGCGACTTTAGCTGGCTTGGCTTTCCTGGGGCGGCGGCGATCCGACCGGTCTGATCCAGTCTGATCACCACGCCCATGCCGCGATAGACGATCCGCCTCGCTCTCACCCTCCCGACGCCGGGGCGCTTCAGTTTCGCCTCGTCGCTTACTGGGGGCCGATCCTTCGGGGCGCTTTCTGGCTTTGGCGTCTACGGTTGGCGCAGGTTGCGGCCGGGTTCTGGTATCTGGCGCGGCTCCACCTGCGGCGGGGCGCCGTTGACCCGGAGTCGCTGCTACACCTGAATCGGCAGGCTTGCGTGCCCGCGCTTCCGACGGTCGGGACACTGCCGGGCGATCCGTGGGTTTGCGTCGATCATCGGTGGATTCCGGGCGACGGCGTACACCGGGATCAGAGGGTGGGCGCCGCACCGGATTTTCCGAGCGGTGCCGTGGGGCCTCAGCCACGGTGGGTTGCCGGGTTCCCTCTTCGGTCTGAGTACGGGGGAGGGCGTCCGGCTCACGGGGGGCAGTTTCCGATTCAGTCTGAAGGTGGGCTTCCGCTACGGGTGCTTGCGGATGCGTCGCTTCTGCCGTGCGGACAGCTTCATTGGCAACCTCAGTCGGGCGGGGTGGCTCGCTGATCTCCACTGCAGCCGACACCACTGGAACTGGCGCTTCGACCTGGATTTCAGGTTCGCGACGCAGTGCAGTTTGTGCAGTTTCATCCTCAACCAGGCTGCGCTTGACATAGGTGCGCTTCTTGCGCACTTCAACGCTCACCGTTTTGACCTGTCCAGCCGCGCCGCCCGTCATCCTGATTTCACTATGGGTTTTACGTTTGAGCGTGATTTTCTTGGGCTCGGCTACACCTTGGGTCGGCGGGTTACCGTGACTCTTGCGCAGGTGCGCCAGCAAATCCAACTTCTGTTTTTCCGTGATCGCCGTATCCGCCCCGGCGACGGTAATACCTGCCTCGGCAAACTGCTCCAGCAGACGATCTGCCGGGATGCCGACCACCGTCGCAAACTGTTTGACCGTTACGTCCGTCATTCAATACCCCCAGGACGAGCCAACCCTACCGCTCGTTCTTCAAAAACCAAGGCGCACGCGCCGTCATGATCAGCTTCGCAGCTCGCTCGTCATCCAATCCAGCGATCTCGTTAAGATCGTCCACCGATAATTCGGCCAAGTTATCCATCGTCGCGATCCCGCTGCCAGCCAGCGTGAACGCCAATTCCTCATCCATGCCATCCATGTGCAACAGATCTTCGGACGGTCGGGCATTGCCCAGCCGTTCCTCAGCAGCAATCGCACGAGTCAAAAACACATCACGCGCCCGTCCACGCAGTTCCTCGACAATCTCTGCATCAAATTCCGGAATTTCCAGCATCTCGTGGGCCGGTACATAGGCGACTTCCTCCATGCTGGCAAATCCCTCGCGAACCAGAATGGCTGCAATATCTTCATCGACCTCCAACTGATCCATGAACATGCGCTGCAGGGTCTCGTCTTCCTGACCGCGCTGGGCCTGGGCCTGTGATCGCGTCATTACATTCAGAATCCATCCGGTCAGCCTACTGGCCAACTGCACGTTTTGACCGCCCTTGCCAATCGCCTGGGCCAGTTGCTTCTCATCGGCGACGATGATGTCCATGCTGTGCGTGTCCTCATCCACGATCACCGACTCGACTTCAGCCGGCGACATCGAGTTCATAACGAAGCGAACCGGTTCGTCGTCCCACTGCACGATGTCCACCCGCTCGCTGGACAGTTCGTTGGTGACACTCTGCACTCGCGCCCCGCGCATGCCCACGCAGGCGCCGATGGGATCGATGCGCGTATCCTTGCTTTTAACCGCGATCTTGGATCGCGAACCGGGATCGCGGGCTGCACCCTTGATCTCGATGAGACCCTGGTTGATCTCAGGCACTTCCAGCGTAAACAAAGCAATCAGGAACTCCGGTGCTACCCGGCTGATAAAAAGCTGGGGGCCACGACTTTCGGCGCGAACGTTCTTCAGATAGCCCCGGATACGCTCGCCGATCCGGAAGGATTCCCGGGGGATTATATCTTCGCGGGCGACCCTGGCCTCGACGCTACCGCCGACATCCACAATGACATCGCCGCGCTCCAACCGCTTGACCGTACCCCCAATCAAATCACCTTTACGATGCAGGTAGGCATCCACGATCTGAGCGCGTTCGGCATCTCGCACCTTTTGAACGATGACTTGCTTGGCAGTCTGGGCGGCAATGCGACCACCAAAATTGGCGTTTTCCAGCGGGATCTCGACATATTCACCGTCCTGGGCACCCTCCCGGATCCGGCAAGCGTCGCTCAAGGCCATTTGCCGATCCGGGTTTTCAATCTGAACACCTTCGGCCACGACCAGCCAGCGCCGGAAGGTGTCATAGGTACCGGTACGCCGGTTGATTGCCACCCGTACATCGGGATCGCCTGGGTAACGCTTCTTGGCCGCCGATGCCAGCGCTACCTCCAAGGCGCTGAAGATAATTTCCTTATTAACGCCTTTCTCATTGGAGACAGCATCCACGACCAGCAGAATCTCTTTATTGCCTTCCTTATCTTTATTACTTTCTTTGCTGTCTTTAACGCGCATATCGCTCTGCCTCCTAGCCGGATCCGCATGCTGTCCCGTATTTCAGAGTTCAGGAACCAGCCTGGCTTTCTCAATCCGCTCCAGCGGCACCCGCCACTCCCGGCCCTCGTTATCAATGATCATCACGTCGTCATCGTGCATTCCCAGCAACCGTCCGATCAGTTTCCGCCGCCCATCCAGCAATTCCCGCAATTGAATCCGCACCTCCGAACCCGCGAAGCGGACAAAATGCTGAGCCTCGAACAGTGGGCGTTCCAATCCAGGTGAGGAGATTTCCAAGTTGTACTGCCCCTCAATCGGATCTTCAACTTCCAACAGACCACTCAACTGGTGACTGACCCGCTGGCAATCACCCAAGGTAATACCGCTGGGGCTGTCGATATAGACTCGCAGCAGGGCGTTAGTACGGTGAGGGTGAAATTCCACCCCAACCAGTTCATAACCCATGGATTCGACTACAGTGGCTAATCTTCGGCTGAGCGTCTGCAGATCTTGGCGCATCTTGATCATCGCAAAAATAAAAAATGGGCCTACGGCCCACTTGTTCGACCACCTGCCTGGTTTGCCCAGCGCAAAATCAGGTTTGAAATAAGCTGAACATTGCCTGCGCCAGGCTGCCCGTTCCCAGAGATTCATTCACCATCCCTGACCTATAGACTATCAACTATGCTCCGTTGTCCAAGGTAGTATCGGGAACAGCCGCACAAAAAAAGCCCTTGACGGGCTTCCCTAAAATTTTGGTAGCGGGGGCAGGATTTGAACCTACGACCTTCGGGTTATGAGCCCGACGAGCTACCGGACTGCTCCACCCCGCATCAGAGTTAATCAATATAGCAGCAAGATGAAACTCTTGCAAGCAGCATGACAGCGATTGCGTCGTCCTTTACCGGTCGTCAACGCACTATCGGGGTATCCGAATCTAAGGAAATCGTCGGTGCATACCGCAGTGCGCCAGTTCGAACGTACAGCACGGTGCCCAGGAATAGCAGTCCGCTGAAACCAATGTCCAACCAGGCCAGCCAAGGCCGCGCCATCGGCCCCGCAGCGTAAAAAATCCCGACTGCGAAGTAAAACAACGCCAAAAAACTGGTCCAGGCATGAGTGTAGGGTCGCCCATACAACAGGCCACGCAAGGGAAACAACAGCGGCCCCACCAGCAGGATCAACACTAGCGCGACCGGCATTCGGTCCAGCGGCTCCAGCCAAGCAAACCAAAATAACAATAGCCATAACAAGCCAAAATAGCTGATCAACGTAACCTTCTGCCAGACCCGATTCATAATACTACCCCCAGCCGTTGTGCGATTTTCGCCAGTCGTCGGCCTAGTATGCGACAAATTTGCTTTTCCTCGACGCCAAGCGTCACCTGGGATTCCGGCCCTGACCAATGGCTCGGACCATAGGGTGTACCACCACTCCGGGTCTCGCTCAACGCTGTCTCAGTGAAAGGCACACCCACCAGCACCATGCCATGATGTAACAGCGGCACCATCATCGTCAGCAGGGTCGATTCGTGACCGCCGTGCAAGGTTGAAGCGGAGGTGAACACCGCCGCTGGCTTACCGGACAGCGCTCCCGCCAGCCAGAGTCCGCCGGTGGAATCCAGAAAGTATTTGAGCGGGGCAGCCATGTTACCGAAGCGGGTCGGGCTTCCTAACGCCAGTCCGGCGCACTCCCGTAAATCGTCCAAGTGGGCGTAGGGCGAACCCGCTGCCGGAATCTCATCTTCGACCGCCTCGCAGACCGCTGAAACCGGCGGCACGGTACGCAACCGTGCAGTCATCCCTTCGATCTCTTCTACCCCGCGGGCAACCTGGCGCGCCATCTCAGCAGTGCCCCCGGTGCGGCTGTAATACAAAACCAGGATTTCCGCCACTTCTGTCTCTCTCCAAGCCGTTCAGCACACTTCACTCGCAATTCAGCTAACGCTGTATTGGCCAAATTCATCGCATGAAGATCATCATTTCGATAGGAATCCTGCCATCAGACGCGATCCGGTGCTATATAATTCCTTCAGTTTCAACTCCGCATCCATCAAACGCGGTGACTCCAGTGGCTTATCTTTCCTTGACGCGATTACTGGCAAAATTGATTCGGCTCGTCACTATCCTGCTGGTGCTGACAGCCTGCGTCAGTGCGCCGGTTCAGGAGATGAGCGACGCCCGCCAAGCGATCTACTCAGCCGAGGTGGCTGGCGCAGCGCAATACTCTCCCGATACTCTGCTCGCAGCCCAACGCTTGCTGCAGGAAGCGCAAACCCGTCTGGAAACGGGTGCTTATGACGATGCCCGACACCATGCACTGGACGCTCGCGATGAAGCAATCAAGGCGCGTGAGCGAGCGACTACCATACACTCTCCTCCTCCTTAGACTCACAGCACCGGTTTGAAAATGCCCGCCTTCGTTGCACACAGCCTATCCCGACCCGGCATCTGTTTGGCGCTGGCGCTACTGGCGCTGGCTCATCCTGTTAAGGCGCAGGGCGTCAACTTCACATTGCCTGACTTGGATGATCGACCGGTACAACTCGCTGATTTCCGTGGCCGGTGGGTAATCGTCAACTTCTGGGCAAGCTGGTGTACGCCCTGTCTGCTGGAAATGCCCGAGTTGCAAGCGTTCCACCAAGCCTACTACACCCGTGCCGTGGTCATCGGTGTCAATTTTGAAGAGCTTTCCGCCCGCGAGATCCGGCCCTTCGTAGCTCGGCTGGGTATCACTTTTCCTATTGTACTGAGCGGCAGCCAGCCCATACCGGGTTTCGAGATTAAGGGATTGCCTACCACGTTTTTTGTTTCTCCAACCGGCCAACGGGTTGACACTCATTTGGGCACCGTGAACACCGCCATGCTCATCAAGCGGCTGGCCGAACTGGAACACGCCAGCGGATCGGCGCGCTAACCCGGTTCTGCTATCCCTGCACTCCCCGACCATCAGGAGATTTCGTGAAAACCCTTTGCCTGCGTTGCTATGTAACTGGCCGTGTTCAGGGCGTCGGTTTCCGCTACGCCACCGCCGAAAAAGCCCTGAATTTGGGCGTTAACGGCTACGTTCGCAATCTACCGGATCGGCGAGTGGAAGTACTGGCGTGCGGCGAGGAAAGCGCTGTCGTTGCCTTACGCAACTGGCTGTGGCAAGGCCCACAGCCTGCACGGGTGAGCGATGTGCGCTGTGAAACGCTGCCTCATCAGGATGTTCACGGTTTCCAAATTGACTGAGTGAAGTCAGTTTTATTTTGCATCAGGCTTGATTTATCCACAGGCCTGTGAACCGTCTCCCGCTGGGCGCTTTTTCCTCGCCATCTACCCAAAAATCTTCCGAAGATTCCAAGCCTTACACACAACTTACTGAAAATAATCATAAATACCCAATGGTCAAAAATTCATCAAACTGTCATTCTGTTAAGGGTAATACGCAGTTAGCTACGCTGCACAAAAGTTATCCACAGAGTTATCCACAGGTTCTGTGGATAACTCTTAACCCATGTCTAGCCAGGAATCTAACCGCGTCCCGTCATCTCCAGCCGCTCCCGTAGCCAATCCAGCAGACCGGCACGCGCCACCAGGGTGTTATCCACATCGCGTCGTCCACGATATTCCACTTGGCCGGCGGTGAGGTTGCGCTCGCTGATCACTACCCGATGCGGAATACCGATCAGCTCCATATCCGCAAACATAACGCCGGGTCGGGCATCCCGGTCATCCAGCAAGGCATCGATGCCAACGGCTAACAGGTTTTGATACAGCGCTTCGGCAGCCTCGCGCACCGCAGCGGAACGACCCGCACCAATCGGTAGAACCGCTACTTGGAACGGCGCCATTGCCGCCGGCCAAATGATGCCGCGTTCGTCGTGGTTCTGTTCGATGGCGGCGGCTACCACCCGCGATACGCCGATGCCGTAGCAACCCATAGTCACGATCTCCGGTTGGCCGTCTTCGCCCTGCACCGCCGCATTCAAAGCAGCGCTGTACTTCTGGCCTAATTGGAAAACATGGCCGACCTCAATGCCACGGGCCATCGCCAGCGTACCGTGTCCATCCGGACTGGGATCGCCCTCAACCACACTGCGGAGATCGGCCACCTCGGGTTCCAGGCAATCCCGACCGAAATTAACGCCGGTGAAATGCCAGTCATCGGCATTGGCGCCCGTGACAAAGTCGGCCATTTTCACCACGGTGCGGTCGGCAATGATCACGCCAGAGAAGCCAACCGCACCAAGTGAACCCGGACTAGCCCCAAAGGCAGCGCGAATCGCGTCGGGACTGGCGAAAACCAGTGGTGTTTTCACCTGCGGCAGCTTCTCGGTTTTAATTGCGTTCACCTCGTGATCGCCGCGCACCAGCAACAGTACCGGCTGCTCGTCCACGCCCTCGACCACCACTGCCTTTACCGTGCGCTCGGCAGGAATGTGCAAGAAGGCGCATAACTCGGCAATAGTTTTGATCCCCGGCGTCGATACGCGGGTCATGGCTTCACCCGGCGCGGGACGCTCGCCCATCGGCGCCAGCGCTTCGGCCAGTTCGACATTGGCGGCATAATCGCTGCCGGTAGAAAAGGCGATAGCATCCTCACCGGAATCGGCCAATACATGAAATTCCTGGGAACGGCTGCCGCCAATACTGCCGGAATCGGCCAGCACGGCCCGAAACAGCAACCCCAGCCGGGTAAAAATGCAGGAATAGGCGTCGTACATCGCCTGGTAGCCTTCCTGCAACGAGGACTGGTCGAGGTGGAATGAATAGGCATCCTTCATCAGGAATTCCCGCGCCCGCATCACTCCGAAACGCGGCCGGATTTCGTCGCGGAACTTGGTCTGGATCTGATAAAGCGTGATCGGCAGTTGTTTATAGCTCTTGATTTCGCGGCGGAATAAGTCAGTGATCACTTCTTCGTGGGTCGGACCAAAGCAGAACTCGCGCTGGTGCCGGTCCTTGATCCGTAGCAGCTCCGGGCCGTACTGCTGCCAGCGACCGGATTCCTGCCACAACTCGGCCGGCTGTACCGCGGGCATGAACAATTCCAGCGCGCCGGCGCGGTTCATCTCCTCCCGCACCACTGCTTCGACCTTGCGCAATACGCGCAGACCCAGCGGCAGCCAGGTGTAGATACCGGCCGCGAGCTTGCGGATCAAGCCGGCCCGCAGCATGAGTTGATGACTGATAACCTCGGCATCGGCCGGGGTTTCCTTGACGGTGAACAGCGGAAAACGGGATACGCGCATGAATCGGCCTTGGGCAGCAGCAACGGGTTAGGGATTGCAAAAATAGTCGGCGTCTTTCTGGGCCTTCTTCAACTCGACTTCACGCTGTTGTGGGTCGATCACCACTTTTTTACCAGTGGCGTCAGTTTTTACAATCTGGCTGTCGCCTTGCAGCACTTGGACGTTTTTCTTGGCGATTTCACAATTTTTGGTACGCTGATCCTGAGCCTCCTGCTGAGTTTTCTCCGCTTGCTCCTTGCGCTCGGCTTCCTGCCGGGCCAATTCTTCCCGTTCCTTGGTTTGCTGATTGCTTAGGGCAGATTCGCCCGGCGTTGCTCCGGTCGGTTTACGCACCGTCTCATAAGCAACACCAGGGGGTGGCGCTAATTCGGAATACTGGAGCTTGCCCTGATCATCGATCCACTTGTAGATAGTTTGCTGGGGTTGAGTTTGGGCTATGGCCACTGCCCCGCAACCGCTGACTATCAATAGCAATAACACTTGTTTCAACATTGGATTCTCCAACCCGTCCTATCCGGGAGTAGCACTCCCCAGCATCGCAACGGGATTTTGCTGAAAAATAAAGTTGTGTAGTATAGCCAGTCCGCAAAACTTGCGCCCAACGAGTACCGGCGATTATCAGGACGAGTTGCGCCCGCCGGGGGCTACCCCCCCGCCGCACGGCGGTCATCCCGCTCAGTCGCGGCCCCGGCCATGCTACCTCACGGACCCGGCCATGATCCGCCCGTACCTCGGCGACCCTTTGTTTTGCTGGCTCACGTTTTTCCAACCCCCCATCGCCATGAGGAGTCAAAACCGATGGAACTCATAACGGGTGCTGAAATTTTAGTCCGTTGCCTCAAGGAAGAAGGCGTCGAGTGCATGTTTGGTTATCCAGGCGGCGCGGTGCTGCACATTTATGACGCCCTGTACGCCCAGGACGACATCAAGCATGTACTGGTGCGGCATGAACAGGCCGCTCTGCACGCCGCTGACGGCTATGCTCGCGCCAGCGGCAAAACGGGCGTCGCGCTGGTGACCTCCGGCCCCGGTCTCACCAATGCGGTCACCGGCATCGCCAATGCCTACATGGATTCCATCCCGCTGGTGGTATTCTCCGGTCAGGTGCCCACTGCGCTGATCGGTAATGACGCCTTTCAGGAAGTGGACGCAGTCGGCATTACCCGACCCTGTGTCAAGCATAACTTCCTGGTCAGGGATATCAAGCAACTCGCTGAAACTGTGAAGAAAGCGTTCTATATTGCCAGCACTGGTCGGCCTGGCCCGGTACTCATCGACTTGCCTAAGGACGTGACCATCACCAAGGCTGAGTATCACTATCCCAAGAAGGTCAAGCTGCGTTCCTACAACCCCACGGTTAAGGGTCACGCCGGCCAGATTCGCAAGGCGGTGGATTTAATCCTGTCGGCCAAACGCCCGATGCTTTACACCGGCGGCGGGGTGATTCTGAGCGACGGCTCGCCGGAACTGGTCGAATTGACCCAACTGCTGGGCTATCCGATCACCAACACATTGATGGGACTCGGTGCCTATCCGGCCACCGACCACCAGTTCATCGGCATGTTGGGAATGCATGGCACCTATGAAGCCAATATGGCGATGCACGAATGTGATGTGCTGATTGCCATTGGCGCCCGGTTTGACGACCGGGTGACCGGCAAGATCGATAAATTCTGCCCGACCGCGAAAATCGTTCATGTGGATATTGACCCCTCCTCGATTTCCAAGAATGTCCAGGTGGATATTCCCATCGTTGGATCAGTGCCGAGCGTGCTGCGGGCGATGATCAGCGTGATTCGCGACGAGAAGCTCAAACCTGACGCCGAAGCGCTGGCGAGCTGGTGGCGGCAGATTGATGAATGGCGCGACGTTAAGTCGCTGCACTACAAGAACAGCGACACGGTGATCAAACCGCAGTATGTGATCCAGAAGCTGTACCAGGTCACCGAGGGCAAGGCCATCATCACCTCCGATGTGGGCCAGCATCAGATGTGGGCGGCCCAGTATTATCACTTCGACCGGCCACGCCAATGGATCAACTCCGGCGGGCTGGGCACCATGGGCTTTGGGCTGCCGGCGGCGATGGGTGCCAAGCTGGCCTTCCCCGATCAGGACGTAGCCTGCGTCACTGGCGACGGCAGCATCCAGATGATGTTGCAAGAGCTTTCGACCATGAAGCAGTACCACACGCCGGTCAAGATCGTGAACCTGAACAACGGCTATCTCGGCATGGTGCGGCAGTGGCAGGAGTTCTTCTATCAGAAGCGCTACAGCATGACCTATCTGGAGGCACTGCCGAATTTTGTGATGCTGGCGGAGGCGTATGGCCATGTCGGGATGCGGATCGAGAAGCCGGGCGATGTGGAAGGGGCGCTGCGCGAAGCCTTTGCGATGAAGGATCGTACCGTGTTCCTCGATTTCATCACTGATCAGAGTGAAAACGTGTTCCCGATGATTCCTTCCGGCGGCGGCCAGAATGAGATGTTGCTGGCCGAACGCGACGAGATGGTTTCGACTCACGACGAAGGGATGGTGCTGCTGTGAACAACAATAATCGTCATCTGATTTCGATCCTGATGGAAAATGAAGCCGGTGCCTTGTCACGGGTAGCTAATCTGTTCTCGGCGCGGGGCTATAACATCGAGAGCCTGACGGTCGCTCCGACCGACGACCCGACGCTGTCGCGGCTGACCTTGGTGACCAATGGCAACGAGCAGATCATCGAGCAGATCGTCAAGCAGCTCAACAAGCTGATTGATGTGGTCAAGTTGGTGGATCTGAGTGAGACCGATGCCATCGAGCGTGAGCTGATGTTGATCAAGACCAAGGCAGTTGGCGAACAGCGGGCTGAAATGAAACGGCTGGCGGAGATATTTGACGGGCATATTCTCGATGTGACCGATGCGACTTACACCATCGAGCTGACCGGTCGTAGCGAGAAGCTGGACAACTTTCTGAACGCGGTCGAGAAAGACGCCGTTCTTGAAGTGGTGCGTTCCGGCACAACGGGCATTGCCCGTGGCCAGAAATCGCTGCACGCCTGATAGCTCTTGCCTTAAATCCATTGCCATCCCTACTGTCCATTCTGGTTAGGGATGGCTTGTTTTGAACCTTTGCAGGAAATCGTTCCATGAACATCTATTACGACAAAGACGCCGATCTGTCCCTGATCAAGGGAAAAACGGTCGCGATCATCGGCTACGGCTCCCAGGGCCATGCCCACTCACTCAATTTGCATGATTCCGGGGTTGAAGTCATCGTCGGTCTGCGTCCGGGTTCCGCCTCGGCGATCAAGGCCGAGAAAGCCGGATTGACGGTCAAGTCCGTTGGGGATGCCGTCGCAGCGGCGGACGTAGTGATGATTCTCGCGCCCGATGAGCATCAGAGCCAGATTTACCGGGAGATTGAACCCAGGCTCAAGCAGGGCGCGGCGCTGGCTTTTGCCCACGGTTTCAACATCCATTTCGGCGGGATTGTGCCACGCGCTGATCTGGACGTAATCATGATTGCGCCCAAGGGTCCGGGCCATCTGGTGCGCTCCACCTACACCCAAGGCGGCGGCGTACCCAGTCTGATTGCGGTGGCGCAGGACGCTTCCGGCCAGGCCAAAGAACTCGCCCTGTCCTACGCTTCGGCGAATGGCGGTGGTCGCGCCGGGGTCATTGAGACTACTTTCCGCCAGGAATGTGAAACCGATTTATTCGGCGAGCAGGTAGTGCTATGCGGCGGCTTGACCGCGCTCATTCAAGCGGGATTCGAGACATTAGTGGAAGCCGGTTATGCGCCGGAAATGGCTTATTTCGAGTGCCTGCATGAAGTGAAGCTGATCGTGGATTTGATCTACGAAGGCGGTATCGCCAACATGCGTTACTCGATTTCCAATACCGCCGAATATGGTGATTTCTCACGCGGCCCGCGCATTATCACCAATGAAACCAAGGCCGAGATGCGCAAGATTCTCAAGGAAATCCAGACTGGCCAGTTCGCCCGCGAATTCATCCTGGAGAATCAGGCTGGTGCGCCGGTACTCAAGGCCAATCGCCGCCTGAGCCGCGAGCATCAGATTGAGCAGGTCGGCGAGAAACTGCGCGGCATGATGCCGTGGATTAAGGCCAACCGGCTGGTGGATACCACCAAGAATTGAAGCGGTCAGTTAAATACCCCTGGCAAAACCGGGGGTTTAATTATGAATCAGGGAATAACCATTCCACAAACTTACCCCGAACCTTAGCCTCATACTCCCTTGTTCTTCCCGCTCTTGTAGGGCTTCTCGGAAGTTTCTGGTTCAGGATGTGGGGTAGTAGGAACATCGATCTGAGTGTCCGATGGGGACAACGGTGGCTCGCCAGCCATGGGGACATAGGGTTTTTGCAACCGCTCGTTGACGTTCTTCCACAGCGCCAAGTTGTGTTCCACCAGTTCAGTAATCATTGACAGCGGGTTGGTGCCAATCAGAGTGCGCATCTGTTCCCGAAACAGATGCTGCTGATCGACGAAGGCTTGCAGGCTCTTCTCCAGATAGTTGCCCATCATGCCTTGCAGCGTATCGCCATAGAATCGAATGATGTGAGCCAACACATCGGTGGTGAAAATCGGAGTGCCCTGTTCTTCCTGCTCGCTAATGATTTGCAGCAGAATTCCGCGGGTGATGTCGGTGTTGGTCCGGGCATCAATAACATGGAACTGGGCGCGTTCCAGCACCAGTTGCTTGACATCCTCAAGGGTGATGTAGCTGCTTACCGCCGTATCATAGAGTCGGCGGTTCGGGTATTTCTTGATGATGCGCGGTTGGGTCATGGCAGGCATATAAAAAAGGCGCGGCGCTGTCCATGGGGACAAACGCCGCACGATTCAGGACTTAGTGGTAGTAAAGACCACCGTTGACGGTAATGTCTTCACCAGTGATGTAGCCGGCCTCATCAGCAGACAGGAACACCACGGTACGGGCGATTTCGGAAGGCTCGCCCAAGCGAGCGGCCGGGATGCCGGCGATGACTTTCGCCAGCACGTCTTCGCGGATAGCCCGCACCATCTCGGTGCCGATGTAGCCCGGCGAGATGGAATTGACCGTGACGCCTTTCTTGACGCATTCCTGCGCCAATGCCTTGTTAAACCCGTAGATCGCAGCCTTGGTGGCGGAATAGTTGCTCTGTCCAGCCTGGCCCCGCAGACCATTCACCGAGGAGATGTTGACGATACGGCCCCAACCCCGCGCCACCATTCCGTCATAGACCTGTTTGGTCATATTGAAAACGCTGTACAGATTGGTTTTGATGACCTGATCCCACTGCTCAGCCGTCATCTTGTGGAACATGGCGTCACGGGTGATGCCAGCGTTGTTGATCAGGATTTCAATCGGACCCACCTCCGCTTCGATCTTCTTGCAGGCTTCGGCGCAGGAACTGAAATCAGTGACGTCCGCCAGATAGACCGGAATTTCGAACCCTTCCGCCTTGCGGTCGGCTTGCCACTTCTCTACTGCTTCCGGCTTTAGACCGTTGTAGTCCACCGCGACAGCACGACGGCCACTTTCGATCAGCGCCTTGCACATTGCGGTGCCGAGACCGCCGATACCACCCGTGACAACTGCAACTTTGGACATGCTTATCCCTCCTCAGGGTTGTTGTGGTGTATATAGTTTAAGCCGTTGTAATCAATCGCGCTCAACGGCAAGGGCGACACCCTGACCACCGCCGATGCATAGGGTCGCCAGACCTTTCTTGGCATCACGGCGTACCATCTCATGCAGTAGAGTCACCAGGATGCGGCAGCCCGATCCGCCGATGGGGTGGCCCAGCGCAATGGCGCCGCCATTGACATTAACTTTACTGGGGTCCCAGCCCATTTCCCGGTTGACCGAGATCGCCTGAGCGGCAAAGGCTTCATTGGCCTCGACCAGATCGAGTTGATCCACAGTCCAGCCGGCTTTCTTCAGGCAGACGCGGGAGGCGGGAATCGGGCCGGTACCCATGATTTTTGGATCCACTCCGGCCTTGGCGTAGGCGGCGATGCGCGCCAGCGGCTTGAGGCCAAGGTCGCAGGCGACGCTGGCAGCCATCACCAGCACAACGGCAGCGCCATCGTTGATGCCGGAGGCGTTGCCGGCGGTCACGCTGCCGTCCTGCTTGAACGCCGGTCGTAACTTGGCGAGCGCTGCGGCTGTGGTTCCTTCCCGTGGGAATTCGTCAGTATCGAATATTAGTGGAGCGCCCTTGCGCTGTGGAATTTCAATCGGCACGATTTCATCCTTGAACCTGCCGTCACGGATGGCGGCAATCGCCTTGATCTGGGAGGCAGCAGCGAAGGAATCCTGTTCCTCACGGGAAATGGCCCACTGGGCGGCGACGTTTTCGGCGGTGATACCCATGTGGTAGTGATTGATGGCGCAATGCAAGCCTTCGCTGAGCATGGAATCCACCAGCCGGGCATCGCCCATGGTGGTGCCGCGCCGCGAACCGAGCAACAGGTGCGGGGACAGGCTCATATTTTCCTGCCCACCGGCGATCACGATGCGGTTGTCGCCATCACGGATGGATTGGTAAGCTAGATGCACCGCTTTCAGGCCACTGCCACAGACCTTGTTGATATTTAGGCAGGGCACTTCGATAGGCAGGCCGGCGTTCAGCGCCGCAGTACGGGCGGGATTCTGTCCAGTGCCGGCAGTCAGCACCTGACCCAGGATCACTTCGTCGATCTGATCGGGTTTGACGCCAGTTTTCCGCAACAGATCCTGGATGACCTTGGCGCCCAGAATATTGGCGGGAATCGTTGACAGGGATCCCATGAAGTTGCCGATTGCGGTCCTTGCCGCAGCGACGATGACCACATCTTCCATTGAATTGACCTCCGGGTGATCTTGTTTGATTTATGTCAAAAACACGGTCTGGCACGAGTCAATTTAAGCGCCGCATATTGAAGGTTGTCATACTCATTGTCAACCGATTCTGGCATTGCAGCATAGAGCAAGCCTACGCTTTTTCTTCAATTTCTGGCGGGGATATCCCACGCCCGACGCATTTGACAGACTCTGCCCAGCGTCAGCGGAAACCGGATACAGGAGCGACGGGCAACAGCTCGAAATAAACCAGCAGGGTAGTCTGCCAGGAATTGCAGTTATCGTCGCTGACCATGAAAAAGCGCTGGTCACGGTAGCGGGTTAGACCCTCGAAATTGTCCAGCAGCCAGCCCTGACTGCTGTCGAAGACCGCAATGTCGGTGACTTTCAGCGGCACCCCGGCTGTCCCCAGCACTGGCAGTTCGGTGCGGCGCAGGCTGATGACCAAGGGACGCAGGGGGGCGACAAAAGCTCGCTCCAGCGTCAGCAAGCTACCGTCCGGCAATGCTTCCATCGCGACCAGGGCGCTGCTGGGTGCGCTGCCGAGCGGATAGATCCAAAACCGGCCACTGCTGGTGAAAATGCGGATCTGACCAGACGGGTCGTTGCGCAGCGGGGTTTCAGTCCCAACCAGGACGCCCCAGCGGGGATCAAGAGTTACTGCTTCCAACGCCTGATTGGGATCGCGATAGTTGCGGATGTCGCGCAGCACCGCCGGCAGCGATTCCTCGCCCCGCCACTCGCCCTTGGTACTGTAGCGAACCACGCGCGGCTTTACCTCGAACGAAATCAGCAGTTCTGTATCACCCTGGATTTGATGATCACCGTTGCGGATGGCCAACCCTTCAGAATCGTCGAACGGCGTGCGTAGCGGTTTGCCAGAGGCATCTTGCAGCGGATAAGCGGCTATGGATCGTGCGCCGGCCAGATACCCCTGGTCGTCGAAAACCGGGCGTAAATGGAACAAGGCGCCCTGGTCGGAAATGGCATACAGCAATCCAGCGCCTTCATCCCAAGCCAACCCGGACAGACCGCAGAGGCGCAAGCCGTTGATTTCGGAACTGCTCAGCCGCAATGCACCGAGCAAGCGAATTCCAGCGTAGATGTCACCGGGGGCGACGTGGTCGGCCAGCGAAATCGGAGTCGCCGCGAATTCCCGGGCGGCACACGCGCTGAGGGATAACCCGGAGAGCAACACGAGAAGCAGAATGAAGCGGGGCATGAAGACTCCAGGGCAACCATAGCGGCAATGCAGGGTGCGCATGGTAGCATTTCATCGCAAAATTCAGAGCAAAAAGGCATCACTCATGGGCAAGATACCGGTCTGGAACCCGGCGATTGAATTCATCGAACGGGAGGCATTGGAACAGTTACAACTCGCCAGGCTGCGCCAGACGGTGGAATGGGCGCTGAAGACACCGTTCTACCACCAGCGGCTTACCGAAGCCGGTCTGACCCGCCCGGAGGATATCGCCAGCCTGCGCGATGTGCGGAATATTCCCTACACCACCAAGGATGATCTGCGCGAAGCCTATCCCGCTGGCCTGCTGGCAGTCGCACCAGAACAGGCAGTGCGACTGCACACCTCCAGCGGCACTACCGGGATGCCGACCGTGATCTATCACACCCGGCGCGATATTGAACACTGGACCGAATTGGTGGCTCGCTGCATTGTTGCCACCGGCGCTACTGCCCGCGATGTATTCCAGAATATGACCCACTATGGACTATTCACTGGTGGCCTGGGCTTGCATTACGGGGCGGAACAGGTGGGCATGCTGGTGATTCCAGCCAGTTCCGGTAACACCCACCGCCAAATCCAGTTGATGAAAAATTTTCGCACCACGGTGGTTCACGCTACGCCCAGCTATCTGCTGCATCTGTACGAAGTGCTGGTTAATGATGGCATGACCCGCGAACAGCTTTGCCTGCGCAAGGCATTCATCGGCGCCGAACCGCACTCGGAGCAGACCCGCCGCAAGATTGAGGAACTGTTCGGGATCAAAGCCTACAACTCCTATGGCCTGAGCGAGATGAACGGCCCCGGCGTGGCCTTTGAGTGCGTGTACCAAACCGGTCTGCACCTGTGGGAAGACGCTTATATTCTGGAGATGATCGATCCCCGAACCCTGCAACCGTTGCCCGAAGGCGAAACCGGCGAAATCGTGATGACCACGCTGCAACGACAGGCGACGCCACTGTTACGCTACCGCACCCGCGATCTTTCGCATCTGATGAGTGGCCACTGTCCGTGCGGGCGCAGCCACCGCCGACTGGCGCGGATTACGGGGCGCAGCGACGACATGCTGATTGTCAATGGCGTCAACCTGTTCCCGTCCCAGATCGAGGAAGCCTTGATGAAAATACCGGAAGTCGGAACCAATTATCTAATTCAGTTGGAAAAACGGGGTTCCATGGATCGGTTGGTGGTCAAAACCGAGCTTTGCGCCAAGCTGTTTATGGGTGATCGGCAAACTTTGGACGATCTGCGTGAACGCATCGGTGAACGGTTGCGCTCGGCGATTCTGGTTAAGCCGGCGATTGAACTGCACCAACCGGGTAGCCTGCCGGTATCCGAGGGTAAAGCTCAACGAGTTCTGGATTTGCGACCGGCGTTCTAAGCAAGGTTCAGCCGTGATAGAGCGCACTCTTGAAATACTTGTCTTGAGCATGGCGGAGCAGCACCACGATAACCGCCGCCACCGGGAGCGCCAGCAAAATGCCGAAAAAGCCGAACAGGTGTCCGCCAGAAAGCACCGCGAACAGAACCGCCACCGGATGTAGGCCAATGCGGTCGCCGACCAGTTTCGGGGTCAGGTAGAGATCGCTGACCAGTTGACCGGCGCCGAACACCATCATGACAGCGATCAGGCTCAGGAAGCTGTGGAATTGCAGCAGAGCAGCGATGCCGGCAACGGAAATGCCGACGATCAGACCCAGGTAGGGTACGAAGCTCACCAAGCCGGCCAGCATCCCAATCAGCAGCGAGGCATCCAGCCCGATGATGGCTAGTCCTATCGAGTACATAACGCCCAAGGCCGCCATCACGATGAACTGGCCGCGCAGGAACGCGCCGATCACCTCATCCGACTCCTGCGCCAGCTTGGTCACTGTCGGCTCGATGCGTCGTGGTAGCAGATCGCGGACTCCGGCAACCAGCACATCCCAGTCGCGCAACAGGTAGAACGTTACCACCGGAACCAGCACCACATCGGCAATCCAGGTGAAAATCACGGTGGAAGAGGCCCGCAATGATTCCAGCAGGCCGCCTGCTAAATCGCCGATTTCCTGAGCATATGCAAGCGCCCGGTCGCGCAACTGATTTAACTCGAACAGCGTCGGATCAATCCCCAGCGTATCACGCAGCCAGGGCAGCACACTGGTGTGGAACCAGTCAATGTAGACCGGTATCTTTTGCATCAACCCTTTGAATTGGTGGGCTGAAATTGGGATCAGCAACAGGATCAGCAGCAGCAGTCCGATAATGATGACCCCGAACACCAATGTCACCGCCATAGACCGTTCTATCTTGCGCATTTCCAGCCGATCAATCAGTGGATCGCCCAGATAGGCCAGCAGGGCGGCAAATAGAAAAGGTGTCAGCACCGGTGCCAGCAGATACAGCAAGCCGAGGGTAGCCGCTACGAAAATCAGCCAGAAGCGGATACGGGATTCGCGTTCCATGGGGATGTTCCTCAGATCAGGGCGTGGGTTCAGCGCGGATTGCGGTGGGATGGAGGGGGCGGGCGGCGGATGCGATGCCAAGCGCGCGATCCCCAACGCCAGAGATAGGCCGCGCCACTCCAGAGCGTGGTCAAGGCGGTCAAATAGATCAAACCGATCAACAGCCAAGCGGGCAATGCGATCAACCCATAATGAATGATGATCGTGCAAACCAGCGTCAACTGGATGAGGGTATTTAGCTTGCTGATCATCAGCGGCGCGGCCTGGAAGCGCTCGATCAGCAGATGATAGGCGACGGCGCCGCCGAGAATCATGAGGTCACGCAGGATCACCAGCATCACCAGCCAGCCCGGCAGTTCATCCAGCCAGCCCAGCGCCAGAATGGCGCCCATCAGCAGTAGCTTGTCGGCTATCGGATCAAGCAGGCCGCCGAGTTCACTGGTCCAGCCGTAATACTTGGCGAGAAACCCGTCCAGCGCGTCGGAAATGCCGGCAATCACGAACAGCAGCAACGCCGCGCCATAGCGCTCTTGCAGCAGCAGCCACAGGAAGGGCGCTACGAGCAGAATACGCAAGCTGGTGATAAGATTGGGAATATCGCAGAGTTTCAAGGGTAATAATGCCACGTCAATACCATCCGGGCGATTGCGGGGAACTCTTTAATAATGCCGACAAGGCTCGAACAAGCATAACCCAACCGATGAATTTGCGACTAGAATTGGGCGTAATTGCGACAGAGGAAGAATCCGCTATGACCGAACCGACCCACGGCAGCCCACGGGCGCAGGCGTATGACCGGATGATGGAGCGGGTAAAGCTCCGGCTGGAGGAACTGGAACAGGCCGAGAAGGCGGCGTTTCCACGCTTGTACGCCAGCATTGAACATGCGGCGGAAAAGGCGGTGGAACTGGGTGAACTGACCGGCGAGGAGGCGCGGCTGATCGGTAGCTACCTGAAGCGCGATCTGGAGGACGCCGGCCAATATCTGAGCAGTACCGGTCACGATCTGGGGGCTTGGCTGCGGTTTGACGTAGAGTTGCTGGAAGACCGGATGCTGGATTTTTTCCAGCGCGGCGTGGATCAGTCGCGGCTGGATTTGTTGGCGTTCGAGGAGCCGGTTGCGGGCGCGGAACTGGCCGAGTATTGCAGCGGCGAAATCACCGGGCCGGGGACCTTGCAATGCGAACAATGCGCTGAGCTGATGGTTTTCCATGCACCTGCCGCCATTATTCCTTGTTCGGTCTGTGGCGGCACTGTTTTCATCCGCGTCAGTGAGGAGCCGTGATGACGGATAGGCGGTGTAGGTAAAAACCATGATCGGGCTGTAAATCTTCCTGATTTACCCTACCATCAGATTATTGTTAACTAAATGTCGCTTTAGCTGATTTTTACAGCAAAGCAGGTTTTAATCTTAATATCCTGTATTTAACCGCCAGCCGGATTTGCTGGCGGTTTTTTTATATCCAAAAATTCTGGGGCCTTTCCCTAATTTTGCTGGGGCATTATTCAAACCCTCAGCCATTTTTTAATCTGTTGATACACTCGTGGATCATTCAATAAAGCCATGTGATTTAATCCCCCCAGCTTGATAGCGTCTACGTCGCCCCTTAGGTGAGGCGCCGTGGCGCTCCCGAGCGTGACCAGTCCATCCCCTAGAATATGGCCCAACGGATGATCAGCGTTCTTGGCTAGATTGGCGCCAATAAAACGTAGAGCTACGCCAGGTAATCCGGGCGCGGCTTGGGGCTGCGGGCTGATGGCGCGTAACCCATAACGCAAGTTTTTGATGCCGACGCTGCGGGCATTGGCGATTTTCCCCAAGGGTGCGGTCATGTCGGAGCGATGCAGCGCTGCCGTGACCGCGTGACCGAGTTGTTCCAGCGCTGCGCCTTGATGCGGCGATCCGAGACAGATCACCATGCGGGTGAGATTCAGCCACGGCAGATTTTCAGCGGCGGCCTGCTGGCAGGCACTGCGCGCCACCAGCCCGCCCATGCTATGACCGATCAATATCAGCTCATGCACCGGCTGCGGATAAACGGCCAGCAATTGCTGTAGTTGCTGCGCTAATTGCTCACCGTTATCGGTGATGGTCAAGCCGGTGTTGTAGCGCAGGTAGAGCGGGGTGTAGCCCAGTTCAGCCTGTAAGCGCTGGCCGTAATCCTGACTTGGCGCGTTGCCGGCGGTTGCGGAGTTGCGCTGCCAACTGTGTTCATCGCAGCCCAGCCCGTGAATAAACAGGCACAAGCGGTCGCTGCGTTCCGGCAGATGGGCGGCCAGGCCCGCTGGCGTCAATGGAATCAGGTGGCCGCTGGCGTAGAAACCCATGCGAATCGCCAGCGGATTGGCGCTGTGTTGCAAATGATCGCCGACCACTGCATTCAGGGCGCTCCGCAGCCCGACGGCCAATCGACTGGGCGGTTCGGTGGGTGTTGTGGGCGTTGTGATGGCCGCGACAGCGTGTGGCTCCAGCAGATCGGCGACGGTAAGCGCCCCGCCGACGCCTTGGCGGATGGTGGCGTAAATGCCGCCAGCAATCGCATCATGCGTACCCTGCGCCAGCCGCACCGGCCCGGCCAGTCCGGGAATCCAGCCCAGCATCTGGAAAGACAGTCCGGCAATCGCCTGATGGATTTCCTGCACCCGCGTGGTCGCTTCCTGAAAGCCGGTTTTTAGCACCGGGTAATAACCGCTACGGTTTTCCCGTAGCTTTACTTCACGAATGGCATTGAATGGCATTGTTATGTTCCATAGCTACCCGGTTCAGGGTGGTCAAGGTCGGGAGTCATTAGCGCTCGACTTTTTCGGGGCTTTACCGCAGTCGGATTCGATTTTGCGTCGGCCTTCAAAAAAATGGATCGCCCAATCGGGCGCAATAGCGCTGCCGCCCGTTGATAATTCGATTCATGGTTAAACAGCCATAAAACCCGCGTCTGCCGATTTTTAGGACGCAGTGGAATCGGTGCATAACCATCGGTGAAAATAATCAGCCCATCGTAATCACGATGCTGGTCAATGTAATCAATCACAGGAGTGAAATCAGTGCCGCCCCGCCCGGTAATTTGCACCTGACGACGGGCTTTTTTTAGTATTAGCGGCGGGCCTTTGATCTCGGTATCAAACTGAATCACGTCAATCTGCTCAATGCCATAGTTGAAAAACCGGTTAATGGTGGAAAAGCCGCGTTGCAACTCATCGCTGCTCATCGAGCCACTGACATCGACCGCGATCAACAGCTTGGTAGTGAAGTGCCGCCGACTACCCATGTAGAGAAATTCATAGCGACGGCTGGGTTTCATCCGGGTCAATTCCCGGTTCAGCGCGATAATGTTGGCCCGAAACTGGCGCAGCACCGTTCGATAATCCAGCTTCGGTTTGAGCGTTGCCAGAATCTGTTCGCGCAATTTTCCGGCAATGCTTCCCCAGCTTTGGCTTTCGCGCACCGCTTCAATGGCCTGATTAAGGCGTTCATTCAGCCAGTCATCTTCGTCCCAGCATTCCGCATTCTCGACTCCGGCCTGCGTATAATGTTCCAGCGGCGAACCAGCGGCGTTTTCGCTATCGGCATTTTGATCAGAAGCTTCACCTGTCTTTTCATCCGGTTGTTCCGCTGAGGGTTCCTCCAGGGTTTCATCGGCAGCGGCGGCATTCGCACTTTCACCAGCACCCTGAGTCTCAGCGGCGCTTTGCCTGCCTCCGGCTGATGACTGGATGTTGCTGAGCGGAGCGGGAGTTTCCGGCTTTACCGCTGCACGGGCCGCATCGCTGATCTCCTCCAGTTTGTTGTAGTAAAACTCGAAATATTGCTGATTAAAAGCGCTATCGCCAAATACATCTTTGGCATTGGGAAAGGGCAGGCTGCTGTGCAAATACTCCTGCAAGGTGATATTACTGGCAAGGTAGCTGCGCTCGCTGTTTTCCTTGCGCCGGGAATAAGGATGTCTTAATAAAATCCGGGTCGCCTCAAACTGCATGGCTTGTTCCAGTTCACGCGGATTGAGTGAATCAATAAAGCGCGGGTTATATTCAATTTGTCCGTGGTTAACCCGGATACTTTGCAAATGCGGCGACGCGAGCAATTGATGGGTCATCCAGACGCCAAACAGCAACGGTTCCCGCAGAAACCAGACTTCGGCAATGCGGCGAATGCGTTCACGGGCGGTCAGTTTTTGCGGCATGTTAGACCTGAATGCCTTCAATATAATCCGTCATAAAAGTAATCAGTTCCATTGACTCCGCGATAAAGCCCATCGCTTGAGAAAATTTGGGACTCTGCATCATCCCAGCCAAGTGAGCAATCGCTTCATTTTGTTTGGCTTTTTGCAGGAATTTCAGATAGGCCAGCAGATTTTGGCGGATGAGATCGGCCTGTTCCGGTTTGTATTTTTTGCTGTTTAGCCAGAACACCATTTGCTGGTTCAACAACGTAAACTCGGCCAGGGACAGCGTTTTCAACTTGTCCTGATGCTGATGGAACCGCAATAATAGCTGTTCCGGGGTGACTTTTGCCACGACATGAAGATTCTGCCTGAAAGCCGCAGCCGCCGCTGCGCCCACCATCCCTGCAATGATTTTCAGGTGAATCTCTTCGAGAGCGGGATGGTATTCGATAAACCGGGCGACTTTGACCCAGGCTCGCCGATCCGGGGTTTTCACCAGCCCGGCAGTCAACCAGCTTTCATCAGCAGCACGATCCGGACTATCCAGATGCTCGTGATTTTTCTGGATGAAATTAATCACTCGTTCATCGATGCCGGTGCTATTGGCCCACAACAGCCAGTCTTCTACAGTCGGCGAGAACTCATACAGGTTAAACCGTGAAACCAGCGCCGGATCGAGTTCCGTCAACTGGTATTCATCGCCCTCATTAACTGCGGCAATCACGATGCTGCCGGCGGGCAAGGTTTTACCCGCCAAGGTTTTATTCAGGCTTAAATCCTGTACCGCTTGCAAAATTTCCGGTCGCGCCCGGTTGAGTTCATCCAGAAACAGCACGATTGGCTCGTTAGCTAACGGCCACCAATACGGCGGCAGGAATAGCGAGCGCCCGGTCTGTTCATCCTTATTCATCAGGCCGATTAAATCGCCAGGATCGCTCATTTGGCCGAGAAAGAAGGGCACCACCCGCATATTTTTCTGGCGATAATACGCGGTAATAATTTCCGATTTGCCAATGCCGTGTTTACCGATCAGCATGATATTTTGCTCCGGCGGACTCAAGCGCAGGAGATCATGGAGTTCTTTTGCATCAATCCGAATGGACATGAATAAACCTTAGCCAAGAAAACGGTTGAAAATTTTTCACTACCGGTTGCGAAGATCCGCATCGGAATGGATAAATTTACTCTGTTCCCGCGAGCCGATTTGCTTCATCTTAAAATGAACGCCCTGCTGATAGACCTCGCGCACTGAAGCAATAATCGAGCGGAGCTTCGACAATACTTCCTGAAAGCGATTGAACGGGATGTTAATTTGAATGGCTTGGTTTTTGTCCAGCCGGATCGATAATTTTAGCTTGATCGTATCGTTTTCAGTGAAAAATTCAAACCGATCTTCCGCCGCAATTTGTTTGACTTGGGCGATAATCGCCTGGGCCTTGAACTCGCGCACTTTTTGCCGCCGGTTGGCCAGAGCTGCTTGTCGATTGAACTGCGCCTGACAAGCCGCAATAAAGGCTTCAATCTCGGCAAGACTGGAAACAACTACGGCTTTGCCATAAGAATAACCGATCATCAATTCTTTGCGATCATTTAATAATAGCCCAAAATCGTAGCAGCTATGCCAACTATCGTTTGGATCGTCGAAGGAAAAGGTACACAACACATCGCTTTTATTTTTATGCTGCTGGTTGAATTCACGATATTGATTCCGGTCAATCTTAATGTAATTCAAGCGCGATAGTCGTTCTTTCAACTGCTGTTTCGCTGGTTCTCGTTCATTCGGCGCAATACACCACGGCGCTGCCCCGGTAAAAATTTCGCGCATGGTTTTCTGGATAAAGGCTACGCTTAAACTCATTATTTTTTACCTTGCTGTGGAACCCTTTCGATCACTGTGTTATTGCCACCAGCCACCGGCTCAGAACGGATTCTAGCTTATTCTTGATCCGGTTCGCTCTCAGCTCGGATTACAGTCAAGCCGGGATCGCCCATTTTAATCAGACGCTGGACGGTTCCCTACCCTTCCGTTAGCTTAAGCACCCCTTCTCGCCCGACTGCCGCCCAATTCCTCAAGCATGAACGCTACCGCTACCTACGACGCCGCCGCGATTGAAGTCCTCAGCGGCCTGGACCCGGTTCGCAAGCGACCGGGCATGTACACCGATACCACTCGGCCCAACCATCTGGCGCAGGAAGTGGTTGACAACAGCGTGGACGAGGCCATCGCCGGCCATGCCGGCGCAGTCACGGTCATTTTGTACGCCGATGGTTCGCTGTCCGTCGCCGATGACGGACGCGGGATGCCCGTTGACATTCACCCCGAAGAAGGCATCCCCGGCGTTGAACTGATCCTGACCCGCTTGCACGCCGGCGGCAAATTTTCCGACCGCAATTACCGCTTCTCTGGTGGTCTGCACGGCGTCGGGGTGTCGGTGGTGAACGCGCTCTCCAGTCAGTTGGAGGTGTGGGTACGGCGCAACGGCAAGGAATACCACATGGCCTTTGCCGGCGGTGACAAAGTCTCTGATTTGAAAGAAGTCGGCACCGCCCCGCGCCGGACCACCGGCACCACGGTGCGGTTCTGGCCGGACCCGCGCTATTTCGATTCGCCCAAGTTTTTGACACCGCGCCTCAAGCATGTGTTACGCGCCAAGGCAGTGCTGTGTCCGGGGCTGAAGGTCGCGTTCACCGACGAGGCCAGCGGCGAGCAAATCATCTGGCATTACCAGGATGGCTTCACCGACTACCTCAAGGAGGCGCTCGGTCAGACGCCGTTGTTGCCTGATCCGCCGTTCGTCGGCCATGTCAGCAGCGAACGTGAGGCCGCCGACTGGGCCTTGACCTGGTTGCCGGAAGGTGGCGAGCCGGTGGCGGAAAGTTACGTCAACCTGATTCCCACGCCGCAGGGCGGCACCCACATCAACGGCTTGCGCGGTGGCTTGACCGATGCGGTGCGCGAGTTCTGCGAGTTCCGCAACCTGGTTCCGCGTGGGCTGCGGATTGCGCCGGAAGATGTCTGGGACGGTTGCTGCTATGTGCTGTCGGTCAAGCTGGCCGACCCACAATTCTCCGGACAGACCAAGGAGCGCTTATCCTCGCGGGAGTGCGCGGTATTCGTGGCCGGGGTGGTCAAGGACACCCTGAGTCTGTGGTTGAACCAGCATCCCGAAATCGGCGAGCGGATTGCGCAACTGGCGCTGGCGAATGCCCATAAGCGGATGCGCGCCAGCCGCAAAGTGGTGCGTAAACAGGTGACCAGCGGCCCGGCGCTGCCCGGCAAGCTGGCCGATTGCACCGCACAGGACTTGGCGCGCACCGAACTGTTTCTGGTCGAAGGCGATTCCGCCGGCGGTTCCACCAAACAGGCCCGCAGCCGCGAGTTTCAGGCGGTGATGCCGTTGCGCGGCAAGATATTGAACACCTGGGAGGTAGATTCCGCCGAAGTGATGGCTTCGCAAGAGGTGCATGACATCGCGGTCGCCATCGGCGTTGATCCCGGTTCCGAGGATTTAGCCGGACTGCGCTACGGTAAGGTCTGCATTCTGGCCGACGCCGACTCGGATGGACTGCATATTGCGACGCTGTTGTGTGCGCTGTTCGTGCGCCATTTTCGCCCCTTGGTTGAGGCCGGTCATGTCCATGTTGCCATGCCGCCGCTGTTTCGCGTCGATGTCGGCAAGGAAGTGTTTTACGCCCTGGACGAGGCCGAGAAACAGGGCATTCTCGACCGCATCAGCGCCGAAAAGAAAAAGGGCAAGGTCAACGTCACCCGGTTCAAGGGCCTGGGCGAAATGAATCCCCTGCAATTACGGGAAACCACCATGGACCCCGCTACCCGTCGGCTGGTGCAATTGACGCTCGACGCCAGCGACGACACCTTGGTGCTCATGGACATGTTGCTGGCGAAAAAACGGGCCGGGGATCGCAAGCATTGGCTGGAAGCAAACGGCAATCTGGCCGAGGTGTGAGAAAAAGAAAGGGCTTTATCACGCCGCACCTTGCCGCTCCCGGATTCAGCAACTAGAGTTTGAAGACGCCGCTACCCCCGTGGCGGCGGAAACCCAAACCAAAACACACCAAAAGAGGTTGCGGATGAACAAGAAACTGCTAATGAGTATGGCCGCGTTCTGTGCGATGGGTCTATCCTCGGGCGCGTGGGCGGCTGACGCTGCAACCGCCGACGAAGTGGTCGCCAAGACCAAGGAAGCCGCCGTCGAGGTGAAGGCCAAGGCTGATGTCGCCTTGTCGGAATTCGACAAGAAAGACGGCAAATGGGCATGGAAAGATACCTACGTCTTTGTGCTTGATTGCACCAATGGGGTGATGAAGGCTCATCCAGCCGAGGCGGTTAGAGGCAAGAAGTTAGCCGATATCCTCAAGGACAAAGCCACAGGCAAGGAGTTTGCTACGGCCATGTGCGATGCCTCCAAGAAGGCTAACGGTGGCTGGGTCGAGTACATGTGGACCAAACCGGGCGCTGAGGGCAATCACCGCAAAATCGCCTATATACTGGCCGCCGGCAATTATACTGTGGGCGCCGGCGTCTATGACGACAAGATGACCGTCCAGCAACTGGAAGCCAAGACCAAGTAAGCCCCTATCGATTCCGCCGCGATCCGATCCTGCCGCTGGTTTCCCCACCAGCAGCGGAACGCGGCGGTTTCACCCGCACTATCGCTTTCCCCGCCGTTCGCCGTCACTCGTTTATACTGCCCAGCCTTTTCCAGGCCCAACATTTAAGGAGGATTCGGTGATTTATTCTCTTGGCGACCGCAAGGTCGAATTTCACGGCGCGGACTGGTTTATCGCCGACAACGCCACCGTCATCGGCTCAGTCATCCTCAAGCAGAACGCCAGTATCTGGTTCAACGCCGTGGTGCGCGGCGATAATGACCCCATCATCATCGGCGAGAATTCCAACATTCAGGATGGATCGATCCTGCACACCGACCCTGGCATTCCGCTCACCATTGGCCGTGATGTCACCGTCGGCCATCTGGCGATGCTGCACGGCTGTATCATCGGCGACAACAGCCTGATCGGGATCAAGAGCCTGATCATGAATCGGGCGGTAATCGGCAAGAACTGCCTGATCGGCGCCAACAGCCTGATTCCCGAAGGCAAGATCATCCCGGACGGGTCGCTGGTCATGGGTTCGCCGGGCAAGATCGTGCGAACGTTGAGCGAAGCGGAGATTGAGGGCTTGCGGTTATCCGCCGCCCGCTATGTGGAAAACTTCAAGCGGTTCCAGCGCGAACTGCGCCTCCAGGACTGACATGGCGACGGTGCTGGAGGATCGCCTGGATCTGGCGATCCGGCAGGTCGGATCAACCATTCTCGGCAAGGAACACGCCATCCGTCTGGCGCTGAGCTGCCTGCTGGCGCGGGGTCATCTGTTGATCGAAGATCTGCCGGGGATGGGTAAAACCACCCTGGCTCACGCCTTGGCGCGCTGTCTGGGCCTGCACTATCAGCGCATCCAGTTCACCAGCGATTTGCTGCCCGCCGACATTCTCGGCGCGGCGGTGTACGAGCGCCAGCGCGAGACCTTCGTGTTTCATCCCGGCCCGATCTTCGCTCAATTGATTCTGGCCGATGAGATCAACCGTGCTACCCCGAAGACCCAGAGCGCATTGCTGGAAGCGATGGAAGAAGGTCAGGTCACTATTGAGGGCGAAACCCGCAAACTGCCGGATCCGTTCTTCGTTATCGCGACCCAGAATCCGGCGTATCAGATTGGCACCTTCCCGCTGCCAGAATCGCAACTTGACCGGTTCCTGATGCGGATTCAACTCGGCTATCCCAATGCCCAGGCCGAACGGTTGCTGCTGGAAGGCGAGGATCGTCGCGAGGTGCTGGCGCGGTTGCCCGCCTGTTTGACCCCGGCCCAATTGCACGAAGCGCAGGCGCGAGTAACGGGAATTCACGCCGCGTCGCCGCTGTTGGATTACATCCAGGCGCTATTGACCTTCTCGCGCCAGTCCAGCCATTTTCGGGGCGGCCTGTCACCGCGCGCCGGACTGGCCTTGCTGCGGGCGGCGCGGGCCTGGGCGCTGTTGCATCGGCGCAGTCATGTGCTGCCAGAGGACGTGCAGACCGTGTTGCCGGCGGTGGTCGGCCATCGCCTGCATCCCAGTGAAGACCATCTGGAGCAGTCCACCTCCCATCTGGTCGAGCGCCTGCGCGCTGGCGTAGCGCTGCCCCTCTGAATCGAATCCTCATCATGGCTACGACGCTGTGGCAACGATTCGAGAGGTGGGTCATGCGTGGCCAGCGTCCATCGAATGATCCGGTGCAGTTAAACCGCCGCCGGATTTACATTCTGCCGACCCGTCAGGGCTATGCCTTTGCCTTATTGCTGTTCGTGCTGTTCCTGTGGGCCATCAACTACAGCAACAGCATGGGCTTTGCCTTTACCTTCCTGCTGGCCGCAGTGGCGCTGAACAGCATGTGGCAGGCGCATGACAATCTACTGGGGTTGATCCTTCATCCTGGCTGCGCCGAGCCAGTGTTCGCCGGTCAGGATGCACAATGGAGCTTTCGGCTGGAAAATCCCGATTCCAGGCCGCACTACGGTGTCGCCCTGCAATGGCAGAACCGACCGCCTCAGTATGTCAATTTACCTGCACAGGGTTCAGCAACCGTGACTTTAGCGATCCCCGCCGAACGGCGTGGCTGGCTGCGACCGGGACGGCTGCGGGTGCTGACCCGCTATCCGCTGGGGTTATTGCAAGCCTGGAGTTGGGTGGAATTCGATCAGGGTGGCCTGGTTTATCCGCAACCGCGTGGGCAACGACCATTGCCAGCGGCGTTACCGGGCAGTGCCGGCAGTGGCTTGGGTGAGCAGGGCTTGGGCAGCGAGGATTACGCTGGTTTCCGTCCTTATGTGCCCGGCGACTCGCCGCGCCGGATTGCCTGGAAAACCGCAGGCCGTGCCGATCAACTTCTGGTCAAATGCTTCACCGATCAAGCCCGCCCGGAACTATGGCTGGACTGGCGATTGCTGGGCATTGACAACCTTGAACCCCGACTGTCGCAGCTTTGTCAGTGGGTGCTGAAAGCCGACAGTGATGGTCGCCAGTACGGGTTGCGCCTGCCGGGGTTGCAAATACCGCCGGGACACGGCGCTGTGCAACGGCGTCGCTGTCTGGAGGCGCTGGCCCTGTTTATCGACTCCGAAGGGATTTCCCGCCGCCATGATGCCGTGGAACCGGAACAACCGGCCCAAGCCCGAACCGCCGGTTGAGCTGCTGACCCCGCAGGCGCTGATCGGACTGCTGGCGGCGCTGGTGCTGGCGGTGGGGCCTCACGCCCGCGAACTGCCGGTCTGGTTGACAGCCTTGTTCGCCGCTGTCGCCGGTTGGCGGGGATTCATCGTGATCCGTAATCAGGCGCTGCCACCCCGCTGGCTGTTGTTAATTCTGGCGACGCTGGCGGGCGCCGGGGTGTTGCTCGAATACCGCACCCTGCTCGGCCGTGAAGCGGGGGTGGCGTTGCTCACTGCGATGACGGCCTGCAAATTGCTGGAAACTCGCAGTTTGCGCGATGGCGTCGTGCTGGTGTTCCTGGGCTATCTGCTGGTGATGAGCAACCTGCTCCATAGCCAGGATATTCCGATGGTGGCCTATCTGTTGGTGGTCATTGTCGCTATGCTGGCGGCCCAAGTGATGATCCATCGCCAGCATGCCGGCCTGACCGCGTTGGCGCCGTTATGGCTGGCGGGCCGGATGCTGTTGCTGGCGATTCCAGTGATGCTGATCCTGTTTGTGCTGTTCCCGCGTATCCCTGGCCCGCTGTGGGGTCTGCCCAAGGATGCCCATGAAGGTCGCACCGGCCTGTCCGAGGAGATGGCGCCGGGCACGATCAGCGCGTTGGGCCAATCGGACGAAGTGGCTTTTCGGGTTCGTTTCACCAGCGCCATTCCCCCCCCGAACCAGCGTTACTGGCGCGGACCCGTATTATGGAATTTCGATGGTCGGCGCTGGACCCGGATTGAGGAACTGCCGAGCAATGTTCCCGCGCCTTTTACCCCGGAAGGCGCGGCAGTGGAATACACCGTGATTCTGGAGCCGAGCAACCGGCGCTGGCTGTTGGCGCTGGATCTGCCCGCCAGCCTGCCGCCCCGCACCAGCATGACGGCCTCGTTTCAACTGCTGCGCAATCAGCCGGTTAACGAAGTGTATCGTTACGAAATGCGGTCGTACCCGCACTATCGAACCGGTGATCTGACCGCAGCGGAACGAACGCACGGTCTGCAATTGCCCTCGCGCACTAACCCGCGCACTCGAACGCTGGCGGCAGCGTGGCGGCAGCGTGACGCTCAACCCGAGGCGCTGGTTAATACGGCATTGGCACTATTCCGCGAGCAGGCGTTTTATTACACCCTGACTCCGCCGCTGTTGATGAGCAGAGATAGCGTGGATGATTTTCTGTTCCGCACCCGCCAAGGCTTTTGCGAACACTACGCCAGCGCCTTCGTATTTCTGATGCGAGCGGCTGGCGTACCGGCGCGAGTGGTGACGGGCTATCAGGGCGGCGAGCGCAACGAGCTGGGCGGGTATTTCATCATCCGCCAGGCTGACGCCCACGCCTGGGCTGAAGTCTGGCTGGAGGGGCGCGGCTGGGTGCGGATAGACCCCACCGCAGCGGTGGCGCCGAGCCGAATTCAGGAGGGGCTGTATGCCGCCTTACCTGATTCGGGGGCGCTACCCTTTCTGCTGCGTCGAGGCGGCAATAGCGAGTGGCTGCGACAACTGGCCCTGAGTTGGGATTCATTCAATATCGTCTGGAACGAGTGGGTGCTGGCCTACGGCCCCGACCGGCAGAAGGAGTTTCTATCAGGGCTGGGTTTTGGGGCGGTGGACTGGGGTGAAATGACGGTAGCGATGATCACGGCCTTGAGCGGTCTCGGTCTCGCCTATGCAGCTTTGCGCTGGCGTCGTCGCTACGCTCGCGATCCGGTGGTGCGCGCCTGGCAGCGGTTTTGTGTCCGGTTGGCGCGGCGCGGGCTGGTGCGGGAGGCCGACGAAGGCCCGCTGGCGTTCGTGGAACGGGTGACGCATTGCCGCCCGGATTTGGCGCAGCCGGCTGGGGAGATTGGGCGGCTCTACGCGGCGCTGCGCTACGGACCCACGATCTCGCCAGCAGCGGTGCGTCAGTTGCAGCAATTAGTCCGGCGGTTTCGGGCTTGAAGGTTGCCTTGACCGTCGCGCCATGCTTTCAGGCAAAAATCAGCGACAGTTCTCAATGACCGGCCTGGTTTCCGGCCAAATTCCGCGCCACAGGTAAAACGACTGCGCCGCCTGTTCCACCAGCATCCCCCAACCATCCAGTGATCGGGCTGCGCCCTGCTCCTTCCCCCAACGTACAAAGGCCGTCGGTTCGCTGCGGTACATCAGGTCGTAACACCAGCCATCCGCCGCCAGCACCCCCTCTGGCAGTAGCGGCACGGCGTCGCTCAGACCGGCGGACGTGGCATTGATGATCAGATCGAACTGCCGCCCGGCCAATTCGGCAAAGCCGCAGCCGGATACCCGCCCCAGATCGCCAAACCGCAACGACAGCTCCAGCGCCTTGCCAGCGGTGCGGTTGGCGATCACCAGTTGCGCCGGTTGTTCCAGCAGCAGCGGCTGCAACACCCCTCGCGCCGCGCCGCCCGCGCCCAGCAGCAGAATTCGCCGACCCGCCAGCGCATAACCGTGGTTGACCGTCAGATCGCGCACCAGTCCCGGCCCGTCGGTGTTGTCGCCGCGCACTCCGGTTGAATCGAAAATCAGCGTATTCACCGCTCCAGCCCGTTCGGCGCGGGCGCTCAGAAGGTCGGCAAATACCCAGGCATCCGGTTTGAACGGTACGGTGACGTTTAGCCCTTTGCCGCCCGCCGCCCGAAACGCCCGCGCCGCTGCGGCAAAACCACCCGGTTCCACCCGAATGGCACGGTATTCAAGACTCTGGCCGGTCTGCGCCGCGAACAGGGCATGAATGTGGGGTGATTTGCTGTGGGCAATGGGGTTGCCCATTACGGCGTATTGATCGAGCATCGTCGCCATGGTTTCTTCTCCGTTTTCAATGCTTCCGCAGCGGCGCCCATAGCCGTTGCTCAAATTCCAGCGGCGGGACGTATTGCAACAGCGCTTCGCCGTCATTGCCGAGCAGCAAATCCACACCCCGCGCTGGATAGAGCCAGTGCGATCCCCCCTCGGCGGCGATCCGTTCAGCGGGTTCGCCGAAGCGCTTGCGCACCAGTTCGGCATCGAACTTGACCACCGGCAGATAGGTGATCGTGGTTATGACCGCCCCCAGCGCCAGATCGGCATCTGCCTCAGCCACCGGATAACGCCGACTGCCGTCGGTAGTGGGCTTGCCGGCACCCGCGTGAATTCGCAACGTATTCAACATCGGATCGGGCAACCGCGCCGCCAACACCAGCCGCGCGTTCAAGCCGCCGACCACCGCATCCCGAAAATAGGCTTCCAGCTTCAAAGCCCCATCCTTACCCTGAAATAGTCCCAGATCATAACGCCGACCCAGTTTGTTCACCGCGTCCCGCACCGTGCTTTCGCCCAGGGTCAAGCCAAATACGGTGAGCGCCGCGCCGTCTTGTCCGATGCTCGCCTGCCACGGCAAATCCTGTCCCGGCGTGGAAGATTGGCCGCCGGGCGGGCGCATGATCGCCAGGAAAAAGCCGCTCATTGCCACACTGAGCGCCGCCAGCAGCAGGATTTTCCAACGCTTCATGGCTTCTGCCGCAGCCAGTCCGCTGCCTGACCGGCGAAATAGCTCAAAATCGCATCGGCCCCGGCCCGCTTGATAGACAATAGCGATTCCATCACCACCGCCCGCTCGTCCAGCCAGCCATTCCGGGCAGCGGCCAGCAACATCGCGTACTCGCCGCTGACCTGATAGACAAACGTGGGCGCGGCGAACTGGTCCTTGACCCGCCGCACGATGTCCAGGTACGGCATTCCCGGCTTGATCATCACGATGTCCGCGCCCTCATCCAAATCCATCGCCACCTCGCGCAAGGCTTCGTCGCTATTGGCCGGGTCCATCTGGTAGCTGTATTTGTTGCCTTTACCAAGCGCGCCTGCCGACCCGACCGCATCGCGGAACGGCCCGTAGAAACTGGAGGCGTACTTGGCGGAATAGGCCAGGATGCGGGTATGGACAAAATCGTTGGATTCCAGCGCCTCGCGGATCGCGCCGATCCGTCCGTCCATCATGTCCGAGGGCGCAACGATGTCCGCACCCGCTTCAGCATGAGAGAGCGCCTGCCGCGTCAGTACGCTCACCGTCTCGTCGTTCAGCACATAACCGGAGTCGTCCAGCAATCCGTCCTGACCGTGGCGGGTGAAGGGATCCAGCGCCACATCGGTCATCACCCCGAGTTGGGGAAAGCGGGCTTTCAGCGCCCGTACCGCCCGTTGCGCTAATCCTTGAGAGTTATAAGCTTCGGCGGCGTCCAGCGATTTTGCTTCCGGCGGCGTCACCGGAAACAGCGCCACCGCCGGCACCTCCAGCGCCGTTAGTCGCTCAGCTTCACGCAGCAGTTGGTCAATGCTCAGCCGCTCTACCCCTGGCATGGATGCGACCGGTTCGCGCCGCTTATCGCCTTCGATGACGAACAACGGCTGGATCAGATCGGCGGCAGTGAGCACGGTTTCCTGCATCAGTCGGCGTGAGAACTCATCGCGCCGCATCCGGCGCGGGCGGGCACCGGGAAATTGGCCGGTCATAATCTGCGGCGATCTGGACACGTTACCTCCTCCTGTAGATTTTCCTGTGATCAGCTATAGCAATGGTTCGGACAGCTTCATGCGGCGCTTGGTGATTGATACCGCCAAATTCAATGCCAAAGTAGCAGAGAAGGCAATCCGGTCAGCTTAGGCCAGTTCCTGTACTTCCCGGTGGCGGAAACAGTTGGTGGTGTGGTCATTAACCATGCCGACCGCCTGCATGAAGGCGTAGCAGACGGTCGGGCCTACGAAATTAAAGCCGAGCCGCTTCAGATCGCGGCTCATTGCTTCTGCTTCCGGGGTGCGGGTCGGTACCTCCACCAGCGTCGGCCAAGCGTTCTGCCGGGGCTGGAATTCGACATAGCGCCACAGGAAGGCATTGAATCCGCCCTGCTGCTCCCGAATCGTCAAATAACCTTGGGCGTTGCGAATGGCGGCAGCGATCTTGAGGTGATTGCGCACAATGCCCGGATTGGCCAGCAGATCGGCAATTTTGGCGGCATCATAACGGGCGATCCGTTCTGGATCGAAATCATCGAACGCGGCGCGGTAATGTTCCCGTTTACGCAGAATGGTCAGCCAACTCAAACCGGCCTGCACGCCTTCGAGGATCAGCATCTCAAACAACCGGTGATCATCGTGCAGCGGTACACCCCATTCATGATCATGGTAATCCACATACAGCGGATCAGCGCTGCACCATGCGCAGCGCTCAGGCAGCATCAGAATTAGACCCTGAAGAAGATGGAGCGGCTGGTTCATTATCGCTATCGCTCTGTTCCAGCCGCTCAACCCCTTGGTTGTAGTGAATGGTATCAGGCGCCACTACCCCGCCGGAAATGATAAAGGTCATGGCTTCGTCCATGGACCAGTTCGTCGCGGTGAGTTGGCTCAGTGGCAAAATCTCCAGATAACCGGAGGTCGGATTCGGCGCAGTTGGTACATAGACCGCCGCCAGTTTCTCGCCGGTATCCGCGTCGCACATGATATGGGTCACGAACCCGACGACTTTCATCCCCGGCGAAGGGAACTCGATGAGTACCACCCGCTGAATTTGGGTCGGTTCCTGTTGCAGCGACTGAACCAGTTTCCGGGTCGATCCGTAGATGGTTTGCACCCCGGGCAGCCGGTGCATCAAATCCTCGAAACCGGCAATCACCCGCCGTCCCACTACGCGAGACGCCATCCAACCCAGCAGATACAGACCGATCAGCGTGATCAGTGCCGCCAGCAGGTTCTGAAACCAGGGTTGCAACAGTAAACCCGACAGAACCGGTAAATCATCGTAAATATTCTTGGAGAGCGCCCGCACTCCTGGCATCCCGATCCGGGTCAACTGGTTCAGCACGAACCCGAACACCAGCCAAGTGATCCAAATCGGAATAATTGTCAGAATACCGGTCACCAGATACCGTTGCGCATGGGGCGGCAACTTGTGATGATGTTTAAGATTTGCCATTGTTTGAAACCTCGAACCGATTACTTACATTAAATTGTGCTACACCTAGCATCCCATTTTTCAGGAGCCTGCATGTCTTCCGTATCCTATCCGCCGCTGCTGATTGAACCGGAGCAGCTTCAACCGTGTCTCGCCGATCCGGCCGTTCTGATTGTCGACTTGTCCGATCCGGCCCGCTACGCCGCTGGGCACATTCCCGGTGCGATCCATCTCGACTACTCCGATCTGATCCGGGTCGTGCCACCGGCAATGGGATTGCTGCCCGACGCAATGCGACTGAGCGAGGTACTGGCGCGGATCGGTCTGACCCCAGAACGGCATGTGATCGCTTATGACGCGGAAGGCAACGGTCGCGCCAGCCGGTTATTATGGACGTTAGTGACGCTCGGTCACCCACGGGTATCGCTCCTCAACGGGGGCGCCCACGCCTGGAATGCCGCCGGCGGGTTGCTGGAAGCGCAATTTCAGCATCCGTCGAGCAGCACCTATCAGGCTCGCTTTGTCGATCCGCCAGTCGCAGTCGCCGACCGAGCTTATATCCTGAAACGACTGGGCCAGCCGGATGTAGCCCTGCTCGATACTCGAACTCCAGCGGAATACGCCGGCATGGATCAACGCGCCGCCCGGGGTGGACATATCCCCGGCGCGGTCAACCTGAACTGGATGGATACCATGGACCCGCAACGCCAATTGCGCCTCCAGCCCGCTCCGGTGTTACGCCAGTTACTGGATCTGCGTGGTGTCACCACCGACAAGGAAGTGATCGTCTATTGCCAGACCCATCACCGCTCTGCCCATACCTACTGGGTGTTACGCTATCTGGGCTATCCACGGGTGCGCGGCTATCCGGGCGCCTGGTCGGAATGGGGCAACGATCCCAGTGTGCCGGTCGAGGCGTGAGCAGTGGCACTGTGTTTTCCGCTCGCTCGCCGAAGCGGCAGTTAGGTCCCCACGCCTTCCGCCGCTACGAACAGTCGCTCGCGATAAAAGCGCAGTTCATCAATGGAATCGCGGATATCCTGCAATGCCAGATGCGTCGAGGTCTTGCTGAAACTCTTGAGGTTCGGATACCAGCGGCGGGCCAGTTCCTTAACCGTACTGACATCCAGGTTGCGGTAGTGAAAATACGTCTCCAGTTCGGGCATCCAGCGGGCCAGAAACCGCCGATCCTGGCAAATGCTATTGCCGCAGATGGGCGATTGGCCCTTGGGCACATACTGGCTCAAAAATTCCAGAGTGCGCGCCTCGGCCTCGCGCTCATTCACGCGGCTGGCACGAACCCGGGCCACCAACCCAGACGCGCCGTGCTGTTTGCGGTTCCAGTCGTCCATCGCCGCCAGCACAACGTCGTTTTGGTGGATCGCCAGCACCGGCCCTTCGGCCAGAAGATTGAGCTGGCTGTCGGTAATGAGCGTAGCGATTTCAATGATAAAGTCAGTCTGGGGTTCCAGGCCGGTCATTTCCAAATCAATCCAGATCAGGTTATCAGGGGACATGGTTGCTTTATTTATGGAGTTAGGGTGAGTGAAAAAATCATGCTGCCGGCGGCGAATCCACAATGATTGCCGACGAAAAGTGTACGCCGATTCCGGCGGTCGCGGGGTAGAGGCGCTATGGCCGGTCGCCGTCTGACCCAACGCCAGCAGGGTCGCATCCAGCGCTTGCAGGAGCGCCGCCGCGACCGCGCTGATCAGCGGATGGAAACGCTGGATAGCGCCGGGCTGGGTTCGGAACAGACCGGCCTGGTTATCGCCCATTACGGACAGACGCTGATTGTCGAGGATAGCGCCAGTCGGCTATATCGCTGCACCGCCCGGCAGAATCTGGGACGGCTGGCGTGTGGCGATCAGGTCATTTGGCAAGCGTCCGGCGCGGAGGATGGAGTGATCATCGCCCTGGGCGAACGCCGTTCGCTCCTGACCCGCCCCGACTACAACGGCCAGCCGCGCCCGGTCGCCGCCAATCTCGACGCGGTGGCGGTGGTGCTGGCGCCGGAGCCGGAACCGAGCGAGCGCCGGAGCCGGAACCGAGCGAATACCTGATTGATCGCTATTTAGTGACCATCGCCGCTCTTGGGGTACACGGGCTGTTGGTGTTGAATAAGCTGGATGTGCTGAACAAGCCCGCGCTGGCGACTTTGACCGAGCGGATGGAGCCGTATCGCCGGATCGGTTATCCGCTGCTACTGACCAGCAGCTACACCGCACAGGGTCTGGACGAACTGCGCACCTGGCTGCGGGGTCGCGTCAGCCTGCTGGTTGGGCAATCGGGCGTAGGCAAATCGTCGCTGATCAAGGCGTTGCTGCCGGATCGCGAGATTCGCATTCAGGCCGTGTCCCAATTCACCGGCCACGGCACTCATACCACCACTACCAGTACGCTCTATCATCTGCCGGACGGCGGTGATCTGGTGGATACTCCCGGCGTGCGCAGCTTCGAGTTGGGAGAAATCAGCCTGGGCGATCTGGATCGGGGTTTCGTGGACATTGCGCCCTATCTGGGCCGCTGCCGATTTTCCGACTGCCGCCATCTGACTGAGCCGGCTTGCGCGTTGCGGGAGGCAGTGGCGCACGGTGAGATTGCGGCGCGGCGGCTGGAAAGCTACCTGCAACTCTGGGCGGCGCTGAAAGCGGCAAGGCCGGGGTGAAAATGGCCGAATATCCGCTCATCCTTGATGTACAAACACCTCTTCTGCCTCCTCCAGCCTGACTGGTTCCTCATGATGACTCCCGAATCCCTTCGTCCTATGGTTCAAACCCTGCTGAATTCCCAGATTCAGGCGGTGCTGGCGACTCAACACCAGCAGCAGCCCTACACCAGTTTAATGGCCTTCGCCGTCACCCCGGATCTGCGGCAGATCGTGTTTGCCACCGCCCGGGCGACACAGAAGTACGCCAATCTGATGACCAATCCTCGCGCCTCGCTGCTGATTGATAACCGTGGTAACGATTCTGCCGATTACCGCAATGCAGTAGCCATTTCGGCTCAAGGCGTGACCCGTGAGGTAGACGCCGCGCAGCGCGCTGAACGGCTTCAACTTTATCTGAGCAAGCATCCGCAGTTACGGGATTTCGTCACCGACGCTGCCTGTGCGCTGCTGCAACTGGATGTGGAATGCTATTACGTGGTCAGCCAGTTTCAGAACGTCGTCGAATGGCGTTTTTCAAACCCGGCGGCTTGATGACTGGCACTCTGCGAAAGAGAATCCCGATGAAAATGAAACAGTTGCTCTGGCTGATTGTACCTCTGCTGATTTTGGCGCTGGTGTCAGGATGCAGCGACCGCAGCGATGACGGTACTACCCGTCAGACCGTGGCACTGCTGAACGTGTCCTACGATCCCACTCGCGAGTTTTACAGCGAACTCAACGCTGCTTTTAGCAAGGACTGGCAGGCTAAAACCGGCGAATCCGTCACTATCCGACAATCGCACGGTGGCTCTGGCAAGCAGGCTCGTTCGGTGATTGACGGGCTGGAAGGCGATGTCGTTACCTTGGCGCTGGCTTACGATATTGATGAAATCAGTATCAAGGGTGGTTTATTGCCGACAGACTGGCAACAACGGCTACCGTACAACAGCGCTCCCTACACCTCGACGATTGTATTTTTGGTGCGCGAGGGCAATCCCAAGGGCATTAAGGATTGGGATGATCTGGCGCAGCCAGGGGTGAGCGTGGTTACTCCCAATCCCAAAACTTCGGGTGGAGCGCGCTGGAATTATCTGGCGGCCTGGGGCTACGCACTGCGCCAGCCGGGCGGTAATGAGGATAAGGCGCGTGAGTTTGTCGCCCGTTTATACCGCAACGTGCCAGTGCTGGATTCCGGGGCACGGGGTTCCACTACCACCTTTGTGGAACGCGATATAGGTGACGTGTTGCTGACCTGGGAAAACGAGGCGTTCTTGGCGGTCGAGGAATTAGGCAAGAACCGGTTTGAGCGAGTGACACCATCCAGCAGCATTTTGGCAGAACCCCCGGTGGCACTGGTGGACAAAGTGGCCGACCGGCATGGCACCCGTACAGCGGCCCAAGCCTATCTGGAGTATCTGTACAGTTCAGTCGGGCAGGAATTGGCGGCCAAGCACTATTACCGACCGCGAGATCCAGCGGTGGTCGAACGTTACCGGAATCGGTTCCCAACCTTGAATCTGTTCACTATTGACGAAGCGTTCGGCGGCTGGGCCAAGGCGCAGGCCACGCATTTCAAAGACGGCGGAACCTTCGATCAAATCTATCAGCAGGCCCGCTAGACGGTGGGTTCAAGCCAGCCGCTTGCCGCATTGAGTGGCGATGAACTCCACGGCTTCATCCACTGAAGCCAATGGCATTTCATAACCGTCAGGCATATAGCCATAGATGCCCTGCTTGAAGTGACTGTTGCGAGAAGCATAGAGCCGAATGATCAACTGAGCGGGGGGATAATTCGGGCCAGTGTGGAAGTCAATAATGATTTTATCGTTGAAAATCCAGAAATATACCAGTGGGCCAAGGGTTGATCTTGGGTGTTCTTCCGCCAACAGGCATCAACAAACCGTTGCGTAAACCATGGTCTTTTATTCCATAGCTCACTTCTTGCTTCAACGAGGTTGCCCAAGGGTACGGCTTGGTTTTCGCCACTCAAATTCCCCACGGGTGGGGAACTTTACGCTGATGAGGCGACCGCATGTTCCCCCAGGTCTCACGCCCTCTCTGCAAGCGTTACTTTCCGCCCAACTGGCGGTAGGTTCCTGAGAACGGCCAAGATTCTTAAATGAAAGCCCATGAAAGTCAATAAAGTTTTCAGTAGCTGTCAACCCCGTCGTTCGCAATAAGTCAACCGCGCATTCATCCAAGAAACGCCAGGTCCTGACGCACCTCGCTATCGAGCGCTATTTCGGCTAACGCTTCCCGTTCTTCGGCAAATCGCTAACCCGCCTTACCATGCCGTACCCATCCTGGTAGGCTACCGGGCTGTCTAATTTTGGGTAGCGGTTATAACGCGATGTGCAACTTTAGCGGATAGGTCTTGAAGCGACACGGCTATCGGCATAGGTTATTGATGGAGATAGAAAACCTAACCTAGAGGGCGATAGCCATGCCGCTGGAAGAGTTTATCATCAG
>NZ_CBTK010000303.1 GCF_000531125.1 Candidatus Contendobacter odensis Run_B_J11 | reverse complement strand
CACAACCTGCATAGGAGAGCTATATCTAAAAATTCCACAACCTGCATAGGAGAGCTATATCGAGATAATAAAGGGTTTTTCTGAAATAAATATGCAGTTTAATAAAAATGAAGATACCTCAAAATCTATTATAAAAATAGCTGATGATTCGCGGCAAAACACAGTGTTGATATTGAGTAAAATAGAGAAATTTGCTTCTGAATGTTTTGGTAAAATTGATCATATAGTATTTGAATTAGGTAATAAAATACTAGAAAATAATCAATACATTAAAAATTCTCAGCGAGAATTTAACGAAGAAATTTCCCAAGCAAATAAAAATCAAAGTGTTGCTTTTGAAAGTTTTAAGGAGGATTACTCTAAAGTGATGAGAGTCTCAAAATGGACTATGGCATTAACCATTTTTAATTTATTGCTGGTAGGTGGAGTTCTAACTTTTATCTTAGTGAACCTTAAATTTTAAGATTTGACTGTTTTAAACATATCCGGGGCAAAGCGTCAGATCAGGAAATAGCGCTAAGATGTCTTGAACCAAGTCGGGAAACTCCTCCCGGATGTGTACGGACCAGCCATCAGGATGATTGAAAGAATGAAAGCCGGTTAATGTTCGCTCGCTGGAGAACGAGTAAAGTAATACCTTCCGAATTTTGATTTTGAAATAAGGAACTGTTGTATACGATTCTGGAATTGGCTTATCTGCTAAACGTAAATCATAGCGACCGTATTCATCATCAAAAGCAGATGCTTCGTAAAACCATTGTGGGATATTAGGGAATACTACACGGTAAGCCTCCTTATCAAATTCCATACCGTGATCGAACGGAGGATAATCATGTGACCCGTGGACAAGAAATACTTTAGGACCACCGCGCCGATGCTGTTCCAAACAAGCCAGTTGGAGCGTCTGATAATCGTCATTAGTCATAACCATATGACCAAAACTATGGATAGCAGGTAATGCTAAAAGACATTCTAAAGCATGGTAAAAAAAGTCAGAGTAGTGCCGATGAAAATGCGGACTTTTAGGATAGCTGGCGCGGCCTCCTGAATCCAGCCAAGCTTGATCCCATTGGTGCGTACCTTCATCGAACGCATGAATATCCACTTGGATGAGTGGATTAGGGTCTGCCCGCAAGCGGGTGGCTCGGTACTTTGCCATAGCGATAAGTTTGTTTATGTACTTGCGAAAGGGTTTACCACGCACCCGCGCTAACCAAAATCCACCCAGTTCGCTATTTTCGGTGAACTGTACAAAATGGGCATAAGGGTGCGATTTTCCCAGCAATCTCTTGGCTTCTGACCCCTCTTTCACGTCCCAACCGCTGGTCACGATAACATCGAGGTAAGGAATCAGATCGCGAGGTCGGGTCATTAACAATATTTCGTAAATCCGGCACCCTTGGTGAGTGTCTTTCATCAATTCCCGAAAGCGGGGTGCCGTTACCCGCCAAGTAGGCATAGGACGATCACGAGCCATAGTATACCCTCTTAGTCATTGGACCTTATCAAACCTAACAGTTTGAGCCGATTACTTTTAGGTGTAAGCTGCACGAGGGAGTGGATGAACCGTGGATTGGAACGTGCAGGAGGGGGGCTATCCGAGCATAACCCTCTGGCGAACGACAGTATACGAAAACAACCTCCGCAGGAATTGTGTCGTTCTGCGCTCGCGTTCACGAAGCTGATTTTGATGTATACCGTGGGTGTCGCTACGATTGCGGCAGACTAAGTTGCTGTACAGCTTCTTAGCAATAGAAAAATTTTTGATTAAATCGCATACTATCTCATCACTTTGGAATATTAAAGATTATGAGCCAGATTTGTAATAAGCTGTCTTGAGAAAAATTTATTTATTTACAGACATTTGGCGACGGTCAATTTGAGCATGGCGATCCGAATCATATTCTCAGCGGTGTTGACGAGAATCTCGAAATCCTTCGCTAATTGCCAGAATAAAAACTAATTTGAGGAAAGGAGAACCAAGCATGAAAAGATATACCATTAACTTAATTGGTGGACTGAAGATTATTGAGTCGGATAAAGGAGTTCTATACAATGATCTAGCCGATTCAATTAGTAAGAGTTCTGATTTAAGCGAATTTGATAAGTTTCGTCTTAAACGCTTTATTGAAGCCAACCGTCCTAATCTACTCGACATAAGTCCAGAAATAGAAAAATTTAACAATTCGCCTCGAATTGAACTGAGCAGTGAATTGGGAGAAGATGACTTCCTAGTTGTCTATAAGATTGACGATGGAAAATACGAATTGTTCTTAGAACAAACCTATCCACAGGTTGATAACGATGGACATGAGTATTCTTCATACAATAGAACTATAGTGCGATTAAACTCTGAAAGTATCGCAGCACTGGTAAAATTCTTGAATAATGGACATTAGCTACATAAGCAACCTAAAATTCACAACTCGCCTAAATGTATGTTGCACCTGACCGTGCTATACGGGGCAGGTGAATCAAGGCGTTAGGCAAAACTGGAGAAACTGTTATGTCTTTTAGGAAAAGGATTTTCAAGATTCTTGGGCTGGGATGTTTGTTAACCACTACCAGTCTGGCGTGGGCGCTCCCTTCATACACCATCACTGACCTTGGTACTACTTTGGGCGGGGATAGCTTCGCCACAGGCATTAACACCAGTGGGCAAGTTGTTGGCTATTCGTATGCCGATACCGGTTGGCCCTCCCATGCCTTTCTGTATACAAACGGGGTTATCACTGACCTTGGAACCTTGGGTGGAGAATTTAGTTACGCCTATGACATCAACGATAACGGACAGGTCGTAGGAGTTTCAGTAAACGGTACGGGTACCCGTGCTTTTATATACTCCAACGGCTTCATGACCGCCCTCGGTACACTAGGCGGGACATGGAGCGCCGCTTACGGTATCAATAACAGTGGGCAGATCATTGGGGAGTCAAGTCGTGCCGGGAAGGTCGGCCAACATGCCTTTCTCTATAACACCAACGGAGTAATGACCGATCTCAGCACTTTGGGTGGAACTAATAGCAGTGCTTTTGGTATCAATGACAGCGGGCAAATTGTTGGGAGGTCGGAACTCGTCGGGGATAGGGTGACTCATGCCTTTAGCTACACTAACGGAATTATGACTGACATACGGACTTATTATCCTATCAGTAATAACAGCGAAGCCACAGGTATCAACGATAGCGGGGAGGTCATCGGGACTTCGTATATCACTCTTGGGAGTCGAACCCGCCATGCTGTCTTATATGCCAACGGGACATTGACTGACCTGGGTACATTGGGTGGGACTAATAGTAGTGCCGGTGGTATCAATAACAAAGGTCAGGTTGTCGGAGGTTCGTTTACCACTGGCAATCTTGCTGCACATGCTTTCCTGTACAATGGCGTTCAGATGATTGATTTGAATTCGCATCTTCCTACTGGTTCTGGATGGACGTTACATAGTGCTACTTCCATCAATGATACTGGTCAGATTGTCGGTTATGGCACTATAAACGGACACGATCATGCGTTCCTTATGTCTCCTATCCTCGAATCCCCAACATCGGTTCCTGAACCCGCTACCTTCGCCTTACTGGGTCTCGGTCTTGCTGGATTGGGATTCTCACGGAAATGGCAAGGGGGGTGGGTAGAGTGAAAGCGAAACCTGCTTAACTGTGTGCTGCACCGGAGACACCATTCTATAAAGAATAACTTGGAGAACTTATATGACTACACTGAATGGTATTGCCCATCGCCACCCTGAGATACTGAGTGGTGTACCCGTATTTGTAGGTACTCGTGTTCCCGTCCGTTCATTATTTGATTACTTAGAAGGAGGCGACACTTTGGAAGAGTTTCTTCATCAGTTCCCTTCCGTTAAACACGAACAAGTGATTGCTGTACTTGATGCTGCTTACGAATCGGTTACAGCAGATGCGCATCCTGCTTGACGAAAATTTCCCGGTTGACTTTGCTAAACTGTTAGTTGGAGATGAAGTTACCACTCTCCATGTTCATAACCTTGGCTGGTCGGGTATCAAAAATGGCGAGTTGCTTCGTCGTGCCTCTCGCATTTGTGAAGTATTTATCACTCTTGACCGTAATTTAGAATTTCAGCAAAACACTAAAGTATTACCCTTCGGGGTCGTGATATTGTGCGCTCGTTCTAATCGGATTGCTGACCTTACTCCATACATCGAAAGTCTATTAGAGGCTGCGAACCGTGTTACTCCGGGTCAAATCGAGAAAGTCAGAGCCTAACTGGAGCTTGCACACTGACCACACCATGCCCAGTGTTGAAGTTATTCGTGAATTATCTAAGCAACCGGTTTTCATACAGTTTGTAGGAATTGGTAAAGAAGATTTTCCCTTCTTGCATAAGCTGGATGAGCTACTAGGGCGATTCATCGATAACGCTGGATTTATGCAGGTCAATGACATTGATACGATCAAGGATGTTGAATTGTACGACCGGTTGCTCAATGAATTCCCATAATGGCTAATCAAAGCACGAGAGAAAGGGTTGCTCTAGTTAATTTTCATAGAAGCCCAATGATTTTTCAATGAAGTTCCGAATAGATTATGCATGGATGTAAATAGGCAATTGAAATTATGAGCAACCCGATACCAACATTTTATTTATTGATGAACCCACTATTAAATGCTTTATTTAATCTTGGTGGCTCTGGTTCAATTAATGAAATTTACGAAAAAGTGTTAGAATTAGAATCTATTGATGAAAACGCATCATTAATATTGCATAGTCCAGAAAAGAGTAATCAAACTGAAATTGCCTACAGATTGGCTTGGGCTAGGACGTATCTTAAAAAATATGGTTTCCTAGAAAACTCAACTCGTGGCGTCTGGATGCTAACAACACTAGCAAAAGATAAGAAAAAAGTAGCACCCAAGGAAGTGATAAAGGCAGTAAATAAATCAGATAAAGATGAAAATAAAAAAGCTAATACCATTGACTTAAATGATAATAACATACTAAACGAAACCAAAACTTGGAAAGAAGAAATTTATCAAATTCTTACAAATGAGATAACACCAGGTGCTTTTGAAAGATTAACGCAACGGGTTTTGCGGGAGTCAGGGTTTGTCCAAGTTGAGATAACAGGTAAAACTGGTGATGGTGGTATTGACGGTAAAGGTATAGCGAGAATCCATGGATTTATGAGTTTTCACGTTATATTTCAATGCAAAAAATATCAGGGTTCAGTTTCGGCAAGTGATATTAGAGATTTCCGAGGAGCCATGGTTGGACGAGCTGATAAAGGCTTATTTATAACAACAGGCACATTTACCTTGGCAGCCATAAAAGAAGCTACAAGAGATGGTGCGCCACCGATTGATCTAGTTGATGGCGATCAGCTTGCGGAAAAACTTAAGGAACTACAACTTGGCGTAAAAGTGGAGATGGTTGAAAAAGTTACTGTAGAGAAAGAATGGTTCATCAACTTATAAAAAGTTCAAGCACAAACTATTATGAAAACTTTGGATAACTACTGGGTATTTGTTTGCAACCCCAAAAAATGGGCTATTGATCGGTTTTTGGAAGCGGGGATTGTTCAAGATACTTGGGGAGTGCGACCATCGGATCAGCAGTATTTTTCACCAGGGCAACTCGCGATTATTCGAGTAGGGATTGATCATCGAAACATGCAGGAGTTAAATGGTCGACCAAAGCTGAAACCGGGTATTTACGCGATCTGTCTTGTCGAAAGTGTCGCTCTTCCTGGAAAAGGGTCGGCTGGTGAATTTTGGGCATCGGCCAATTTACGTGAACCCGGTTGGCCCACGGTGAAAATCCGTTATCTTCGTGCTTATCTTCATAATCCATTGACCATCGACAGTATCAAAGCGCAATGCCCCACTATTTCTCCATTGCTGCTTAATGGGTTTCAAGCATCTAGCTTTCCAATCAATGCACAAGATTTTCATGAAATTTTGAGTCTACTTGGAGAGGAACAGGATGAACTGCCGATTCCCAATGAACCAATACTAACAACGCTGAAACAGCTTGCACAGCTTGAACAACATTATCTTTATGCTGCTCCCGAGGTTCGGGAAATTATCAGTCGCCGTATTGAACGTGGCGCTATTGGTGATCTAGTTAAGAAAACCAATCATTATGAATGCCAACTTTGCAAAGCTCTTGGGAGAGAACCGGTTGCATTTTGTAAACCCGATGGTCAACCTTATGTAGAAGCACATCACGTAGTACCCGTTGCCCAAGGTCAAGTAGGGTCCCTGAGTGCGGCAAATGTGATTTCAGTCTGCGCTAACCATCATCGGCAACTGCACTACGGTGGCGTCAATGTTCAAATTGGTGTAAATCAGTTCTTGGTTAGCCTTCCAGAAGCCGAGATAAGGATTCCACGCTTTCAAGTCGATCAGTAAAAAATCTAGTGCTACATCTTTATCTGGAATATGCCTTTTTAAAGATAGTCTTCAGCTATTTCCCACCCCGAAACGATGGATGAAATTGTATCGTGACCCCCTGCTAACCGGGTGGTAACGATTCCTGATTATGGACGTAATCATGACTCCGTTGGCATAGTGAAAGGCATGGGTGACACTATCCCCGGCGAAAGTCGAAGAACCGACGATCTGCCTACTGTCGTTAATACCGTTAGCGTAGCTCTTGGTCCCACCCATAGTGCCAAGGTCTTTTATAACTCCTTTGTCATACAAGAAAGTATGGAGGGCACTATCCCCAGTGGTTCTTGACTCCCTGACAACCTGCCTTGTTTGTTGATGCCGAAGGCGGAGCTATAAGTCCCGCCCAGAATGTCGAGGTCGGTGACGGTGTATGAAGAAGCCCACCCCTGGCTGGCAGTGGACAGCAACCATACTGAAATAAGAATCTTGAGAACCCGGCTTCGTAATCATCGGGAGTATTCCTCTCAGTTTTGCTGACGGTGACAGAATGCGCTACTGATTAGCTTGCCCGCTGACAGCAAGCCGGTCGTAGCACTCCTAAAAAACCAGCCGAAGCTATTGAAAAAAGTATTGGTTTGATTTTAGGTGCTTCTCCGAGTCCGACGGCGAGCAGCGAAAGCTAACGAGACAATTCCAGTCAGAAATAGCGTAAGCGCCCCCGGCTCATTGACACTTTGTCCTGATCCGGTTCCAGGATTATTCCCATTGCCACCAGATTCTGGGAAAGGAATAGGATCGTTATTAGGAATATCGCCGGTAACGGTGAGACCATAGTCTGCAAAAGACCCAAAACCTAGTAAATCGATTCGGCCGATTCCAGCTTTGGTCGGATCGGTATTGAACAGAATCGGTTGTACTGTACCGTCTCCACCGAATGGCAACTCCGGTGGCGGTGAATCTCCCAACTGCGTATAAGACCAACGAAATGTAGAGCCGGTAAATTCATCGTAATCGGCTGGATTATCTGCGCCTTTACTGCGAACCCCGACCAGTGTGGTCTCATAAACTGCTTGGAGGCCCTTGAACACGAGGTTTGGGGAATCCGTAAAACGTAATCCCCAGTTCGCTTTGTTATCGTCCCATTTAAGGGCTAGACGTCCGTCGAGGAGGCCCAAGTTTTCGTCATACACCAGCGGGCTTAAATCGGTGATGAGTCCATCTGGGCACTTGTCAAAAATACTGCTGTAGCAACCGATTCCAGGATCCGGACCAAAGTTACGTCCAAAGAGAGTATTGACGCGGGTGAGATCAGGGGTCCCAGGACGAAAAATTTCAGGGTTTCCCGTGCCAGGTACTTGTCCGATGCCGAGTTGTACAATCTTTGAGAACCAATTGAAATGATCGTAACCACTCAGATTGGCCGCTTCTTTCACGGTAAAACCGAACCAAGGCGTAGGATCGACAACAACGGTATTACCAGTGTGTCCGTTGACCGTAGCAATATACGGATTGGTAGTACCAGACAACACATCATAAGTTGTCCAAGGGCGAAATTGATACCCGCCTCCTCCGGTGTACGTTGAAGCATTGGAAAAAGAGACGACTTTACCCTTGTCATTAGACTTCTTGCTTTCAACTGAAAATGTGGCCGTTGTGCCACCTAGAAATGGAGTTATGGCACTCTCGTATTGGCTGACCAAACCTCTGCTACGATACGATTCAAAGCTAGGTACATTGGAGGATGCTACTCCCACAATTGGAGGGTTGGGGAGCGGTAAGTTAGTTCCCGTTGAGCCACCACAAATCTCATAGTGATCGCACCGCCACCAAATTTGTCTGTCTAGCTGTTGGGATTCTCCAAAAGCAGAAAATTTGTACGTCTCATTAACGCGCCCCGCATACTCTCCAGTTTTTATGCTCGCTTGTACATCCCAGCTCACCTTCCATGGGAGGGTAACGCCTGCACTGTAGCCAATCAATTCGCCATTTTTTATATTACCAGCGGGCACCGCAAAACCGGCGCTAGCACCGCCATCGGCGGAGTATTGCCATGGCCCAGTAGCTGATGCGCCCTTATATTCATAAGGATAAGGATAAGAAGGGTAGGCGTACAACGATGGGGCAAAAATCGAGGCCAGCGTAGCTACCACAAAGAGAGAATACTTTTTCATCACTGTCTCCTAAGGATCATTCAAAGTGATTTGCGAATGATCATTGAAAACAAAGCAATTATTATTCCGCAAAAATAAAAATATAATAATCAATAAGTTAACTATTAAGCGATAGTCGTGACTGTAAAATATAACAGTGATCTTTTAATAGAGAAACTCCCGGTAAACTATTTAATTTTTATGGTTTATTGCAAATGCACAATAAGTTTTTACTACTAAATCATTGGGTTGGTTTTTAGTAACAAGGCTAATTCAATAGCTATGTGATTAAGAGACCCTACTTATTACAGCGTAAAATTTTCTGACAAAAACGGCGGCATTATTCGTGTTCCCAACCCGAAAATCCGCATCAGAGCCATTGATGACGCCTTGCCAAGAGGTGATCCATAAAAATTATTTTATTTATATCAATTAGTTAAATTTATTCGTTGCCGTATTTAGCGGATTTAGCGGCAGTGTAAAATTTTCTGACAACGGCAGTTTTTATCAAGATGCAGCAATAAAAAACCCTTCCTACGGAAAGTGAAAGTCATAAACCTACGAAATTACCGCTTCCAGCAAGCTTTGCAGCAACTTGCGGGTTTCCTGGCGAGTGGGATCATTCGGCGGCAACCGCTGTTGCACCTTGCGCAAGGATCCGACCCTCAACTGCACCTGCACCAGACCGAGGTTGTGCAAAAGTTCGGGCATCGTCACAGCGGCGCAAAGCCTCCCGGTAAGCCCGTTACGCCGAATCCAACCGGCCCTGTTCGGTGTACAGAGTGACTACACAACGACCCCGTGGGATGAAGGGCAGTTTGAGTTAGGTTGATATTACCGCCACAAGGGTTCCAACCGAGCCGAATTAGTAGCGGTGTAGCGGACGGTGTGCGGGATGCGCTGTGCCACAAATGAAGATTTTTGACACAAGAACGCGCCCCTGATAAATCAACGGCTTGGGTGTGCCATAAATCAGGGACAAAAGAGGATGTGAACTACGGATCAATCGTCATGACATTGTCTGGCGTTGGTGTTATACTGAACGGGTCAAAGGAGGAGCGTCATGGCTACACCCCACACCCGTTCCGAAAAACTGGATTTGCGGCTCTCGCCTCTGGCGAAGCAGACGCTTTATCGCGCCGCTGCGGCGGCTCACCGGTCCGTCAGCGACTTTGTTCTGGAGAGTGCTCTGGCGCGGGCCGATGAAACCTTGGCGGATCGGCAGCACTTTGGATTGAACGCGGAACAATGGACGGCGTTTATGACCGCGCTGGATGCGCCGCCCCGTCGTCATGAGCGCTTGGAACGTCTGCTGAATGAACCGGGACTCTTTGACGATCCGGCGTCGGCATGACGGCGTTCACTATCGAGAAGTTGGCGCGACACCATCCGGTCGAGGATTTCGACTGTGGGGAGGAGGCGCTCAATCGGTTTTTAGTCCGCTTCGCCTTTCCGAACCAGCAGGCCAACGCCTCACAAACTTATGTGGGCTTAGCCGAGAGTCGCCTCATCGGGTTTTATACCCTTGTGGTTAGTGAAGTCGCGTATGACGAGGCCCCCGAACGTCTGAAAAAAGGTCTGGCCCGTTATCCGGTGCCGCTGATGCTGCTGGCGCGGCTGGCCGTCAGCCAGATGTGGCAAGGCCAAGGCGCTGGAGCGGGCTTGCTGAAGGATGCGATGCGCCGCACCGTGCAGGCGGCGGATATTGGCGGGATTCGTGCGTTAGCGGCTCATGCCAAAGACGAGACCGCACGGGCGTTCTACGACCATTTTGGTTTCATCCCGTCGCCTACGGATCCGCTGCATCTGTTTGTGCTGACTAAAGACCTTCAGCAGATGATGCGAAATACGATGCCCTCTTCCGGGACAAAATAGGGTTATGCACATCGGCTACGCCCGTGTTTCCACGGGGGATCAAAACCCTGACCTGCAACGGACCGCCTTGAAGCAGGCCGGCTGTACTCGGCTGTTCACCGATACGGCCACTGGGGCGCATGTCCGGCGACCGGAACTGATGAAGTGTCTGAAAACCCTCAGCGCGGGTGATACTCTCACCGTCTGGAAACTGGATCGGTTGGGCCGGTCGCTGCGGGACTTGATTACTCTGCTGGATGATTTGAAAGCGCGGGGGATCGCCTTTCGCTCGCTCACCGAAGCGGTGGATACCACCACCCCGACGGGCCGGGCGATGTGGCAAATGGTGGGTATTCTGGCGGAACTGGAACGCTCCTTGATTCAGGAGCGGACTCAAGCGGGTCGAGCCGCCGCCATTGCTCGGGGAGTGAAGATGGGTCGTAAGGTGCTCCTGTCTCCACAACAGCTCATCCATGCCCGGCAGTTGCTGGCCCAGGGTGAACCGCATGACACCGTTGCTCAGTCGCTCAAGGTGTCGCGGCGGACGCTGTACCGGGCGTTGCAGGGATAAGATGTGATGAGGGCATCACAGGTTACGCTCTGCAACAAAGCCATGAAGAATATGGGGCACAGAAAAATGACGAGCCTCTCTCAGTAAGTTCGCCTTAGGATTAGTGGGAATCCGGGTAATCGGATGGATTGCAGAGCGGAAGCATCAAGATTGGCTATGCGGGATCAAGCCCGAGAAACCCAGAGAGGGACACGCTTTACCTCAGAAGGAGGCACGAAGCCGGATACCAGGAACCGTGGCTTATCACTATAGTCACAATGAGCGCCAGTGTTCATTGCAATTTTCATTGCCCTTTCCGTCTTTTACTTGGAGGAGCTTCCTGTGACTAAGTATCCTCAGTGTCAAAACATCCTCGTGGATGCGGATGAATTGCTCAGTTCATCGGCACTTTCTGCTTCCCCAGATTTTATCAAAGAGGAAGTCAAGACCGCTGCCGCCAACTTTGAAAAGGACACCATCGCGCTGTTGGAACAACTCCGCCGTTCGTCTTGGAGCGCGTGGGCGGTGTTCGCCGCCATCTATGCGATAGGCCAACAGAAGGGCAAGAAAATGACCATCAAGCCGTTCAATAAGTTTGATGCCAACTTTTCCTTTGAGCAGAACGCTTTCGCTGCGCCGGTTGAGCTGGACAAGGCTACGCCACAAGGTAAGCGTATCCTGGCTTGCAGCAGCAACCCCACAGGGACGGTCCGCTCAGCGAGCGTCCTCACTGATCCGCAAGGCCAACCCTACTTGGGCCGGGGCGGGGGGAGCGATACAGAGATTCGCTTCAACGCCCTAATGTGGGTTCCACCCCCCGGCGGCGGGGCCGTCGCGCCGGGAGCCGAGGCCGATGAAATCCTTCTCCACGAGATGGGTCACGGATTGCGGCAGATGCGGGGTCAAATGCAGTGCTCCGGGACCTCGGACAATCCGGCCTACGACACCCGCGAGGAGTTTGTCGCTATCCTCATCTCCAACCTCTACCGGTCCGAGCGACGGCGACCGGGGCTGCGATCCGACCACGGAGCCAATTCCCCACCCCTGTCTGCCGCTCTCTCTGACTCGGCGACGTTTCTCAGTACGGGCAACCACAAGGACTATATCCACCAGATGTTTGATGAAGACTTGGTGTTTGCGAAGAATCTTTCCAACGTCTCGTGTCCGTTTAACCCTGTGAAGGTTTTCTTCGAGAAGTACGGCAAGATCTTTGGAGGGAAGTGAGTGAGCAGCAAATAGTTGTCGCGTGCCTCGTTTCGCGACCGGCGCTGGTGGATAGCAGTCTCGCGAAGTTGAAGAGCGTGTGTGGCGCTATAGCTCCGGCGACAGGCTCCGTCACCAGGTCACTATCGATGGGACAATAAGCAGGGGTAGGACCATGGCTGAATGCAGAGTAAAGAGTTTCACCGCGACTTGGTCGAATTGGGAGATCAGTTGGCCGTGGACAAGATGGGGCTCCTCGACCATAAGGTTGCCCGTGAAATTCAGACTCGAACTGGAAGAGGGCAGTTCGAAAGCCGATTGTATGGTCGGACAGATGAAGAGGGGCCGTTCGGAGATCGCGGGTAATGCCGGCAACGATGTCTGGAACGACTTTGTGCCGGATGGCGAAACCGGAGCATGGCATTGGTGGGATGGGGAAAAGCTGTCGCCGGTCGGGTTCGGTGAGTGGGATCGCGCGGGGAGGGTGGCGACCTTCGAAGACAAGCCTGGATTTTACAAAGTTGACGCCGGACAGTCGCTCTACATGGGTGCAGCGCGGGGAAGAACCGGCTATTTTGATTTTAAGACCTTCATACAGGATCGGACGACCCTCAAGATCATCCAGGAAATCAATTGGTCGATGCGAATCGATGTCCCAACTCCGGGGACGGGGGGCAACTTCTGGTGGTCATTCTCGGATCAGAAGTAGAAGCCGGCTCTAAGGCAAAAGGGACCATTCCTAATATCCACAGTTGTCACAGTCTAACCCACGTGAATTCTGGAGGGGGTCGTCGAAACGTAAAAACCGCCCGTCACTTGGACTACTCTGATCTTCCTCGGTCATGTTCAGCCCGCCCAGCCGTTCCCATCGGGTAGCCAACCGACTCTTTTATTGAGTACCATGATCAGAGCTTCCTTCACGATTTCTGGAGTTCTACTCGATGTCGACCTCTCCGCTTAGCGAAGTGCGAGTTCCTGTTGCCGAGCGACACGCCTGGATTGCCGAGGCTGCGTACTACCGGGCTAAACGCCGGGGTTTTCAGGGCGGTTGCTCTCTCGAAGATTGGTTGGAGGCAGAACGCGAGATCGGTCATCCGTCTGCCCAGACCACTTCATCGCCCCGAGTCGCTTTGGTGTTCTTGGATCGCAGCCCGGCAAGCGAAGCATGAAGCGTTTGGAATAACCCAGCACGGATGCCCTGCCTTTGGGAGTTTGCCCGCCTCACTTTTTCCTGACCAGTAACCGTTCCCTCGACAGCATCCCCCGCAGTTTTCCCTAGCAGGACACCGCCTCGTTTCAATCGGTTATGCTGAAATCCCCCATAAAGGGTGACTGTAAGGATTCGTGCGAAAATGGGTAATAGCGGCTCTGACTATTAACAAGCAGCTAATTTTCCACATAAAATTATGGGGGTTAGAACACTGACTAAGAATAACGATCCTTTCACCTTTACGATAATTGACTAAGAAAACGGTCGTGATGCGTAGGCGAAAATCGTACAAAGAAACGCTAAAACAGGTTTTATTAGACTGATGCCAGGCTTGTTACTCATTTACGAAGGAATCCTTACGCCTACCCTGATCCGGCCTTGGCGGCAGAACGCCCGGAACGGACTTCCCCCTGATGATGAAGAGTTCACTACGATCAGCAGATTTTACCCCTGATGTTGACCCAGATGCAGAAGTTGCCGCATGGCTGGCCTTATTCGAGACACTGACCGCTGCTAAGCAACGGAGCGTCATCCACCACATTACTGGCCGAGACCGCGATGAACTGCGGGCGACCTATGGATTAGCGCCGCTGGCGTAGGATTGCGGGTTTTCGCCACCGACGAACACACAATCCAGCGAGACCGAGACTGAGCAGCGCGAAGGTGGTGGGTTCGGGGATTGGTGTTAAAAGATACCCATGGATAGCCCCGACATCTGGATCAATACCTTGTGCGATAATCTGCCCTCGGTCATTGATTCCAGTTGCACCAAATAGGACGACGTTGGATAGGTCACCTGAATAGGGATCAATTAAGTCCTGCAAGATTTGTATGCCTGTAACTTCAGTCCAGATGAAGGCTTCCCCGTTAACTGCGCCTCTAAGTTCGCCCACGACATGCCCCATATCGTTAATGGCTAGGGCTGTACTGCCTAACCAGCCGTCAAGCGCACCTAGAGAACGAATCCCTTGTTTACTATCCCAAACGAAACCGTTGCTGTTACAATTAGCGCCGTAACTATTCCCGATTACTTGGCTCTGGTCGTTAATCGCTACTGCCACAGTATAGCATCCTGGTAAATACCCTAGTGTCTGTAGACCATTTACGGAGTCCCAAATATAAGCATGACGGTTACCGTATCCGTATGTATCGATATTGCCGACTACTTGACCGAGATTGTTGATGTCAGTTGCTATGCCGTTATAGCCAGTAGTCTGGAATCCCGATACCGCGTTCCAGATGAATGGTTGATCCGTCACAGCATTAGGTGAATAGCTATGTCCGACTACTACTCCGTAGTCATTAACTCCTTGTCCGATTACACGGGTGTCGCTAGGTGCGTTTTGCGGAACTCCGATACTCTGCGCACCAAGAGCCTGACTCCATGTAAATGTTCCTATAGAGCCGTTACTTGCAAAACTGATCCCGGTAACAACCCCAAGGTTACTAATCGCCGTGCCGTACTCATCGTGATTACCTCCTGCTAAACCGCCTAGACTGCGTAGACCGTCTTGGGAACTCCACACAAAAGCCTGTACATTGTGAGAGGGGGTATTGGCGTAAAGCCATCCAGTCACTTCGCCAGAGTTATTGATTGCCGTAGGACCGACTATAAAGGCATCCGAAGGTATAATGTCTTGGATACTGTAGCGCAGCGCAAATGCGGATGGCGAAAATAGCAAAGCAATTAGGACGAGGAGTTTCTTGTTCATTATTGGGTCTCCAGTGGGCGATTGCCCACCGTGACCCTACGCTGTCTGCCCCCAATTAAAAACGCACTAATTTAGTAAGAATTTCTCCCGAAAAAGAACGTACTGAAACAATTACAGCATCATTTTGAAATCTGTGGGCGGCAATCGGGATTGAGGAAGCTTGAAAAATTTGCCGCGAATTTTAGGTTGCGTATCGCCATCCTCGAACGCGGCGGTGTGTTGAACAACGTCTTCTACGATCCGTTTGCCGCACGCCGGGCAATGGATTTTCTTGTCGTAGGCTTTGGCAAAGCAGTCTTCGAGGTGGGCCAAGGCGTGCGTGGCAAGGGTTTCGGTGTGCATCTGGGTCTCCTTCGTCGTCGTGACGATGATGTGTTGGAGTCAAAGTACGGTGAACTTGGCGGTGATCTTGCGTAAGAAGAGCGGCCTGCCGAGAGCCCGTGGCGCAACGCCACCCGCCGCATCCACCGGGTAGAGAAATTCACCCGATGGGTTTTTTATGTAAATCCAAATCGCAGGCAGCACAGCCTCGTCCTGACGACACAGCACATAGTCGCCGGAAGTGAACCCAGCGACGTAATCCACAATGAGCAAATCGCCCGAAGCAAACCCTGGGGCGGCGCCGCTCCCTACCACCTTGACGGCGAAGGCGTGCTCGGTGGTGCGCACCGGCGACGTGACTTGCTCTGCCGCTGGGGTCGGATCGCGCAAACCCACATCAGCCCACGCCAATAACGGCACCCGCCACTGAAACTCACGCGCGTCTTCAACTGATAGCCCGTCCCCCTCGTCCCTCAGTAGCGAATCCAGGCTCACGTTCAGGTAGCCGGCCAGGTAGTGCAATTGTTCATGACTGGGCTGCGCTCGCCCGCAGAGATAGTGACCTATCGTTGCGACGCTTTTTCCCAGGAGTCGAGCGAGGTCTTGGCGAGAGATGCCCCTCTCTTGACAGATCAAAGCAGCGCGGCGCGCCCACATGGGTGCAGTTTTCGGAATCGGCTTAGACATTTTTTGAGTTTAACCTATTGCAATAATCATTTTATGAGTTTATCATGCTCATATATTGGCGTCAATGGGCAGCGCAAACGAGGCGATACGGTGAAACAATCCGCAGGATTTTCCTTATACGAGAGATATTTATGCAGACTTTGACCGACGCCATCCAAAACGAAGCCAAGATGATTAACGAAGACTGGACACCCGTCCGCCACGACAAAGCTACCCCGAGTCTTTTCGATCAGTTGCAGGCGCTGAACGCGACCGTGACCTACATGTTCGACGACGAGTTGACCGACCACTGCGACTATATCGAGCTGGCAAACACGCTCAGTCAGGAATTGATCTGCCTGAGCACGTCGCTGGGCTTTCCGGCGACGGAGTTCCTGCGCGACGCTTAATTTTTAACGGCCAGGGAGGGCTCTTTCTGAGACGAGGTAGTGATGAAGATTTCGAGACTGGAAGCTGAACGAATCCGCCAGCACACCGTAAACAGCGTGCTCTGCACAATTGACCAAATGTGGGATAGCGCGATGGGAGTGCTAGAAGTGGGAGACTGCTCCCATCACGGGGAGCTGATCGACGACATCGAAGGGATGTGGGATTGGACCTTGCCCGCTGAGCATTCGACGTCGCCCAGTCGACACCTCCGGGTTTTCAGGGTCATGGTGTCCATGCTGCCTGACCACGCTGAGGAACTCCTGGAGACGGTGCGGCAGCGGGCGTGGGCATGGCACGCCGCAGAGATAAGCCATTGCCGCCTGGCGCTATGGACGGCCCGCGACCTCCAGCGAGTGCGGCGGTATCTCGGAGTCGAGACGGTTGCGTTTAAGGCAACCCGCGAGCAGCGGGCCGACTGGAAAGCACGGGATGGCGCGTTCAAAGGCGCGATGCACCGGCTGAAGCGCAAAGTGCTGAGAGAGAATCGCGGGAATCTGAGACTGGTGGGAGGGGCCAAGTGATGGAGCGGCTCCAGATTCTGGACCGCCTCCAGAAACATGCCGAAGCCATCCTCTACCAAAGGAAGAGCGGAGTTGACCTCGCCTTTTACCTCCAAGACGAAGCGGGGCCGCTGGTTTTTGCCACCGCCGAGGGGTATTTTTCCAGCCTCGACGAGAACGGGTTTGACGGGAGCTTTAATGACTGCGTGCTGGCCTTGCATGTATTGCGCGATGTGCGGCGGCTATGCCGACGACTCGGGCTTCCGTGCCTGGAGTTCACCCCGACTAAAGAATTACGGGCGGAATGACGGCGGCGGGAGGAGGCGCATAAAGCGGAGATGGAAGCTATGGAGGCGCGGTTCGACGAGATGGACCGGCTTGCGGCGTGAATCTGGTCAGTTGCCGGTCGGGGCCGTAGACTCGACGACAAAGGGACCACGCTGGAACGAGACGTAACGGCAGGGACGCGGTAAACTACCGGGAGAAGTAAGGGAAAAGGCTCAGGACCGAGCCAGTAGCCCGGCAATTTTGCTGGCCGGGAAGAGGACACAGAGACTGCGACGAAGAAGTGTAGAAACGGGACAGCAAAACGCCCTGCGCAAACAGGGCGGTCTTGGGAAATCAGATGTAGAGCAACCCTAGCCGAGTCACTGAACTACTTTACCGAGTAGCGACAGTGTACTTGATCCGCCCCCAAAGGGCAAGCCTGGACCGAGTCCATTGCATGAATAACGCACACGAAGTATCTGCTGTAAAACCCACTATCCCTGCCGAACTCCGCGCACTGAATCAATGGGTGTGCTGGCGCTACGAAGAACGCAACGGCAAACGTAGCAAGCCGCCGATCAACCCGCATAGCAACGGCAACCCCACTCACGCCAGTAACATCGACCCAACGCACTGGACTGACTTCGATACCGCCGTTGCTGCCGCAGTGCGACTCGGCCTTGAAGGCGTCGGATTATGCCTTACGGAGTCTGACGGGCTGACTGGACTTGACCTCGACCACGTTTACAACCCAGATACAGGTGAATTGACCACCGATGCCGCCGAAGTGGTGGCGCGGTTCGCAGGTGCCTACACGGAAATATCGCCAAGTGGAACGGGTATCCGCATTTGGTGCTACGGCAAGCCGGGCCGGTCGGGAAAGTGCGAAGGCAAGGTCAAGTGGCTTGAGGTCTACAGCCACCCCAGCAGTCGCTATCTGACCGTTACCGGCAACCATTGGACAGGCGCGGCTACTGCGGTCACTGAACAGCAAGAAGCATTGGATTGGTTGCATAGCCGGTTCATGGCGAAAGAGGAAGGGCCGCAGCCGACCGCCACAGAGAAAGACCGGGTGCAGACCGCAGACGACGCGGCAGTGCTGAAGCGGATTCAGGGAAGTGCCCGGTTGAAAGCACTGTGGGAAGGCGACACGTCGGCCTATGATGGTGACACGTCAGGGGCGGACTTAGCTCTGGCTAACGTCCTGGTGCGCTACTGCAAGGGCTGCATCGAGCAAGCCGACCGACTGTTCCGCAAGTCCGGTCTAGGTCTAAAGCGGGACAAATGGGACGAGATTCACGACCCGGCCAATAACCGCACCTACGGCCAGATGACGCTGGACAAAGCGTTGGCATCCTTCCTGGAGCGCGATCCCGACACTATATACGCCGCACTGGACGCCGCTTTGAAGGCGCTGGAAGTGCGTGGGGATGCGGAGGCCAGCGATGAAGCGCGGCAGTTGTTGGGGACGTGGGCACAGAAGCTGACCATCCTCCAGAAAAATAAAGCCCTCCAGTACGAGTTGCTTGTGGATCGGCTGGCGGCGTTGACCGGAGTGGGAAAGCGAACCATCAAAGCAGAGGTCAGACAGGCGGGGGACAACGAAGGGGAAATCAGCGCCGAACAAGTTGCATGGTTAAAACAGTTCGTTTACCTGACCAAAGATAACCTGTTCGCCGACCTGAAAACGGGGGTGTGCCACCCGCCGAAGGCGTTCACCATGCTCGCTGAGCAAGCCCACCCGAATCAGTGGCCGTGCCAAGCCGACATCGCGTTCGCACGGGAGGGCGGGGAACTCCTCCATCACGACACCTATAAACCCGGCCAAGGCCGAATCGTCACCGCCGAATCGGTAGCCGGTATCACCGAGCCGCTGCTTAATACGTACAACGCGCCGATATTGCCCGAGCCTAAGTACGATGCCCAGCAGGAAGCGATGCTGATCGACCATCTGGCGTACTTGGTCGATGGTAATCAGGAGTTTGTCGAATATCTGCTCAACTTCCTTGCAACGCTCGTTCAGTTCCCAGGGCGGCGTATTCATTCCTCCCCCGTTATTATCGGGACGAAGGGCAACGGTAAGTCGTTCGTCGGGGATTTGATGACCGCGCTGCTGGGTAAAAGCAACGTCGGGGTGATTTCCACAGAGGAATTGGCGGGGGCTTTCCAAGACGACTTCGCGGCTAAGCAGTTGCGCGTGGTCGAAGAGATCAAGGTACAGGAAGACCAAACCAGCTTGATGAACAAGCTAAAACCGTGGATTACCAACCCCCGCGTACCGTGCAATCGCAAAGGGCGAGCTAAAATCACGATAGATAACGTCGGGAACTGGATATTCTTCAGTAATTACGAGGATGCTATTCGGATCGAGAACGATGAGCGGCGCTACGCTATCGCCATTAGCCGTGCGCTACCCAAGAAGGGGGATTACTACGAACGGCTATTCCAGACGTTCATCCCTGAGTCCGGGGGCTCGGTTGCGGGGGCGCTGTTCATGCTAAAGAACCGCAATTTGTCCCAGTTCAGCCCCTATGCGCCTGCCATCTTCACAGAAGCCCGCGAAGAGATGATCCAGAACACGCATTCCGCACTGGACCGTCAGGTCGCCGTGTTCAGGCAGGCGATTAAGGATGGGTATTATATACACGGTAACGGTAAGGGAATCCTAGCGAGGGGCATCATCACATTTGATGAATGGGCCGACTTGGTCAAAGCTGCGATGACGTACCCGCAGATGCCGGATAGCTACGGATACACCGCCCCCAAACCACTATCCCCCCACGCTATCAGCAAAGCGGCAGCGAACGCCGGACTGGTTAAGCTCGGGCGGAAGCGGCTCAGCGATGGGCGGAAGCAGATGGTGTATGCGCTGGAGAAGGCGGACTTCTGGCGGGCGCAATCGGAAAGCGCTATCGCTGAATACATCGACACACATCCAGGGGCGGCATCGTTCACAGGGGAGGCCAAAAAGCCCGCAGTCCATGCTACTACGCACTGAACCCCAGCCCTAAACGCCCAACCCGCCGACTTGGCGGGTTTTTTGCGGTTTTTGCCCACGACTTGGGGGGGATGCCCACGACTTGCCCGCGACTTGCCCGCGATAAAAATCCTTATAAATCAACGATGCCCTCAATGCCCTCAACTTATCTATATATTAAGTATATAAATAAATATAAATAAATATAAGCGTGCAGCCCCCTCGCAGCCCCCCCTGTGGAACCTCAGCGAAAAATATAATGTTCCCAGCGTAAGATTTTTCCCGAAAGTCGCGGGCATTGCGTCCACGTTGATTTATAAGGGAAAAAGTCGCGTCCAAGTCGAGTCCCAGTTGCGGGCAGGCCCCAAGTCGAGGGCAAAACCCGCAGTCTCCGCCCCCGCCGCCGCCCCCGGAGCGGTAATCACAACCGGGGGATGTTGCCCTACCTGGTTCTACGCAATTTCTGTGCTGCTGAACCCCCGCGAATCTTTCCAATTTTCAAGCACAATGGCTAATTCACATATTGAGTACATTGAATAGACTTTTTTTACCTTACAGTGGTCTAATTTCCATCGATTATTGCAAAGGATTCGTCAGATGAAGGTAACCGAATTAGCAAAAAAGCTGGGGGTTCACCGGACAACAGTCACTCTCTGGATCAAGCAAGGGATTATCCCCGCTACACGAACGCCAGGGGGTAAACACATCATCGGTTCCGCCGAAGAACTCAAAGCATGGCAAGAGCCGCTAACGAACAACGCTGCCCTTTATCTTTATTATCCACTCCCCGAAACCCTTGATACTGAATCCGAAGTCACTAAACTTCGATTCTTTGCAGAGGCAAATGGCTTTACTATCGACGAAACCGTCATTGAAGGCTCATCCCACGACCAATACCTGCGTAAACAGCTACTACGCCTTTTATCCAAACCCACCCTTCGAACGATCCTTACCACCCGCCAGTCCTTACCCCATGGCTGGAAATTCATGTCCACCGCTTTAGCCGCCGCAGGTCGCCGCTTAATCATCGCCGATGCTGAAAAACATCATGAGCGCGAATACCGGTGGCAATCCCACCAAACCCGATAACCCGCGCCCCATGTCTTTACTCTTAACGAGTGGCTAAAGAGTTTTTTGTATTGACCTGGGCATATTGTGTAGCCGTTTCAGTCCGCGCTGAATTTCGTACTTGGGAATCGGGCGGTAGCGGGATCCAATAAGAGGCAATGGCTAGCCCCAGGGAGAGCGCCAGCAGAATGGTTTGTTTGCGCTGGATAGGCAGGTTCATTAGAGCAGCCTCAGTCAGTGGATTGTTGGTTAGCCTTACCTTACGCAACAACCATGCCTACTCTTGATTGTGAGGTTTTTACATTTCAATGAAGTAGTATTGACCCTCCTCGAACCCGTAGTGAATCACTATCGGGCCATACGCCTCTGCTAACAGTGACCGACTACGGCAGCCCCTCTACGAAACCGATTCAATTTGGCCCGATGGGGAGGGGGGACCCCTTTTTTCAATGTGCCCAAGGGGGAAGGGAGTTGCCGTGAAATATCCGGCTATTTTTGCTACACGATAGCTTTTTAACGAACTATCATTTTTGTCCACACCTTACCGTTAGGAATTCCCTCATGACTCTTTGCCCTGTTGCTCTTGCTGTGGGTTGTCTGAAATGCCCAGTGGTTGGCTTTTGTCCTTTGAAAACGGTTATCGGGGATTTCAAAAAGCTGGAAGAAAGTTTACCCCCGCCAAGTGATTCGACACTGAAAAAATAGCCCATTTTTAGCGTATTGATCATCAGGAGCTGATCAACACGCTTATTGAAAAAAGATTTGCTTCCAAAGGCTGTAGAAGATATACTGTTCGCTGGAGCCTGAGAAACTCCTAAAGGCGGCGACCGCACCCGTTAGATCGCGGTATTTTTTTGCCCTGCCCGTGGTATTTCCATGGTTGGGAGTGCTAAGAAATATCCAATACTTAGCGCCGTTACCTTTATCGGTTCTCAGACTCCCAACCGCCCAAAACTCTTGGGCACTACTCCCTGAGAAAGAGTAAAGGAGACCGTCATGGTCGCTTCATCGTCTTATTCTTGTCTTCTGCAATGCCTAGCTTGTGTCCTCGTTTCCATCCAGGGGACACCATCATGCTAACTTTTCTCGGACAAAGACTCCGCAGTGCCCGTCAGCAAGCTGGTTTAAGCCAAGCTCAAATTGCCACCGCCTGCGGGGTGAGTCAGCCCACCATTTCTTACTGGGAACGACCTTCTGATGCGGATCATTACAATGAATTAGGGCTTGCGTCGCTGGTCATTATTGCGAGAATGACCCGCAAACCGATTAGTTGGTTCCTTGAAGAACAGGCCGCTTTCACTGAACCTGGGATTTACATCACCGTCGAGGAAGTAGAAGCAGAAGCGGAAGCGGAAGCGGGTCGCCAACTGGGAATCATGATCAGTGGCCCAAATGGTGAACCCTATCGTGATCCCCCGGTTGATGCTTATCGCTTACATATAGCCTTGGGTATTGAAATACCCTTTAATGAATGGCTCCAACAAGTACTGGATTCTTACCCCTTCATCGCTGATCGGGACCATTTTGTAGTCCGTAATACCCATTACTGGCATATCGAAGCTGCCAAGGTTTTGGCTCTCTCCCAAAGGACTCCCCGGGGGTTCGCCGTTTGGCGAATGCTCATCCAACTGGGTAAGCATAACCACGATTCTTCGGTACCGGATGTTCAACCCGAAATTCCAATCCCGCAGCGACCCGTAATGGACCCTGTCACCTTGAAAGTGACTCCAACCGAGTTCGTCGAGATTACTTCAAGCTGTCTAAAAATCGCCCACCAACTGGGTTTGCACGGCGCGGATGCCGTCCGTGGGGCCGATCAAGCTGCTTTCCGACTCACTGGTTGTAGCCCACGACAAGTGATGGGCATCGCGGCTTAATTAACAAGGGGCCAAGGAGGGCCTATTTCGCCACGGCCTTGTATGGAGTCTTCTTGCCGCAGCCGGCGCACTCGACCTGGTGGGCATCGAGTTCCTGCTACACCGCTTTCTCAAACCCGGCGTCGACATCAAGACTGCGATGGACGTGGTCAAGCATATCGGCGCGCAAGGTGCGCTCGGTATGGGCGGAGAGGGTGCGACCGAGGCCGTGCAGGAGGTTATCGGCGTCCTCAACAACGAGTGGGACGCCAAGACCGACGTGCCGCTGCTGGATCGGATGACCTCCAAGGAGAATATGTGGCGCTACGCCGAAGCCGGTGTGGCCGGAGCTATTTTTGGCGGGATATTCGGCGGCGCAGGTGGGGCCGTGTCAGGGATGGCAAACAAGCAAGGGAAGGTTACCGGTCCTCCGGGTCCGTCGGAGAGTACTCCACTGGGATCACCACCTGCCGAAGCAGGAACTGGACCTGTTCAGCCCGGCGCTCCTGGTACAGGCGCACCGCCGCTTGGTGAAGCAGCTCCACCTGTCGAACCAATAATTCCAGCCGGTCCATCTGGAGTAACGGAAGCCCCCGAGGCGTCGCTGACGGAACCTCCAGTTGCTCCATCGTCTGCTGAATCCGTTTCAGAACCTGGGCCAGCGGAAATACCACCGACGGTAGAGGCTCCTGCTCCTCCTCTTCCTCCTCCAGGTCGTAAAAGTCCATCCGAAGCCTCCCAAGTGCTGAAGACGGGCGAGCCCGTCGTGATTAAGCCTACGGAGAGTGTAGCGCCCACTGTGGTGGAAGCAACGCCTGCGCCTGCGCCTGCGGCTATGGTGGACCCCCCAGCGGCTAAAGTGGAACCGCCTGCGCCTGTGGCTAAAGTGGAACCGCCAGCGCCTGTGGCTAAAGTGGAACCGCCAGCGGCTAAAGTAGAACCGCCAGCGGCTAAAGTAGAACCGCCAGCGGCTAAAGTAGAAGCGCCTGCGGCTAAAGTAGAAGCGCCTGCGGCTAAGGTGGAACCCCCTGCGCCTGCGGCTAAAGTGGAACTCCCTGCGGCTAAAGTGGAACTCCCTGCGGCTAAAGTAGAAGCACCTAAAACCGAAGCACACTCGGTCGTCTCAGAGCCTCCGCTCTCGATTAAGGCCAATAACCGTGACGACCCCCGCCTCGACGGACTGGTGTTTACCTCAGAGACCGAGGCCAAACCGCTGCGGGATGCGTTGTGGGCGCTCGGGGTGCAGACGGGGATTGAGGATGAAACGCAAACCCCTTTTGCCCTGCACTCCGTCGCCTCCACTACCAAGGGCACAGAGTTTTCACAACGGCAGAGCGGTATTCTGGGCTACGCCCATCTTCACGCGACGCAAAAGGCGCTGGATGCAGTCAACGGGGATACTAAAGCGCTGAAAACCGCGCTGGATGCAGAACCGCATGTGACGGGTATGACCTACGACAGCGCCTATGCTGCCGCGTTAAAAGCAGGGCACAAAGCGGGCTCGTTCGTCGTCGGGATGCGGGGGGGTAAATTCGCCTATGCGCCGCTGAAAGTAGAAGCGGGTAAAGCCCCATCGGCTAAAACAGCGCCTGTAGCACCCGTTGCGAAAGCGCCCGTAGCACCAGCCGTTAAGCCAAAGTCGATGGCGGAGGAAATCCGTACCTCTACAAGAGCTATTTCGCAGGCCATCAAGGACAAGGACGCCCGTAAAGCCGAGCTGATGACTCAGTTTATCGGCGAAAGCTCAACGGACTCTAGCACGGCGGACTACGTAAGATGGGCGGGGGGCAAGGCCAACACGGGCAAGTACAGCGCATCGGATAAGGTCTTCGTCTCTGTCAACGGCAAGCGTGCCGGGCGCACGCCGTTGCTGGTGGATGGGAAACTCAACGGGGCCTATAAGAACCTGCAAAAAGCGGTCGACGCCAAGGCCACAATTCTAGCGGACAACCCTGGGAATCGCGCTAACAACTTCAACAAACAGGGTGGTGAGGCGGACCTAGCAACGTGGTTGACCGCGCAAGGCTACGTCGAGACCCCCGGTAAGGGCGTAGAACCGAGTACGTGGACGCCGGCTAAGGCCGAAGCGCCAACGCCAGCGGCTAAAACCCCGCACTTACGAGTAACCCCGGAGCGTATTGACCAGCTCGGCGCAAATCAGGTGTTCGTATTCGGTTCTAACGAAGCAGGCATTCACGGCAAGGGCGCGGCACTGACCGCTAAACAGAAGTTCGGCGCACAGCAGGGTAGGGGGATAGGCGCACAGGGGCGTAGTTACGCACTGCCTACGAAATCCACCCCTTACGCTACGCTCTCGCTGGAGGCCATCCGCAAGCACGTAGAGGACTTTATTGCCTACGCCAAACAGCATCCGAGCGAAAACTTTTTGGTTACTCGGGTTGGCCTGGGGAATGCAGGGTTAAAGATTTCGGATATAGCCCCCCTTTTTGCCGCCGCGAAGGACATAGAAAACGTCGCACTTCCTCAAGAGGTTAGGGACTTTGTGCCCGTTAAGGCCGAAGCGCCAAAACAACCCTCTTTAGGCCCTGTTGAGCCATCAGCCCTGGTCGCAGAACAAGCGAAGATCACGATTATCGGGTTAATGCCTGTTCCCAAAGCCTACGCCGAAACAATCACAAAGATTCTGAAAAAGGTGCTGACTTATCCGAGTCAGAAGGGGCTTCAGGCTGTTAAGTATTACGGGTTTACCGCCAAAGGATCAGAATGGGGGCAGTGGTTCCCTAATGGAAGTATTTTAACATTCGGTAAGAAGTTCTTAGACCGAGTAAGTAATGGCAGCGTGTCAATAGATGTAGCTGCGCATACCGTGTACCATGAGGTAGGCCACGCCGTAGATAGCTTGGGGGTAGCTACGTATAGCAGCCCTACATCTCCGGCTTGGGCGGTAGACCCGAGTAAAATAGCGGTCGTAAACGGGGAGTTCGTTTTTCAGCCGGGTTGGGGCGGGCCTTTAATAGAGCAGATGTACCGGCTCCATCAGCAGGCGTACTACGCTAAGGAAGCGAACCCGCTACGAGCCGTACACTACCTCCATACGTATGGGTTTCATCAGTTAGAAGCTCTCGTCGTAGACCCAAAGAACGCTGACCTGCGGGCCAACACCATCAAGGAAGTCTTTGCCCAGGCCCACGCCATCTATGCGCTGAATGGGGCCGACCTGGCTAAAGCGGCCCCAGACGTCCATGCTTTTTTCGAGGAGATTTATGAACCTGCCCCCAATGAAAGTGCCCCGGGTGACACATTTGATCGCCGAGTACTGGAAGCGTTTCGGCGTCCACGTGCCGACTCACGCGCCACGCCTGGACAATCTGGAACAAATCCTGGAACGGGCCCTCAGGGCGAACAAGCCCGCCCCGGAGCTCGACCCCAAGCTGTGGAGAGAGGAGTAAGCCCCAAAGAAACAGCGGCTTCCTTGCCCTCCCCCGGGGGGGCGTTTACAGCGCTCACCCAAGAACTTCGCCGTAAGTATGGGTGGGACGATAGATATGGGCACTATACAACGGGCGAACCTACAGCGGCTGAATACGCAGAACTCAGTAAGCTGTGGGACGAGGCTGGATTAGGACGCGCTGAAAACCAACCAGCCGATAGAAATGTTCAAGGACCCGCGCCTGCACGACCCGGGGAATTAGACCCCTCCACACTGACCGAAGCCGACGCTGAAGAGGGGATCAACGCGGCTATCCAGGCTTATTGGAAGTCCCCAACCTACCTAGATAACCCGACCCAGTACAAGATTAACGTCTTGAACAAAGTGCTTCGGGAGAAACAAGGGGGGCTCCTTAACTATGTTCTGAACACGTACAGCCCCCAAGCCAATAAAGCACGGGCTTTGACCGAAGCCGCCGCAAAGAAGCGCCAAGAGGGCACCCCCAAAACTCCGTTCGACTCCAAGCGCCAAAGCCCGACCCCCGGCCAAACCCCAAAGCAGTTCCGCCAAGCCATTCAGCACAAGCTGCTCGACCGGGCCAACGTCCATGTGCTGCACCGCACCACGGACGCCCCGTTCACCGTCGCACCAGACACAGCGGGGCTCTATCTACCCGACGGCTCGTCGTGGTTCTTCACCGAGAACATCGCTCCGGGCGAAGAGTGGGGCAAGGTCTTCCATGAGGTGGGGGCGCACTACGGCCTCGCCCGGCTGGTCGGGCGCGATGCCTATGCCCGCATCCTGAAAGACCTGAAAGGTATGGTGACGGGCGAAGGATTCGCCTCCGTCAAGGAAGCCCACCGTAGAGCCGTCGCAGCGGGCGCTACGGGCGCTGCGGTGTGGCATGAGACCTTGGGCTACCTCGCCGAGATAAGTCCTCGCCATGGGCTTGTACGACGCCTTATCGCCGCTGCTCGCCAGTTCCTGCGGTCTATCGGCCTGGTCGGTAAGTACACTGACGCCGACCTCATCGGGTTGATCCAGACCGCCGCGCTCAAAGAGGGTTTGGAAGGGCGCGTTGGGTTGAGTAAGGGGCAGTTGGCGAGTAAGACGGACCCCCTCTCGGTCCAGCCCATCATCACCGCCCACAAGGGCAAACCGCCGACCACTCTCTACGGCATCTTCGGCTACGGTACGCTGATTGAGGGCGGGTTTACGACCGAGCAGGAAGCGCAAGATGCGCTGAAGAAGGATCGGGCGGAGTATGCGGGGTACGCGCAAGAGAACGCACCGTGGTCCAGCCCGCATTTTAAGAACATCGCGGATGACCTGGATGCGTACTTTGGCACCCGCAAGCGGGAGCAGAAAGACCCGCCCGACGTGGTCAGGAGTGAGGAGCGCCCATTCGCCAATCCGAAGCAGAAAACGACAAAGTTTACGGAATCCCGCGACTACCCGTTGCCCGACACATCGTATGGCGAAAAGATAAAACAACCTCCGCAACGGCCTGTAGACCCAGCAAAGGTGTCTGCGGCCCGTGGTCAGGAAAACGCCCCCAGTCCTCGCCCGATGATCGAAGCCCTGCGCCGGGCCGGGCAACTCCATGCAGAGTCACCGGAAGGGGCGCTGCCTAAAGCGCCTCTTGTGAGCCACCTGCGACCGACCCCGCTGGCCCGGCTCGACTCGCCCGCCCTTGCTGCGCTGGCGAAGTCCCTACGGGCCATCAAGGACCCCGTAGACGCAGCGGCACACGCGCTCTCCCTGATGAGTGCGCCTGAAGCCGATGGCGTTGCACAGCTTCTATCACAGTACGGCAGCATCTTCGCCCGCAATCTCTCTCCCGAACGCACGCTGGGGGCGATTGAGTACCTCTACGCCACCACGCTTCAGCAGTCGGACCAGCTCCGCGCCCTGACCGCGTTCGTCTCCCAGGAAGACCTGCCTCTGCATGAGCATCTCCTGCGGGCGCTGGATGCGTTCGATGGGCTGCGCCGTTCCGACTCCAGCACGGTCGCGGATATTGAGGCCAATATGACTGCGACCGCCGAAGCCTCGACGGCGTTCGGAGCGAAGGCGCAGGACATCGTCGACGGGCTGAAGGCACAAGACCGGGTGAGCGAGGGCATGGGCGACATGCAGGTGCAGAGCCTGTATGAGCGGGAGCGGGTAAGGAGCAATGAAGGACTTCAACGCGGGTTAGAACAACAGACCGTGCGGTGACTTCTTCTTGGAGACCGTCTTTTGGGTTGAGTGAATTCTGGATTGCTGTCGGTTGAATCTCCCTCCTTGCCGAGCCGTCTTTTGGGTTGAGCGGGTTCTTGCGTTGCAGCTTCTGGTTGGAGACGAACCTTGCCGTTTCAACCGTGCGGTTGTTCTTGGTTGCAGACGGTTCCAGTTCCTATGCTCTTGCCGAGCCGTCTTTTGGGTTTTGGTAACGGTTAAATCCTTTCAATTAAGCAATTCTCCGCTCTAAATGATTAAAACTTTAATTTAATCAATATCTTGTTTGATATATTCAAGGATAACCAGCAGATAACAACATGGGGTCAGGGGGGGGTAGCGCCCCTTGTTGTTGTTTGTTTTTATTTTGAATTTGTTTATTATTACGGTGAAAAAATTTGTTAAAAATTAAATACTTATTATTTTTTTATGAGACTTTGAACACGTTACTATGAGACTTTGAACACGTTACTATGAGACTTTGAACACGTTACTATGAGACTTTGAACACGTTACTATGAGACTTTGAACACGTTACTATGAGACAAAAAAAAATATGTCTCGATAAAATAGCCAAATGGGACTACGCTTCACAATTTGTAACGCTATGGTATTGAGCATGGATAACAAGGCGCTGGTAGTACAAAGTAATAGATTGATTGAGGCAAAATATCGCCTGTCAATTGAAGAGCAAAAGATCGTCAAGATTTTAATTTCACGAATACAGAAAGACGATAAAGATTTTCAGGATTACGAATTTCATGTAAAAGATTTGGCGGAATTGCTAGGAATGAATTACGATAATCCTTATGTAGTTTTAAGAAGAATCACAAAAAATTTAATTACAAAACCATTGGAGTTTGAGAACCCAGAAAAAAATGAATTACTACAAGCTGCTTGGTTATCTTCGGCAAGATACCGTACAGGAGCGGGTATTGTATCGTTGCGTTTCGACCCATTACTCAAACCGCTTTTGCTTGAACTTAAATCATACTTTACGAAATATGAATTGGAGAAAATATTGCAGTTTCGTGGGCAATATTCAATTAGATTTTTTGAATTTAGAAAGTCATTTATTGGTAGAAACAAGCATGAAGTAATTTTTACTTTAAAAAAACTATGGGAAATACTGGGACTAAAAAAAGATGAATATAAAATTTTTAGAGATTTCAAAAATAGAGCATTGGAACCCGCTCGATTAGAGTTGTTAGAAAAAACCGGCAAATCATTTACGTGGGAACCCATTAAACAAGGTCGAGGAGGTAAAATTATTAGCGTTCGCTTTATTTTTGATGCGGATACTGATACCACAAACGAAGTAACGCAAGCAGTTCCACAACCGACCGTAGCGACCCCACAAGTACACGGTCTGCCCGATGAAGTACATGGTATCTTAAAGGAGTTATTAGCGTTAGGCATCACTAACAAGGTGGCGCAAGAAATGGTCAATCAGCATACGGATGACCACTTACGAGTAGCAATAGCCCTGACGAATCAGCAAACAGACCTTAAAAATCCAGCAGGATTTCTAATTGAAGCTCTTAATGGAGAATGGCGCAATTCCAAGCAAGAACAAGTCAAGAAACAGCAGCATGAACGTCAGGTAAAAGATGATGTAGAAGCTCGAAAGAAGAACGTGCAACAACTCAAGCGCCGTTTTACGGACTTTCGTAGAGCCGCAGCAGAGTGTGCGTACCAAGAGATTCCTGAACCCTTGATACAGCAATGGCAGGATGAATTCATGCAAACTCAACCGGCTATTTTGCGGAGAAATAAAGTAATAGGGTTTGAGAATCCTCGATTTCGTGCTTTTGTGATGCAAAAACTATCTTTACCCAAATTGGAGGACTTTCTTGAACAAGAAGGAGTTCAGTTGCAGGAGGAGGAAAGAACGTGGTGGAATCAACTCTGAAATTCTCTAAAAATCTTTTAGAATTCCAGCCATTTTACGGTATAAAATCGTTGTTGAAACAGGTAATGCCATGACCCCTGTTGCTATTTTACCTACGGTCGATCCCCGTGGGGATAAGGTTTATCGCGCGATTGCGGGTAACAAACAATCCGTGGGGAAAACTGCCGGTCAAGCGTTGGATGCTCTCACCGATCAGGGGTCCGTGCAGGATACGTGTAAAAAGTTATCACTTCGGATCAAGGTGGAAGTGTGAGTCCTTTCTACCGAACACTGAGTTCAAAAAAACGTTCGTTTTTTCAAACCAGTGCTTTCTTTGTCTGTTTTTCGCTTAAAAGCAGGATTTTCTTGTTCAAAAAAGTGGTTTCTATAATCAAAGTTCAGTTTTCTGAATTTTTATGAGTTTGATAAACATTTATAAAAAACCTTTTTTATCAGATTGATATGGTCTAGTGATAACTTTTTACACGTATCCTGCACGGACCCCGATCAGTTGGATCAATCCAACTTTAGCAGATTACTGCTGATTCCTGGTTTTCAACCCGATGCCCTGTTTACGGCGGATCAACAAAATCGGCTGGCGGACTTGATGAATCAGTGGCGAGCGGCGCGGGATCGCGGTGAGGAACTGCCCGAACCTCAGCAAACAGAACTGGAACACTTGGTTGAAGCGGAATTGACCGCAGCGACCGTGCGGACAATCACGCTGGCGCAGCGATGAATCCGGCTTATCCGCAGGTCAGTGCGCGGGCCGATCATCGATGCGAGTATTGCCATGCCCCGGAACTGATTTTCAATTTTCCGTTTGAAGTGGAACATATCATTCCGCTCGTTCAAGGAGGTAGGGACACGGATGATAATCTGGCACTGGCGTGTCGGTCGTGTAATCTCCACCCAAACATCCGCTCGACGCTTATGGATGCAGTTAGGGTTGTTTCCGGGGTTCGGGGAGCAATGGAACAGCGAACTGATATAAGGAGACATTGCCGACCAGATCAAATTGTTACAGTCATCAGGCAATGGAAGTTCGGTAAATTAACCAAAACGGGTTCTTACTGAACTTTGATTCCACAAACCAGTTTTCTGTGCTGGTTATTCCGCTTTTGCACCCTATGGAAGCGTCCCACCAGCAGGTTCATCAAACCGAAGGTTTTATCGAACCGCTTAAGCCGGTTGACTGTTCCATTGCTCCCCGAACCCTTTTCCCTAATGCGCTGTTAGGTCTATTGCCACTGATGGATGAGCCATACTTGAAGACCTTAATCCAGTCGCTCGCGTATCCAACGATCTAAGAGACTTCCAACCAACTCGCTAAATTCTTTTCTCCCCTCTTGGATCAAGCTAATTTTCACTTGATCATGTAAGGCACGGGGGATATAAATGGTGACTTGTCGATAATCTGGGTGGGTTCTTTTGCCTGGTGGTCTTCCCCTACTTCGGGTTCCAGTGGGTTCAATAGCACGGGTATTTTCTGCTAGGACTACTTCTGAAGAAAGTGTTTTTCTCTGTCCTAGCACTGCATCGAACTTGCTTTTAGCCATTACAAATTTCCTCTCCCACCTTCACATAATCTTGCCAACCCTCTTCCGCCTTTGGGTCATTGACCTCATAAACAGGAATTCCATGGAGAGCCGCTTTCTGGAAGGCTACAAATCGTCGAATCCCGGTTTTGAACATGGGCAAGCCTGCATTGTTGAGTGATGCAACGGCTTCCTCCCCATCCCGGCTGGGTTTAGGGGGAATAATGGTCAGGAGAATGCGGAAACGAGGGGAACCTAGCGGTTCAAGGGCTTCGACAATCAAAAATAGAGCGTCCAGAGACAGGGCATCCGGGGTGCAGGGAATAATCAGCAGATCGCATCCTTCAGCGAGGGCTTGGAGGTCTTCAGCGGTAGGCCGGGCTTGGGTGTCGATAAGGATGTGTTCGTACTCCCTAGAATAGCGGGCCGCTTGGCGCTCGTCACAGACCCTGAACGGCAAACCTTTTCGCTTCGCCCAGCTAGAGGCTGAACGGTTCGGGTCGCCGTCGATCAGCAACGTTTTACCTCGCTTGGAGAAAAATGCCGCAAGATGAACGGCTGAAGTCGTTTTCGCCTGCCCTCCCTTAAAGGAGGCTACGGTGATAATCATTGAAAAATACCCAATATCTTTAATAAGTTATTATCAGAAGTTTGAAACTTCAGATTTTTAAAAATTCAAAATTCCAGAATTTCAAAAATTTGAATATCTGAAATGTTGAACTTTCAACAGCTCAAAAGTAGTTTAGCCAACGTACCTCTCATTGTCACGATGGGCGACGAGGAGGAGCGATTTTGCAGAGCCTTGAAAGGGGCTGTGCGGGTAGCTGGATATTCAAGTATTCAAAATTTTGAATACTTGAATTTTTAAAATTCCAAAATTCACATAACGCCTAATTGGTAGGCTACGAGATGATCTTGACCCTTGGAATCAGAGTTCTGCGCGACTAGGGGGACTCGCTAACGGGTTGACCTGAGCGAACGGGGGTTATAGGTCGACCAGGTTGAATCATGAAGTCGAGTGCTTTCTGCTTCGGTTAAAGAGGACGGTGTCGTCGCAAGCAGTAGGGCTTCGGGGGAAATCGTCGCTCGATCTCCCGTGGCGACGTGAACCGTATCGCTCTCCCCACTGCGGGGGGATTGATCATTAAATGTGTACTTTTTATAGTCAAGTGAATTAGAACTATACAACGCATTGATGGGATTCATAAAGTTGCTCCTGACTCGAAAGAGTTTAGATCATTTTAGATCGAGGTAAAGCAGCTTCAATGCCAACTGGATTTATCAAAGAATTTATTATTTTAACCATTTGAATAAAATCAATAAAATGACTTTCAGTTTCTGAGTCCAGGATGAATCAGAGGGGGTACGGCTATCCAAAATGGCGGGTTCAAATTGGGCTGGTGGGCGAAAGTCTACAATTCTGACTCAATACCCGTATTTTCAGAATTTTTTATGAGTAGAATATGGCAAGTGAAAAAATGATCATTCGTTTCTAAAACTCACTCTATCAATTGGATTTATCAACATGGATTTTGATTTTACTGATTCTCCTTGGCACCAGTCGATTGATAAAGCTGCTTATGCAGCACAGGCGTTGGTTTCCTTTCTTGATCCAAAGCAGGGATTCGCTTCACCATTAGTGCGAACGATATTTCAATATCGGAGTGGATTTGCGTTCACATTACCGACTCCATCCTTTGATATTCCGCAACTAGATCAGCTAAAAGCAGACTGGCTAAGTGCGGTTCTCGCTAAAATTGCGCAGCGCGGTCTTCCTGCACCGTGTAGTCTTAAAATTGAGCGGCATATTTTAAACTATGCCCAGTCAGTTGAAGTGTTGAACTATCAAGAACAAATCAATGGAGGAACTTACCAGTTTCGTTTGAATCCACGGTCGCTTTTTAGGCAGAACTTTAGACAACTGGTTTATGCTGCGCTCTATCCTGAATTGTTGGTTGATGATGACAGCCTAAAAAATTTAATTCAATGTTATCTATCGGTTTCTACTCCACTTGAACAGGATTTGTTCAATCGTCTTCAAACTCGACTTAACGATCCACGATTAGCGTTATTCGTTATACCTCAGCGCCGCATGGAGCATTTGCTTTCCGATGCCTTGCATGATGCACAACGGCCCGATTTCTCGATTGAATTGCCATCTTTTCACAATCAGTATTGCCTCCGACTGGTTTTGGAAGCCGGTGATTTAACCCACCAAGAAACAAATCAAATACGAATAGATCAGAACAGAGATGCCCGATTGATAAAATCGGGATGGCAAGTAAAACGTTTTCGCACTTGGGAATCCGATCAATGGGATGATAATCTGGATCAGGTTGCAACATTTATTCATCAAATCATAACGCCGGATTTGCAAGATGCTATCCATCAACTACGCTCGTTACCCGCTGAACAGAAAAATGCTGTTCAGAATCTTGTTGCTTTGCCGGCGATTGAAGCGCAATTGTTAGTTGCTCTAGCACAATTCATTCGTAAGTATGGTACGGCACAACTATAGCAATCATTTACAGGTTGTGGAATTTTTCAACACACCCTTCTGAAAAATTTATAG
>NZ_CBTK010000302.1 GCF_000531125.1 Candidatus Contendobacter odensis Run_B_J11 | reverse complement strand
GATGCCCGCATCAAGTTAAAACGCCTCTACCCGTCAATTCAGAGCGGGTGAAGTACTAGTCCCCGCTGTCCAGCGGGATACTTCCCGTCGGCGCAGCCGACAGATCATCCATCCGCCTAATCAGTCGCCGTGTCCGCCGGGCATCTCCCAACTCCAAGGTCTCGAATTCCTGCTGTGCCCAGCTCATCTATACACTCTACAATATTGTAAAAGCCTATATTTTACAATAAGTTGGCAATTGTGGGTAATAAGATGCTCTTCAAGGCTCCCGGCAGGGGTAAGGCTACCGGGAGTGAAGCTATTGGCGAGTTCGGGAGAGTTTTACCACTTGCCTGCTACCGGCAAATCACCTGCTTGGCCGAAGCTGCCGAAATAGCAGCGATCCACGTCGCAACCGTCCCATTGGCCGTTGCCGTTGTAGTCGAGGAACCAGGTGCCGTTGCGGAACACCCCGACCTTGGCCTTGCCGTCGCCGTTCCAATCGCCCGCCGCCGGGAGATCGCCCGCTTGGCCGAAGCTGCCGTAGAGACAGAGATCCTGCCCGCCGTCCTGCTGGCAACCGTCCCATTTGCCGTTGCCGTTATAGTCCAGATACCAGGTCCCGGCGCGGAACACCCCGACTCCGGCTTGCAAACCGCCGTTCCAATTCCCGGCCACCGGCAAATCCCCCAACTGGCCGAAGCTCAGGCAGAGTTCCGTGCCGCAGCCGTCCCACGCGCCGTTGCCGTTGGCGTCGAGGAACCACTGGCCGTTGCGGAATACGCCGATTTTGGCAAAACCGGTTCCGTTCCAGTCCCCGGCCACCGGGAGATCGCCGGGCGCGCCAAAGCCGCTGTAGCAGCCATCGACCGCGCAGCCATCCCATTGCTGGTTGCCGTTGCGGTCAATGAACCATTCGCCGGTGCTGGAACGCAACACCCCGATGAAGCTCTTGCTGCCACTGCTCCAGTTGCCGGAGGCGGGCATATCGCCCGCTTGACCAAAGCCGGTGAAGCAGAACTCGGTGCCGCAGCCGTCCCACACCCCATTACCGTTGGCGTCGAGGAACCATTGGCCGTTGCGGAACACGCCCACGGCAGAGCCGAGGATTTGATTGCTCTTATTGAAAGTGGCCGTGCAGGTGAGGCTGTTGGCGGGCATGGTAAAGCTGGCCGCACATGGAGAAGGACCCCAACCGGCAAAGGTGGATCCAGTATCGGGGCTTGCAATAAGGGTGACGGTGGCTCCCACCGCGTAAGTGCCGCTGTTGCCGATCATGCCGCTACCGGTTCCCGTTTGGGCGACGGTGAGGGCATAGGTATTGGGCACAGCGGTAGTGAAGGTGGCGGTCACACTCTTGGTAGCGCTCATGGTTACCGCACAACTGCCGGTGCCGATACACGCCCCCGTCCAACCGGCAAAGGTGGAACCGCTGGTGGGCGCGGCGGTGAGGGTGACGCTGGTTCCACTGGCATAGCTTTCGGTGCAGTCGCTGCCACAGTTGATGCCGGTGCCGGTGACCGTGCCCGATCCAGTGCCCACTTTGGCAATGGTGAGGGCATAGGCATTAGGTGCGGCGGTAGTGAAGGTGGCGGTCACACTCTTGGCGGCGCTCATCGTTACTGCACAACTGCCGGTGCCGGTACACGCCCCCGACCAACCGGCAAAGGTGGAACCGCTGGCCGGGGTGGCGGTGAGGGTGACGCTGGTTCCACTGGCATAGCTTTCGGTGCAGTCGCTGCCGCAGTTGATGCCGGTGCCGGTGACCGTGCCCGATCCCGTGCCTGCTTTGGGTACGGTCAAGGTGTAGGTTGGCGCAGCAGTGAAGGTGGCGGTCACAATTTTGGCGGCGCTCATCGTTACTGCACAACTGCCCGTGCCGGTACACGCTCCCGACCAACCGGCAAAGACAGAACCGCTGTCCGGGGTGGCGGTGAGGGTGACGCTGGTTCCACTGGCATAGCTTTCAGTGCAGTCGCTCCCGCAGTTGATGCCGGTGCCGGTGACCGTGCCTGATCCCGTGCCTGCTTTGGGTACGGCGAGGGCGTAGGCATTAGGCGCGGCGGTAGTGAAGGTGGCGGTCACGCTCTTGGCGGCGCTCATCGTTACTGCACAACTGCCCGTGCCGGTACACGCCCCCGCCCAACCGGCAAAGGTAGAACCACTGGCTGGAGTGGCGGTAAGGGTGACGCTGGTTCTGCTGTTGAAGCTGGCCGAACAGGCCACACCACAGCTAATACCCGCCGGGTTGCTGCTCACTGTACCGGTGCCTGTTCCGGTTTTGTTCACCGTCAGCAAATAGTCGCTTTCGTAGACATTGAAGAACCCAACGCCGCCCAAGCCGACCACTTGCACGGGAGTGTAGCTCCCAGGGCTAATGGTCGTGCCGTCGCCCAACTGGCCGTAATAGTTAGTCCCCCACGCCCAGACCGTGCCGTCGCTCTTCAGCGCTACAGTATGGGAAAAACCGCCATTGGCAATAATGAGGATGTTGCTCAGGCCGCTTATCGGGAACGGGGTGGATACCCACGCCCAGACCGTACCGTCGCTCTTCAGCGCCACGGTCTGGTTACCGCCAGCGGCAATAGTAAGGATGTTGCTCAGGCCGATCATTGGAGCTGGGGTAGGGTACATAAAACCGGTGAGGCCATTGCCTAACTGGCCAAATATGTTAAGCCCCCACGCCCATGCCGTGCCGTCGCTCTTCAGTGTGACGGTATGATATTGGCCAGCGGCAATCGCGATGAGATTGCTCAGGCCACTCACCGGGAACGGGCTAGAGCGGCCAGTGGTGGTACCGTCGCCCAACTCGCCGTACCTATTGTCCCCCCACGTCCAGATCGTGCCATCGCTCTTCAGCGCCACAGTATGCTCTTGTCCAGCGGCAATCGCAATGAGATTGCTCAGGCCGCTTACCAGGAACGGGGTAGCGTGGTCAGTAGTAGTGCCGTCGCCCAACTGGCCGTAACTATTGCCCCCCCACGCCCAAATCGTGCCGTCGCTCCTCAGCGCCACGGTATGGGAGCCGCCAGCGGCAATCGTGAGGATGTTGCTCAGGCCGATCACCGGGACCGGGGTAGCGTGGTCAGTAGTGGTGCCGTCGCCCAATTGGCCTTGACCGTTGTACCCCCACGCCCAGACCGTACCGTCGCTTTTCAGCGCCACGGTATGGGAGCCGCCAGCGGCAATCGTGAGGATGTTGCTCAGGCCGCTCACCAGAACTGGGGTCGCATGGTCAGTAGTGGTGCCGTCGCCCAATTGGCCTTGACTGTTCCACCCCCACGCCCAGACCGTGCCGTTGCTCTTCAGTGCCACGGTATGGACACTGCCGGCAGCAATTGTGGCACCCCGAAAGTAGGCTGCTACCGTCTGATCCGCTGCGCCTTTTGTCAAAGCGCAGACGCTGTTCTGACCAGCACAGGCTCCGCTGCTCCACGCGCCAAAGCTCGAATGGGTATCCGGTGTCGCAGTGAGGGTAACCCCCGTCCCAACCGCAAAATTGGCAGCGCAGGTCGATCCGCAGTTGATGCCTGCTGGGCTGCTGGCGACCGTACCGTTGCCGCTGCTCACTTGGCTGACGCTCAACAGGGAGGAAATCGCGGTTTGTTGCACCTCCACCGCACCGATGTCCACCGTGCTGCCCGCGATACGCGGAAACCCCGCACCACGCTGGTCAGTGGTAGTACCCGCCGGAATCAGGGTGTTGTCGCCGTGATTGATGGCGGGACTGCCCGTGACGGGGAGATGGGTGTAGGTCGATCCACCATTGTTAGCGAGTGGGCCAATCGCCGTGGCAATCGCGCCCGGCAATACGAGGTCACTGGCTGCCAATGTGACGCCCGCTACTTCTGAAGCCCCGTTCTGGCCTAACAGGTTATGGCCTAAAGAAGTGAAGATGCCCGGCGTGGAGTTGTCCTGCTGGATTTCCTTGCCTTGCGGGGCGTTGTTGCCGGAAAGCAGGCTATTGCCAATAGTGGTCTGTGCGCCGTACAGCCAGAGACCACCGCCGCTGTATCCCGCAGAATTGCCGGACAAGGTGCTTTGGTTGACTGTGATTTGGGAATTCCCGCCAGACCACAAACCGCCGCCATCACCGGTCGCGGTATTACCCGAAAAGGTGCTGTTGCTGACAATGAGCGTGGCGACAGGGCCATTGAGAATACCGCCGCCATTGCCACCCGCAGTATTGCCGGAAAAGGTGCTGTTGCGGATGTCCAGTGGGCCAGCGAATTGACCATTGAGAATACCACCGCCATTGCCACCCGCAGTATTGCCGGAAAAGGTGCTGTTGCGGATGTCCAGTGGGCCACCAGAATCGGCATTGCGAATGCCGCCGCCATTTTCCGCCGCTGAGTTGCCGGAGAAGGTGCTATTGGTGATAGTCACTGTCAGCGTGCTGGAATTGTAGATGCAACCACCCGCGTAAGCGGAATTGCTCGACAGCGTACTGTTCGTGATCGTCAATGGAGATGGAGGATTTTTCCCATTGTCAATGCAGCCGCCGTAGGTGGCCGAATTGCCGGACAGGGTGCTGTTCGTGACGGTCAGAGTGCCCCCATTAGAGATAGCGCCGCCCGCACTACCGCTGTTGGTGGTTCCCGCCGCGTTGTTGGCGAGGGTGCTGTTGTCGATGGTCAGACTACCCGCATTGCCGATTGCCCCGCCGGCCGAGGCGTCGTACCCGTTCAAAAGACTTAACCCGCTAATGGTAACTGTCATCCCAGAAGCGACGCTAAAAATCCGCGAGGCGTGGTTACCGCTGATCGCCAATGCACCCGCGCCAGGGCCGTTGATGATTAGGGCGTCAGTGACTGTAATTTGCCCGGAGGTAAGGGTAATGGTTCCCCCGGTGCTGAAGTTAATCGTGTCGCTACCGGGGGTGGTATTGGCGTTGAGAATCGCCTGCCGCAGTGACCCGGTGCCGCTGTCGTTGAGGTTGGTGACGGTGAAGGTGGCCGCTCCGGCGGGAATGCTAAAAATAATTAATAAAATTAATAATATAAATGCAATGAGGGGGGTAACTGACGGCCTGACATGGGGATTCCTTCGCCGAAAGGGCTAATGGTTGTGGTCTAAATTTTAGACACGCATCACACTATTGGCATTTAGGCACAATGTCCAGCGGGTTTTCGTCAGGGTTCGTCTGGGAACGAGTGAAGGTTGGCTGATCCTGCGGCAGCGCGCCAATCCCTGTCATCGCCGAATCGCATGTTACAATCCGCGCCCTATTACAACCCATGCGGATCTATGGACAGTACAGCGGCGACGCATGAATATTGAACAATCCATCATTGAAGGGAGCGAACGGCTGGGGCTACGGTTGCCCACTGGAGCGGTGGACGGCTTGACCACCTATCTGACCTTGCTGGAGCGCTGGAACCGCGCTTACAACCTCACCGCCGTGCGCGATCCGGATGCCATGGTGATCCGGCATCTGCTGGATAGCCTGTCGATCCTGCCCTGGTTGGAAGGGCCACGAGTGTTGGATGTCGGTAGCGGCGCTGGCTTGCCGGGCATCCCGTTGGCAAGCGCCCGCCCCGACTACGAATTCTATTTGCTGGACAGCAACGGCAAGCGCACCCGATTTCTGACTCAGGTCGTCGCCGAACTGCACTTGGCAAATGTCCGAGTGATCCGCAGCCGGGTCGAGGATTATCAACCGGCTACTCCCTTTAATAGTGTCGTATCGCGGGCGTTTGCGACCTTGGCGGATATGGTGGTAGACGCCGGTCGGCTGTGTGCGCCTGAAGGCCGGTTGCTGGCGATGAAAGGCGTCTTCCCCGACGATGAATTGGCCCGGCTGCCGCTGGATTATGTCGTGGTCGGCGTTCACCCGTTGCACGTCCCTCATCTGGATGCCGAACGCCATCTGGTGCATTTGGCACCCGCTCCCATTTGCCGAGACTGAATTCCCTATGGCTGCCATCATCGCAATTACTAATCAGAAGGGCGGCGTGGGCAAAACCACCACTGCCGTCAATCTGGCCGCCTGTCTGTCCGCCCTGAAGCAGCGGGTGCTGCTGATTGACCTTGATCCACAAGGCAATGCCACCATGGGCTGCGGGGTGGACAAGCACACCGTCACTGCCACCAGCTACGAAGTGCTGATGGGCGAAGCGACCCTGATCGATGCCCTGCAATGGGTCGAAAAAGCTGAATTACAACTGCTGCCCGCCAATGGTGACCTGACCGCCGCCGAGGTCAATCTGCTGGAGACCGAGAACGCGCCGGGTCGGTTGCGGGCAGCCCTCGCCTCGGTGGAATGGAACTTTGACATCATCATGATTGATTGCCCGCCGTCGCTGAACATGCTGACGGTCAATGCGCTCACCGCCGCTCAATCGGTGATCATTCCGGTGCAATGCGAGTATTACGCGCTGGAAGGGTTATCGGCCCTGCTCGACACCATTGAAAAGGTGCGAAAGTCTACCAATCCCGGTCTGCGGATTGAGGGGCTGGTGCGAACCATGTTTGATCCCCGTAACCGCTTGTCCAATGATGTTTCCGCTCAGATTGTGGCGCATTTCGGCGCGACCGTATTCGAGACGCTGATTCCCCGCAATGTGCGACTGGCCGAAGCACCCAGCTACGGTCTGCCCATCATTCATTACGATGACAGCTCACGCGGCGCACAAAGTTACCGGGAACTGGCGCGGGAACTGCGCAAACGGTTGCGACGACCGCCCGCCAGGGTCGGCGATGGGACCAGTTTATGATCAGGAAAAAGGGTGGCCTAGGCCGGGGACTGGATGCGTTGCTGGGTGCAAGCGCGGCAGCGCGGAACGAAGCGCTGCCAGAATCCGCCGCCGGCGAAAGGTTGCGGCAGCTACCGGTCGAACAGATCCAGCGGGGTCGCTATCAGCCGCGCCAGGATTTGCGTGAGGATACGCTGCAAGAGTTAGCCGAATCGATCCGCGCCCAAGGTCTGGTGCAACCGGTGATAGTGCGGCCGCTGGGCGGGGGGCGTTATGAGCTGATTGCCGGCGAACGGCGCTGGCGGGCGGCGCAACTGGCCGGTTTGCAGGAGGTGCCCGCCGTGATCCGTGAGGTGTCGGATCAGGCGGCTATCGCTATGGCGCTGATCGAAAATATTCAGCGCGAGGATCTGAATCCCCTGGAGGAAGCCACAGCCCTGCAACGACTGATCGCCGAATTCGATCTGACCCACCAGCAGGCTGCCGAAGCGGTGGGCCGGTCGCGAACCGCAGTGACGAATCTGCTTCGCTTACTGGAACTGACCGAAGAGGTGCAACAACGGGTGCGGGATCGCAAGCTGGACATGGGTCATGCTCGCGCCTTATTGACGTTGCCGGCTGCTTTGCAGCGGGAAGCCGCCCAGCAGGTACTTGTGCGGGGCTTGTCGGTGCGGGAAACCGAGGAACTGGCCCGCCGCCTCCAGCAGGCGGCCAGTGTGTCCCCACCGGCAAAGCCGCTCGACCCCAATATCCGGTTGTTGCAGGACAACCTATCGGAGCGGCTGGGAACACGGGTGCGGTTGCAGCATGGAACATCGGGCAAGGGGTGCGTGGTCATCCACTACAACACGCTGGATGAACTTGACGGCATCCTGTCCCGAGTCAAATGATGTCGTAATTTTCGTTGACCCCGCCGTGCTAAATTCCCTATAATCCGTGGCACTCTACAATGCCAAAGCAAGCCAAGAAAAAGCATTTTTTGGAGTGGCTTCACAGGCTTGATAGATAAGAAAATCAAAAAATCAATACTGAATATAACTACACCTATAAATTAGGCTCCAGCGCAATGCTGGCACCTAGAGAATATAGAACGAATGCGATCCATGGGCGGAAAACAGGTCACCCGGACTATTACTATCATCCAACTGCTCGTCACGCTGTTGGTTGCTGTAGTTTCCCTTATCTCCGATGGTAATCGAGCTGCCTGCTCCGCGTTGGTCGGAGGGGGGGTCAGCACTCTCGTCAGTCTTTATTTTGCCCGCCAGGTTTTTTCAGTTCGCATTGGATCACCCGCCGCCAAAATCGCCCAAGCCTTTTATGTGGGTGAGGTTGTCAAACTCTTGCTGACGGTTGCCCTGTTGAGTATCGCCCTTCGTTGGCTCGATGTCTCTCCGCTTCCGCTTCTGTTGGCGTACATAGCAGCGTTGATGGCGTACTGGCTGGCATTACCTTTCACATTCGACGCTTCGGTGAGGACGCTATGAGCGAAACTGGTCATTCCGCAACGGGATATATCGTTCACCATTTGACCAATCTCCGATTTGATCTCACCCAGATGAAGTTTCTGCATGGGGAAGAGACGGGCGGCTTTGGGGTGGTTCATCTTGATACCATGGTTTTTTCAATTGCACTAGGCAGCCTGTTTCTGTGGCTATTCATGAAGGCTGCCAAATCAGCTACCAGTGACGTACCCGGTCCATTGCAAAACTTCTGTGAGATCATGGTCGAGTTTGTGGATACCCAGGTTAAAGATTCATTCCATGGACGCAATCCCGTTATTGCTCCGCTGGCTTTGACTATTTTTATCTGGGTGTTCCTATGGAACACCATGGATTTGATCCCAGTGGATTTATTGCCTGCCATCGCTGGTGTCTTTGGTATCCCTTATTTACGCACGGTACCTTCGACCGATCTAAACTCGACCTTTGGCTTGTCGATTTCCGTGCTGCTTCTGCTCTACTACTACAGTTTCAAGGTTAAAGGGCCGATCCACTTTTCGATGGAGATTTTGACTCATCCTTTTGGTATATGGCTCATGCCGTTCAATCTGCTGCTGCGGATCGTCGAAGACCTGGCCAAGCCGATTTCGCTCGGTCTGCGTCTGTTTGGCAATCTTTACGCCGGCGAGTTGATCTTCATCCTGATCGCGCTGCTGCCTTGGTGGCTCCAGTTTGTCCTAGGCTGGCCATGGGCGGTGTTTCATATCCTGGTTATCACCCTGCAAGCCTTTATCTTCATGGTGCTAACCATCGTGTACCTGAGTATGGCGCACGAGGATCACTAAGTCGGCGCGAACTTGCGGAGCTGGTTACTCCGGCTCCGCTAAACTGGTTTTTTCATCCACACCTCGACTTTTCAACGGGAGACCATAATGGAAGCTGCAAGCCTGATTGCCAATGTGCAGGGTATGACCGTCATCGCCGTAGCGCTGATTCTGGGTATGGGCGCGCTGGGTACCGCCATCGGCTTCGCCCTGCTGGGTGGCAAGTTCCTGGAAGGCGCAGCCCGCCAGCCGGAAATGATCCCTGCCTTGCAGGTCAAGATGTTCATCGTTGCCGGCCTGCTCGACGCGGTGACCATGATTGGTGTCGGTATCGCCCTGTTCTTCACTTTCGCCAATCCGTTCCTCGGCCCTGTGCTGCAACATCTTGCCAAGTAATCTCCGAGGCTATATGTCGCACCATTCCTGCGTACCCGAGGAGGTAATCACGTGAACTTCAATGCCACTCTCATAGGGCAGATGATCACGTTTGGCCTTCTGGTGCTCTTCACCATGAAGTATGTATGGCCGCCAATCATCCAGGCCATGCAAGACCGCCAGAAGCGAATTGCTGATGGCTTGGCATCCGCAGAACGCGGTATGCGCGAGCAGGAATTGGCTAAGGCCAAAGCCGCGCAAATGCTGAAAGAAGCCAAGCAGCAAGCTACCGAAATCATCGCCCAGGCTCAAAAACGTGCCAATGAAGCGATTGAGCAATCCAAATTGGAAGCTCGTGCCGAGGGTGACCGCCAACTCGTGGTCGCCAAGACTGAAATCGAACAGGAGGTCAACCGCGCCCGTGAGCAGCTCCGAAGTCAAGTCATCAGTCTCGCCGTGGCCGGCGCCAGCAAGGTTCTCAAGCGCGAGGTCGATGAAGCGGCCAACGCTGCCCTGCTGGACGACTTGATCGCGCAGCTCTAACTACACGGACCACGCCAATGGCTGAAACGACAACCGTTGTCCGACCTGCCGCCGCCGCCCGGCCCTATGCTCGCGCCGCCTTTGAGGATGCGCAGACTGCCCAGGCTTTGCCGGTTTGGTCTGATCTGCTGCAAACCGCCGCCACTATCACTGCGGAATCTGCTCTGTATCGCCTGTTAGGGCCGTGGAATCCCCAACTGCGCGGCGAACAGAAAGCCGATTTGGTGGCCGGACTGTGCCGCGATGCTCGCGGGGGTGCAGAGCTGCCGGAGGTATTTGTCACCTTCCTCCGGCTGTTGGCCGAGAATCATCGCCTGCACATGCTGCCGAGTATCGCCGTTGTGTTCGAGCGGTTGCGTGCGGAAGCTGAAAGTATTGTTCGCGCCGAACTTATCAGCGCCACCACCGTAACGGATGCCCAGCGCAAGCGTGTAATCAAAGCGCTCAAGGCAAAGTTTAAGCGCAGTGTGGTGCTGGATTGCAGGACAGATGAGGCGCTGGTTGCGGGTGCGGTGATTCGGGTCGGCGATCTGGTGATCGACGGTTCGGCGCGCGGCCGGCTGGACAAACTCGCCATGGCCTTGAGCCAGTAAGGGGAATACCGCTTTATGCAACTCAAACCCTCCGAAATCAGTGATCTGATTCGGCAACGCCTGCACAGTTATCAGGCGGTTGCCGAAGCACGCACCGAAGGCACTATTGTTAGTTTGGCTGACGGTATCGCTCGGATCTACGGCCTTGACAATGTAATGCAGGGTGAAATGATCGAGTTCCCGGCACCCCGGGAAGGCGATCCGGTCACCTACGGCCTGTCCATGAATCTGGAGCGCGATTCCGTCGGCTCGGTGATTCTGGGCGACTTCGAGCATCTATCTGAAGGTGATAAAGCACTCTGCACCGGGCGCATCCTGGAGGTGCCGGTCGGTGAGGCGCTACTGGGGCGGGTGGTTAATGCCTTGGGCCATCCGATTGATGGTAAGGGGCCTATTGGTACCGACTTGACCGCACCGATTGAAAAGATCGCGCCAGGCGTGATCGAACGGCAATCGGTGAGTCAGCCGGTACAAACCGGACTCAAGGCGATTGATGCCATGGTCCCGATTGGACGCGGCCAGCGCGAATTGATCATCGGTGATCGCCAAACCGGTAAAACGGCGGTAGCGATTGACGCGATCATCAACCAGAAAGGCACCGGCATTAAGTGTATCTATGTCGCAATCGGCCAGAAGAATTCTTCGATTGCCAACGTGGTACGCAAGTTGGAAGAGCATGGTGCGATGGATCACACCATCGTGGTTGCCGCCAGCGCTTCCGAATCAGCCGCCATGCTGTTTATCGCGCCCTATTCCGGCTGCTCCATGGGCGAGTATTTCCGCGACCGGGGCGAAGACGCCCTGATCATCTATGACGATCTGTCCAAGCAGGCCGTGGCGTACCGGCAAGTGTCGTTGTTGCTGCGTCGGCCACCGGGCCGCGAAGCGTTCCCCGGCGACGTGTTCTATCTGCATTCGCGGTTGCTGGAACGGGCGTCCCGTATCAACGCGGAAGAGGTCGAGCGCCTGACCAACGGTGCGGTGAAGGGGAAAACGGGTTCACTGACCGCGCTGCCGGTGATCGAAACTCAAGCTGGTGACGTATCCGCATTCGTGCCGACTAACGTGATCTCGATCACGGACGGTCAGATTTATCTGGAGACGGATCTGTTCAACGCCGGCATCCGCCCTGCCATCAATCCTGGCCTGTCAGTATCCCGCGTTGGCGGCGCTGCTCAGACCAAGATCATCAAGAAACTGGGCGGTGGTATCCGGCTGGCTTTGGCGCAGTATCGTGAGTTGGCGGCATTCGCCCAGTTCGCTTCTGACCTCGACGAGACGACCCGCAAACAGCTTGAGCGCGGTCAGCGGGTTACCGAGTTGATGAAGCAGAAGCAGTACTCGCCGATGTCAGTCGCTGAAATGGGTGTTTCGCTGTTCGCGGTAGAGCGAGGTTATCTGGATGATATCGCGCTGAACAAGATTGGCGCTTTTGAAGCCGGATTATTAGCTCATGCGCGGATGCACTATGCCGAATTGATCGCCAAGATCAATGCGACCGGTGACTTAAACGATGAAATCGAAGCGGGCTTGAAGAAGATCGCGGAAGATTTCAAGGCCAACTACGTCGGTTAAACGGGTGTCAGCATGGCCGGTGCCAAAGAGATACGAACCAAAATCAAGAGTATTAAAAGTACTCAAAAGATCACCAAAGCCATGGAAATGGTGGCGGCGAGCAAAATGCGCAAGGCACAGGAGCGCATGCGAGCGGCTCGGCCCTATGCGAGCAAGATTCGTAACGTCATCTCGCACCTGGCCCATGCCCATACCGAGTATCGTAGCCCGGGGCTGATAGAACGCGAGGTGAAGCGGGTTGGATTGATCGTGATCTCGACGGATCGCGGCCTGTGCGGTGGCCTGAACACCAACCTGTTCAAGGCCACCATCGCCGCCATGCAGCAATGGCGGGGTCAAGGGGTCGAGGTTGATCTCTGTACTATCGGCACCAAGGCGTTCCAGTTTTTCCGGCGGCTCAAGGGTAATGTCGTGGCTCATGTTGCCCACTTGGGCGACGCACCCCGCTTTGAAGATGTGCTGGGGCCGGTCAAGGTGATGGCTGATGCGTTCACCGAGGGACGGGTTGATGCTGTTCACTTGGTGTACAACGAATTCGTCAACACCATGACCCAGAAGCCCAGGATCGAGCAGTTGGTGCCCATCACCGCCGAAGTGAAGGATACTGCGCCTCAGCATCGCTGGGACTACATCTACGAACCTGACCCCAAGGAATTGATCGAGTTACTGCTCCGGCGTTACGGCGAGTCCGTCGTCTATCAGTCCTTGGTGGAGAACGTCGCCTGCGAGATGGCGGCCCGTATGGTGGCCATGAAGAGCGCATCGGACAATGCGGGTGCCCTCATCGACGAGTTGCAACTGATCTACAACAAGGCCCGGCAGGCATCGATCACCCAGGAGCTGTCCGAGATCGTGGGCGGTGCTGCGGCGGTGTAAGGTCGCGGTAAACGCCTGTTCTCGCCGAGAGCGGGCGTGCGGTGAAACCAATTAAGGGGAACCCAAAAAATGAGTTCTGGCAATATCGTGCAAATCATCGGCGCAGTGGTGGATGTCGAATTCCCACGCGGATCGGTGCCGAAAATTTATGATGCGTTGCGTATTGATGAAAATGGCCTAACGCTGGAAGTACAGCAACAACTGGGCGATGGCGTAGTACGTACTATTGCTATGGGATCGTCGGAAGGGCTGAAGCGGAACATGCAGGTCAGTGACACCCATGCGCCGATTTCGGTGCCGGTGGGCACAGCGACCCTGGGCCGGATCATGAATGTGCTGGGCGAGCCGATTGACCACAAAGGACCGGTGCAAGCCGAAACCTTGCGTGGCATCCATCAGCCTGCGCCGGCGTTCGAGGATCAGTCGGGCGCAACCGAACTGCTGGAAACCGGGATCAAGGTTATTGATCTGCTCTGTCCGTTCGCCAAGGGTGGCAAGGTTGGCCTGTTCGGCGGCGCAGGGGTCGGCAAGACCGTCAACATGATGGAGTTGATTCGCAACATTGCTATCGAACATTCCGGTTACTCGGTGTTCGCGGGCGTGGGCGAGCGGACTCGCGAAGGCAACGACTTCTATCATGAGATGAAGGATTCGAACGTGCTGGACAAGGTGGCGCTGGTCTACGGCCAGATGAACGAGCCGCCGGGTAACCGGTTGCGCGTGGCCTTGACCGGTCTGAGCATTGCCGAGAACTTCCGTGACGAAGGTCGCGATGTGTTGCTGTTCATCGACAATATTTACCGCTACACCCTGGCCGGCACCGAGTGTTCAGCGTTGCTGGGCCGCATGCCTTCGGCGGTAGGCTATCAGCCGACCTTAGCCGAGGAAATGGGCGTGTTGCAGGAACGCATTACCTCAACCCGAACCGGTTCGATCACCTCGATCCAGGCGGTCTATGTGCCTGCTGACGATTTGACCGACCCATCGCCAGCGACTACTTTCGCCCACTTGGACGCTACGGTGGTGTTATCGCGCCAGATCGCTGAGTTGGGGATCTACCCCGCAGTAGACCCGCTGGATTCGACTTCACGGCAACTGGATCCGCTGGTGGTCGGTCAGGATCACTACGATACTGCGCGTGCCGTGCAGAGTACCTTGCAGCGTTACAAGGAGCTGAAGGATATCATTGCCATTCTGGGCATGGATGAGTTATCCGAGGAAGACAAGCTGGTAGTGGCCCGGGCACGTAAGATTCAGCGCTTCCTGTCGCAACCGTTCTTCGTTGCCGAAGTGTTCACCGGCTCGCCGGGCAAGTATGTGGCGCTCAAGGACACGATCTCCGCATTTAAGGGCATCGTCGCTGGCGAGTACGATCATCTGCCTGAGCAGGCGTTCTACATGGTCGGCTCGATTGACGAGGCCGTGGAAAAGGCCAACAAGCTGTAATGGAATGGCGGTTCAGGTCGGTGAAATATCACCAGAACCGCATTCCATTCACAACCGATAAGAGGACGCATCATGGCCATGACACTGCACGTTGATATCGTCAGTGCGGAGAAGGAGTTGTTCTCCGGCCCGGTGGAGATGGTGACTGCGCCGGGTGAATTAGGTGAATTAGGCATTTTACCGCGCCACAGCCAATTGCTGACGCGGTTAAAGCCGGGCCAGGTTCGGCTTCAGCTCCAGGGCGGCGAGGAGCAATTGTTCTATGTGTCGGGGGGAATGCTAGAGGTTCAACCACATGTAGTGACTATCCTGTCCGACACTGCCGAGCGAGCCAGGGATTTGGACGAGGTCGCCGCACAGACTGCCAAGCAACGGGCTGAACAGGTTATCGCCGACAGTCGTAGCGAGTTTGACTTCGCCAGAGCCAAGGCTGAACTGGCCGAGGCCATTGCGCAGTTGCAGACCATCGAGAAGATGCGCCGGCTGCGTAAGTCAGGCTAGATTCAGTAGATTTGGTGCGCTTACAGACTAATAACAACAACATTGATTCCCCGTTGGGCCGTGGCGACTGCCACGGCCTTTTTGTTGGGGTGTTGGATAGGCCGACACGGAGGTTGTGAGCCAATCATTACAACTGTTTAGCCTGCTCGCGCAGGATATATTTCTGCATCTTGCCGGTTGATGTCTTGGGCAACGGCCCGAAGATGACGGTTTTTGGTACTTTGAACCGCGCCAACTGAGTGCGGCAAAACCCGATGATCTCTTCTTCAGTGACGTGTTCCATGCCTGATTTGAGGGTTACGAAAGCACACGGTGTTTCGCCCCATTTTTCGTCGGGGCGCGCCACCACGGCCACTTCCATGACTGCCGGATGCCGGTACAGTACGTCCTCAACCTCGATAGTAGAAATGTTCTCGCCACCGGAAATGATGATGTCCTTGGATCGATCCTTGATATCGATATAGCCGTCTTCATGCCAAACCGCCAGATCGCCGCTGTGAAACCAGCCACCCGCAAAGGCTTCCTCGCTGGCAGCGGGATTTTTGAGATAGCCTTTCATCACGTTGTTACCGCGCATGAAGATCTCGCCGATGGTTTTGCCATCCTGCGACACCGGTTCCAAGGTCGTGGCGTTCGCAACCATTAGCCCTTCCAGCATCGGATAACGCACCCCCTGGCGAGACTTGAGCGCGGCCCGCTGTTCCAGCGGTAATTCATTCCAGTGATCGTGCCAAGCGCACACTACCGCTGGTCCGTAGGTCTCGGTCAGGCCATAGGTATGGGTGACATCAAAATTCATTCGTTCCATGCCCTCGATGACTGCCGCTGGCGGTGCCGCGCCAGCCGTCATCACTTTTACGACATGGCTAATACCGGCTTTCAATGAATCCGGCGCGTTCTTGAGCAGATTCAGCACAATCGGCGCCCCGCAGAAGTGATTGACCTGCTCCTGTCGGATCAGATCGAACACCAGATCGGCACGAACCTGGCGCAAGCAAATGTTGGTACCCACGGCGGCGGCTAGCGTCCACGGGAAGCACCAGCCATTGCAATGAAACATGGGCAGCGTCCACAGATAGACCGGATGCAGACCCATGTCCCACACCATCGCATTGCAGATTGCGTTCAGATAGGCGCCGCGATGATGGTAAACCACACCTTTAGGATTGCCGGTGGTGCCCGAAGTATAGTTCAGGGAAATAGCCTGCCACTCGTCAGCGGGCGGTTGCCAGGCAAATTCCGGGTCGCCTTCAGCCAGCAGCGTCTCGTAATCCAACCCGCCCAGCTTTTCGCCACCGACAAATTGTGGATCGTCTACATCAATGACCAACGGGCGTTTCTGGATCTGGATCAGCCGCAGCGCTTTGCTAATGGTTTCAGAAAACTCGCGGTCGGTGATCAGTACCTTGGCTTCGCCGTGTTCAAGCATGAACGCAATGGTTTCGGCGTCCAGCCGCATATTCAGGGTGTTCAGCACCGCCCCGGTCATCGGTATACCAAAGTGCAGCTCAAACATCTCCGGGATATTCGGCAACATGGCTGCCACCGTATCGCCCAAGCCGATACCGCGCTGGCGCAGTGCCGAGGCCAGCCGTCGGCAGCGGGTATAGGTTTGCGCCCAACTACGCCGGGTGGAACCATGCACCACTGCGATGTGGTTGGGATAAACCGATGCAGCGCGTTCGATAAAGGTCAGCGGAGTCAGTGCTACGAAATTGGCAGCATTTTTACCTAAGCCCACCTCGTAGGCGGTTTGTGAATGGGTGTTCATGCGGTTGTCCTCGTTGTTCTTGGAATGGAAAAGATTTTTATGACCGCCCTCGATAAAGGTGCCATCAAATAATGGAACGTATTAGCAGTAACTTCAATACGAACCATTGTCCGCCGAAAATCAAAACAACTTCGGGGAAAACCTGGAGTGCGAGCGGCAAATGGAGTGCCGAAAACAACATGAGAAACTGCATTTTGCCTTGACGCATACCAATAGTCGTGCCAAAAGTCGCCCTCAACTCTCAGCCTTGGATCATATGCCGATGCCCGAACCGCCAGCGCTCCGCCCGATTATTCTTGGCATGACCGGCGCGTCCGGCGCCGATTACGGTCTACGCTTGCTGCAATGCCTGTTAACAGCGGGGTGGCCGGTGCAACTGCTGCTCTCGAAAGCAGCGCAGATCGTCATCCACATGGAAACCGATCTGCATCTGCCCGGTCGCCCACGCGATATTCAACGGGTATTGACCGAACATTACCGCTGCGATCCTGATCAACTGCGGGTTTACGGCCAAGACGAGTGGACCGCACCGCCGGCCAGTGGCTCGGCATTGGCTCAGGCGATGGTGGTTTGTCCCTGCACCACTGGCGCACTGGCGGCTATCGCCAATGGCAACAGCGATAACCTGTTGGAACGAGCCGCTGATGTCAGTCTCAAAGAAGGGCGTAAGCTGATTCTGGCGCTGCGAGAAACACCGCTGTCGGTCATTCACCTGGAAAACATGCTGCGGCTGGCTCGCGCTGGCGCAGTTATTCTCCCCACCAATCCCGGTTTCTACTACCGACCGACTACGGCAATGGAACTGGTGGATTTTATCGTCGCCCGCATTCTCGACCAACTCGACATTTCTCACATGCTGCTGCCACGCTGGGGCGAAAGCCCGGAGCCAAGGTGAACCGCCATGATCGCCACCCAGGAATTTCCGTTATTTCCGCTAAAAACCGTGCTGTTTCCTGGCGGGGTGTTGCCGCTGAAAATTTTCGAGCCCCGCTATCTGGATATGGTGAGCCATTGTTTGAAAAATGATAGCGGTTTCGGTGTGGTCATGATTTATGAAGGGAGCGAAGCAGGTAGTCAGCCGATCAGTATTCACCCGGTGGGCACCTTGGCGCGCATCGTGGATTTCGACCCGTTGGAGGATGGTTTGCTTGGGGTCATCGGTCTGGGCGTACAGCGCTTGCGGGTGGTCGGGCATCGGATTCAGCCTGACAATCTGTTGATCGGCCAAGTACTGTGGCTGCCGGACGATCCCGTGTTACCCCCGTTACCCAGTCATGAACCGCTGGTGCGGGTTCTGCGCGAGTTACTGGAGCAGGAGAACCTGGTGCCCTACGCCCGGTTTCTTGCCCCGGACTGGCGCGACGCCGCCTGGATTGGTAACCGGCTGACGGAATTGCTGCCCTTGCCGCTACACATCCGCCAGGCGCTGCTGGAGATGACCGAACCCCACCAACGACTGGATGTCCTGCTGGCGATGTTCCAGGAACAACAGATCGCCTGATGCTACCGAAGTGACATATCCACTGAAGTTCCATGTCTGCCTGATCGTGCGCACGTTCCCCGCCATCAGGCGCGGGATGCGGTGCTGGCCGCCGCCGGGCGCTTCATCAGCGAGGTATGCGCTAAACTGTGCGTTATTCAACCGTAAAAACCAAGTTCCGCTAAGGAAACTATCATGTCCGAACCCGAATTGACCCCAGCTTCAGCGCCGACCCCAGCCCCAGCAAAACCCAGCCTGTTGTGGCGGCTGTTTCGCCCCAGAGATATTGGTTTCTATCTCATGATCGTGCTGGCCTGGATCGGCGCCGCTTACACAACCCACGATCTGGATACCAGCCGCTGGTACTGGCATGGGCTGATCCCGATCTTCTGTCTAATCTGCATTCTCACCCAGTGGAACAACGTCGAGCCGACCCTGAAATCGCGGCTGAGTCTGGTCGGGCATCAGATTCTGCACTGGGGCGCGGTGGGTGCGCTGGCGGTTCTGCTCTATATGCTGTCCGAGGGCCACAACAATATTTATGATCTGATCGATGACCGGCAGGGCAGCTTCATGATGACCTACACCATCGCGCTGAGCGCCTTTCTGGCTGGCATTTACTACGATTGGCGGTTGTGCGTGGTCGCGGTCTTTATCCTCACCGGCGGACTTATCAATGTGGCTTTTTCCAACCTCGCGCCCCTGCTGATGTGGATGGGTTTCGGAATCGCCATCGTCTATTTTGTTGGGGTCTGGGGATATAATCGTTGGCAGGAACGGAAAGCCCGCCCCAGTGAAGGGTAACTATGAAAGACCTGCGCCGACCCGGTTATCCCCACGAAGGGGACTTTTTTCTTTGAACCCAACAACCTCCCAAGGAGGATATTTATGCTGAAAAAACAGCGTTTCGCGGCCACGTTGCTGGTGATTGGCCTAACTGCCGGCCTGGCGGGCTGGACTACGGTTCAAGCCGCCGACCCTGCGCCGCCTGTTGCCAAGCCCACCGCATCTCCGCCAGCGCAAGCCGCAGATTCGACCAAAAAAGAATGGCTGCTTCCCACCGGCGAACACTGGGTGAAGGGCACTGAGACCGAGAAACGGGCTTATATTCTCGGCATCCTGAATATGGCGATGATCGAGTACCAGTTGGCCGGCCCCCGTCCCAAGCACCGCACGACCGTCGTCAATCTGGTCAAATCCCTGGATGGTATGACCGTACCGCAAATCGTGGAATTGGTGGATGGCTACTATAAGGCCAGTCCAGACCACCAACAGCGGCCTGTTGTCGAAGTGATCTGGTTCGAACTGGTCGTGCCTAAGACGAAAAAGGGGTAACTCATGAAAAAGATTGGTTATTTATTCGCGATTCCTGCGCTCGCACTCAGCGTGGGCTGCACCAACATGACGCCCACCCAGCAAGGTACCATGAGCGGCGCGGCCATCGGCGCACTGGGCGGCGCAGCCATCGGTGGCTTGTCCGGCGGTAATGCCGGAACCGGCGCGTTGATCGGCGGTGCGGCGGGCGCCGTCGTAGGCAACATTTACGGTCGGAACAAGCAATAACAGCGGTACCACTGCTAAAACCAGACCGACGGTCTGTTGCTTAAAACCACTGCTCCCGCCGGGATCAACGCCGGCGGGAAATACATTCGCTAGGCCGGTCCCGCATCAAGATCGCGACGCAATTCGGCGGCGGCATCCTGCAGCAGACCAAACAGCCGCTTCATCCCGGCACAGTCGTAATCGCGGTGTGGCCATTTAAAATAGCCGCCGCAACTCCGCAGAAACTCACAGCTTTGGCAATCCTCGTTCGCTGCCAGCACCTGCTCGATCTCGTGTTCCCGATGGGCGTCGGGAGCAACTGCCACTTCAACATTCGCCAAGCGCCCCGGCAGGCATTCGATACCGGCGTCGGTGACATAGCGTTGGTAGCGTGGATTTTCGTCTACCACAACCCACAATGGCATCGGATCGTCGTGATAAAAGCCGAGCAGTGTGCTGTGAAAAAATTCGACCGGCTGGGTAACGCTCGGCTGGCGCAGATAGAACGTCACCACTTCCGTCAGCTCCTCAATCAACGCCGGTTCGGGTTGCCCTGCCTCCAGCAGCACTGCGAAATCCAGCGCGACGGCAACCTTGACCGCCTTGCCGAATCCTGGGCTAACCGGGATCACGACCCGTGCCGGATGGTTGTCGAGCAGGTTGGTGTGCCGGTACAGCAGGGGAAATTCGGTGGCGGGATCGGTCATAACCAGATCCAGCGGCAGTCCCGGCGCCCAGGCATTCAGCGCCTCGGAATCGGCCTCCAGAGACAGCAGTCGCACCCCGACAATGTGATCTGGATTCTCCTCTGCCAAGAGCGCGGGGAGTATCGCCGGATGGCGGGTACGAAGGATTAAGTGGTTGCCCCGATAGATCGGAAGCTGTTCAACGGGAATATCGTAAATGAATTCATTCATCAGTGTCGGCATCATCAGCGGTTGTACCAGTCCCGGTTATACCAGCTCCGGTTGTTCCAAGGGTGACGATTATACCAATCGTCATTATTCCAATGGGGTCGGTTGTTCCAATACGGTCGGTCGTTCCAGCGTGGCCGGTCGCGCCAATGTGGCCCGTTGTTCCAGTCCCACGGTTGTTCAGCCCATCCTCCCCAGCCGCGACTGGAATTATACCAAAGGCCAGCACCGCCACCCCGGTTGCCCCAAGCCTTGGCGGGCTGTCCGGGAGCCAACACCCCGCCCAGCAGCACCCCGCCAATGACCACTTTCGACCATTTACCCAAGCTGAGCAGAAACTCCCGCCGCTGATGTGTTTCAAGGTTCTCCGCTGGGGGATTGTTGGGCAGGGATTCATCCTCTCTATCGCTCATGATGATCTCCATCTTGTCGGTTTTTCTGGAACGGCCGGGAGCGCCCGATGATTCTGTTTTCTAACCATGCTTTGCCATAATCTTGGCATAAACTCTCTGAATTTCTGCTGAATACCCAATGCCCGGTACGGGCTATTTTATGAGGTTTTTCCCATGCGTAACTGCCGAGCAAATCGCGGCCTGTCCTACCAAGGGTTTGCCCTGCTGCTGCTGGTTGTTCTCGGTGTGACCAGCAGCGTTCCTGCGGATGCCGCGCCGGAACGCTCCCGTGTCGGTTTGGTGTTGGGCGGCGGCGGAGCCCGCGGCACTGCACATGTCGGCGTACTCCAACTGCTGGAGGAATTGCGCATTCCGGTGGATTGTGTCGCCGGCACTAGCATGGGGGCCATCATCGGTGGATTGTATGCCGCCGGGATGACCCCCAAGGAGATGGACCAGACGCTGCAACGGATCGACTGGCCGGCGGTGTTTAACGATGGGCCACCGCGCGCCGACCTGCCATTCCGCACCAAACAGGAGCAGCGAGTGCTGCTGACTACAAACGGGATCGGTATTAAGAACGGTCAAGTGCAGTTGCCCCAGGGCCTGCTCCAAGGCCAGAACCTGCAACTGCTGCTGGAGGAACTGGCGCTGCCCGCCGCCAACGTCCATGACTTCGACAAGCTCACCATTTCGTATCGGGCCGTCGCAACCAATCTGGCTACCGGCACCCCGGTGGTGCTGAAATCCGGCGATCTGTCCAGGGCCATGCGCGCCAGTATGTCCATCCCCAGTATCCTGGTACCGATCACCATCGACGGCAAGCTATTGGTGGACGGCGGTGTGTCGAACAATGTTCCGGTGGATGTAGCCCGGGAATTGTGCCATCCAGATGTGATCATCGCCGTGGACGTGGGTGCGCCACTGGCGCCCGCCAGCGAGCTGACCTCGGTACTGTCCATTACCAGCCAGCTCACTTCCATTCTGACCGTGCGCAACGTCCAGCAACAGCTCAAAACCTTGGGGCACAGGGACATCCTGATCACGCCAGACTTGAAAGATATTTCCAGCATCGCTTTCCACCGCTCGCCGGAAGCGGTGCAGATCGGCTATGCCGCTGCCGAAACCCAGCGGAGCGCGCTGAGTCAGTTGTCGGTGTCGCCGGATGCTTATCAAGCCTATCTGGCGGCGCGGCCATCCTTGCCCAATGCCTACAATCCGGTCATTAGCTTCATCCGGATTAAAAACAGCACCCGCCTGTCCGATCAGGTCATCGCGGATCAATTGCATGTCAAGCCGGGGGATCGGATCGATCCGCAACAACTCAGCCGCAATCTCAACGTGATTTATGGTATGGGTGATTTTCAGCAAGTCAGCTACTTATTAACCGAGGAAGACGGTAAAACCGGGTTGATCGTCGAAGCGGTAGAAAGACATATTGGTAAGGATACGCTCAATTTCGGTCTCTTCCTTGGCGCCAACGCGAAGACCGATTCAATGTTCAACCTCAGTGTCGCCTACACCATGGCGCAGCTTAATTCCCTGGGCGGGCAGTGGCGCAACTTTGTTCAGATCGGTGAAAACGTCAAGTTGGAAACCGATTTCTATCAACCACTCAACACCGCTCAGGAGTACTACATCAATCCCTATTTAAGCTATCAACAGTACAACCTGGATATTCAAAACAACTCCTCTCCTGAAAGCACTCGTTTCCGGGTTCGCCAAGCTCAGATGGGCATCGAAGGGGGGCGAAATCTGGAACACTGGGGACGGTTGTCACTGGGATTACACTACACCACCGGCAGCAACGATCTCCAGTTCGGCCAACCTTCTTCCTCCGAGGGCAATTTCAACGATAGCGGTTACTCGATTGGCTGGGCGGCAGATACCTTGGACAGCCTCAATTTTCCAACTTCGGGCTATTTCGCCAACCTCTACTACTACAGCACGCTGAAAGATCTGGGTGCCGACCAGAATTTTCAGGCTCTCAGCCTGAATGCTTCCAAACCTTACACTTGGGGTAAATCCACACTGATTCCCCGATTGCGGCTGGCAGGTACGCTGTCCGGCGATCCTGGCCCGCAAAATCTATTTCTGCTGGGCGGTTTCCTGAACCTGTCGGGTTACCAGATGGGTCAGATTTCGGGACAGTACATCGCCCTCGGGCAGTTGATCTACATGCACCGGCTGGACGAAGCCTCGGCGGCATTTACTATCCCTCTCTACGCGGGCGGATCGCTGGAAGTCGGCGGGGCTTGGAACAACCTTGACGAGGTTACCTTCAATTCGCTGATCCCGGCAGGCAGTCTGTTTCTGGGTGCAGACACTCCATTGGGACCGCTTTATCTGGGAGCCGGACTGGCCGATGACAGTAATGCTTCGCTGTACCTGCTTCTGGGCAGGCTGTTTTGATGGCGCGACTGGTACTGTTCAACAAACCGTATGGAGTGCTTAGCCAATTCACCGATACCGCTGGCCGGCCCACACTGGCGGCGTATCTGCCGATCCCGGGAATTTATGTCGCCGGACGGCTGGATGGCGACAGTGAGGGACTGCTGGCGTTGACCGACGATGGCGCGTTGCAGGCCCGTCTCAGCCACCCGCGCCACAAGCAGCCTAAAACCTATTGGGCACAAGTGGAGGGCATCCCTGAAGAATCCGCCTTGGAGCGATTACGTCGGGGGGTCGAGTTGAACGATGGGCCGACGCTGCCGACCGAGGCGCGGCAAATCGTTGAACCGGATGGGTTGTGGCTGCGGGAGCCGCCCATCCGTCAGCGGGCGGCGATCCCGACCACCTGGCTGGAAATCACCCTGCGCGAGGGCCGTAACCGTCAGGTGCGGCGAATGACCGCTGCGGTGGGTCATCCGACCCTGCGGCTAATTCGCCACCGAATCGGTGACTGGATCCTGGATGATCTGGCGCCCGGCCAATGGCGAGAACTCGCCGTGGCCGGGCCGGTTCAGCGCCGGTGGGTGGATCGCGCTGGCTACTGTCCACTGCGTCGGGCGTGAGCAACCAGCACCGCAATCGCGCAGGACGCCAGCCGGATGCGGATGTTGTCGGCGCGACTGGTGAGGATCAGCGGCACCCGGATCCCCACTACGATGCCTCCGCCGTCAGCGTGCGCCATGAACGTGAGCTGTTTCACCAGAATGTTACCTGCTTCCAGATCGGGCACCAGCAGGATGTCGGCGTCGCCCGCCACCTCGGACTTGATCCCCTTGATAGTCGCCGCCACCTTGCTGATGGCGTTATCGAACGCCAGCGGTCCATCCAGCAGCCCGCCGGTAATCTGCCGGCGGTCGGCCATTTTGCACAGCGAGGCGGCATCGGTGGTCGAGGCGATTTTGGTGCTGATGGTTTCCACCGCCGACAGAATCGCCACCTTGGGCTGTTTGATCCCCAACACCAGCGCCAAATCAATCGCGTTTTGACAAATGTCGCGCTTCTCGTCGAGGGTGGGATAGATATTGATCGCGGCGTCGGTGACCAGCAGCAGTTTGTGGTAGGACGGTACGTCCATGCAGAACACATGACTCACCCGGCTCCCGGTGCGCAACCCGGTATCGGCGCGCATCGCCTCGTGCATCAGTTCATCGGTGTGCAGGCTGCCCTTCATCAGCACTTCCGCCTGACCGTTGCGCACCAGTTCCACCGCTTTGGCGGCGGCGGCGTGGCTATGCGGCACATCCACGATCTCAAACCGGCGGATATCGATCTGATACTGGTCCGCCGTCGCACGAATCTTGTCTGACGGCCCGATTAGAATCGGCACGATCAGGCTGGCTTCTGCGGCCTCTACCGCAGCGGTCAGCGAGGACTCGTCGCAAGGATGAACGACAGCGGTGATCACGTCGGGCAGTGGGGTACAGTGTTCCAGCAGTCGCCTAAACTTGTCATGGGTCTGAATCGCCATTGAGGCCAGTTCCGGTCGGGGCGTGACGATTTTCTCTGCCGGCGCGATCACCTCGATGGTGGCTTCCATTACGGTTTCGTTGCGCTGATTGATAGCGGTGCAGGCGAATACCACCACCCGGCTTTCTGGCCGTTTCTCCCGCACTTCGGCGGTCAGGGTCAGGGTGTCATTCAAATACACCGGATGCAGATAGCGAAACGACTGGGCGGCAAAGATACTGCCTGGACCCGGCAACTGGCTGCCGAACAGCCCGGAGGTCAGGCTGGCCGCCCACATGCTGGGCGCGGTGAGTTTTCCGGCCTGCTGGGTGCGGGCGAAACTTTCATCGAGATGGGTCGGATTCAAATCACCGGACAGGGTGGCGAATAATTGAATGTCCCGAGGTTTCAGGGTACGGGTCAGACTCGCCTGCTCGCCGATGGTTATTTCGGCGAAGGTGCGATTGGTAATCGTATCAGCGTTGATAGCAGGTTCTCCCAATGAGGGTAATGTGCAGATGAATCGTTATTTTCAGCAGCAGTCGTGATTCTAGCCAATCCGGCATTGCCGCATCCAAAGTTCTGGGGTTGAAGGGAATACCATTTCTCAATAGGGTTTGAACCAGAGGCGTAGCACGGGCTTCCAGCCCGTGTTCAGTTCACGGGCTGGAAGCCCGTGCTACGCCATATGGTAGGAGCGACCTTCAAGCCGCACTCCTACTGCATAGGTGGCAGGATTCATGGCCTAAAAGCAGGTGGATATGTGAATTTTCCTCGTCATTCCCTTGCGCATTTGCAGCCTTTTTGGAAGCGAAGCCCATGATGACCATTCGTACCCTCTTTTGCCTTTTCCTGCTCATCATTGCCACCGGTACACGGGCCGATCTCCCGCCGGTGCTGATCGGCATCGACGCCGAGTTCGGAGTTGTTGGCAGCACCTCGGCGCAAGCGATCCGCTTGGGCGCGCAGATCGCGGTGGACGAAATCAACGCAGGCGGTGGCGTTTTAGGCGGTCGCCTGCTGGCTCTGGTGGAAAAAGACGACCACTCGGTACCGGCGCGCTTTATCAAAAATCTGCATGAATTGGCCGCCGATCCCAATGTTGTTGCCATACTCTGCGGCAGGTACAGCCCGGTGGTGGTCGAAGCGATCCCCGATATTCACCAGCTCAAGCTCCCGCTGCTCGATCCCTGGGCTGCCGCCGATCCCATCACCGCGCATGATTTCCGACCGAATTATATTTTTCGCCTGTCGCTCCGGGACACTTGGGCCGTGCAGGTCATGATTCGCCATGCCGAGCAGCGCGGCATACGCAAGATCGGCATACTCGTGCCCAACACCGAATGGGGACGCAGCAACCTTAAAGCGGCTGAAACGCTGAGGCAGACCGATTCCCAATTTACCCTTGTCGATGTGCAATGGTTTAATTGGGGCGACAACTCCCTGTTGGATCAATATCAGGCGCTCAGAAAAGCCGGCGCGGAAGGGGTGCTCTTTGTCAGCAATGAGCGGGAAGGCGTTATTTTTATCAAGGAAATCGCAGCGCTACCAAGAGAGCAGCGCCTGCCGATCTTCGCGGCTTGGGGAATCACCGGGGGGAATCTCTTTCAGAATGCCGGGCCGGCCCTCAAGGAAGTCGACCTTGCCGTGGTGCAGACCTATTCCTTTATCGGCGCCCATGACCCGGTGGCGCAACGGGTGGTGCAAGACGCCCGGCATTATGGCGTGGACAGTCCCCGGCGCATCCTGTCCCCGGTTGGAGTTGCTCACGCCTACGATCTGGTCCAGATCCTGGCGCGCGCCATCCAGATCGCCGGCTCCACTGACCGGAGCGCTATTCGCGACGCGCTGGAAAAAGTAACGGATTACGCCGGTCTGGTTAAAACCTACCCGCAGCCTTTTACCTCCGACCGGCATGAGGCGTTATCGCCGCAGGAGGTTTTCATGGCGCGCTACGCCGAGGATGGGGCTATTATCCGCATCGACTCGAAATAACGCGGATGGGCTATGGGCACTTGGCTGCAACAAGGGCGCGACTGGATTTATCGCCGGCTGGAGCGCCGCATCGCCGCCTATTCCGTTGCAGCGATTCTCAGCATCAGCCTAATCTTTGGCGGCCTATCGTTCACGGCGACCCTCTGGATCATCCACCAGTACCAGCGCGTCGAGCTTGAAAATCGGCTTGACCGGATTGTGGCGCGCCTGGATAACAAAGTGGATATCTTCGTGCGTCACACCCAGGATCTATCAAAAAATTCTATAGTGGCTACCGCCCTGCTCGATTCCAAGGGGCGCAACATCTATCTGCTACCTTTCTTCGCTTATTACCACTTTCCCCTTGCCGAACCCCATAGCTTGGCGCTGTGCGATTTCGAGGGGACGCTGCTGGCTCAGCAGAAACTGCACCCGGTCGGTTGCTTGACCCATCTACCGCAACACCAGGCCGTCATTGACGCAGAGCAACCACAGGCCGTCATCGTCGCCATCGAACAAAAACCGCACTTGGTGCTGTTCCAGCCGGTGTTCTATCCCGGAACCGGCCACACCGAAGGCTATATTCTCGCCACCCTGGACTTGCAGGCGCTGGTCACTGAAAAAGATCTGGCGGGACCGAACGCGATCCTGATGCTTCGTTCTCCTGATGGAACGCTTGATTTCGCCACCGGAGCCTACCCGGAATCACCCGACAAGCCGCCCGCCCACCCCTTGTTTGCTGCCGGGCCGTTCGCCGCCGCCGGGCTGACGCTGGTCCTCCACGAGCATTCCACCCGGCTCACGGGTCTTGAGACTCTGCTGTTGGGCTACGGCCTGGGGACGCTGGCCCTGGCTTTGCTGGCCCTGGCGCTGTCGCAACGATTGGCGCACCGGCTGGCCGAACCCTTGCTGATTCTGAATCACACCGCACGCCAGATCGCCGCCGAGGGTTCGACCGCCGGTTTGGCGCGAGTTAATCGCACCGACGAGGTAGGTGAACTGGCGATTTCCTTCAACGCGATGGTGGCATCTCTGCGACAGGCTCAGGAAAATCTGGAGGCGCAGGTTCAAGCGCGGACGGAAGAACTCCAGAAGGCGCTGATCAAGATCGCGCAAAGCGATGAATTCAAGCGCGCCATTCTGGATTCGATTGATGCCAACATCGCCGTGCTGGATGGCGACGGCGTGATCGTGGCGGTCAACGAAGCTTGGCGGCGCTTAGCGCTGACGAACGAAACCGAACCCGGCAAACCGGCCCAACGCACCGGTGTCGGCACCAATTACCTGGCGGTCTGTCAGCAGGCGGCCAGCGGCGAACAGTTGGAAGAGGCGTTGGCCGCCCGTGACGGCATTGAGGCGGTGCTGGCTGGCCGGCAGCCGATTTTTACCCTCGAATACCCCTGCCACGCGCCGCATGAACAACGCTGGTTCATCATGCGGACAACCCCCTTGGATACAGAGGAGGGCGGGGCCGTCATCGCGCACACCGCTATCACCGAGCGCAAACAGGCGGAAGAAAAACTGCGGATTTATTCGGAATATCAACGCGCCGTGCTCGACAACTTCCCGTTCATGGTCTGGCTGAAGGATCAGGAAAGCCGTTTTCTGGCCGTTAATGTCTTTTATGCACACGCCTGCGGCTTCGACTCGTCCGATGCCCTGATCGGTCTGAACGACCGGGATGCCTGGCCCGCCGATCTGGCCGAGGTCTATCAGGCCGACGACCGGGAGGTGCTGGACAGCAACCGGACGAAGCATGCGGAGGAACTGATCAAGCACACCGACCAGCCATACCGCTGGTTCGAGACCTACAAAGCGCCGGTGCGCCTGGAAGGACGAATCATTGGCACGGTGGGCTTCGCCCGCGACATCACCGACCGCAAGCAGGCCGAATTCGCCATGCGCGAGAGCGAGTCCCGATTCCGCACCCTGGTGGATTTGCTGCCCTACGGGGTGCTGGAAAGCGACCTGACGGGCCGTGTGATCTTTGCCAACCCGGCGTTGGAACATCTATATGGCTGCGGGGAGGGAAAGAGTGTGGTTGGGCGGTTCATCTGGGAGTTTTTGGCGAACGAGACCAAACAGGGATCTCTGTGCAACTATGCGCAATTTTTGGTTCGCGACCAGCCGCCATCTACGACCTACTACACGAAACAGCGTCGTATCGATGGCAACGTCTTCGATGTGCAGGTGGATTGGACTTACCGCCGTGACGAACAGGGTCAGGTGCGAGGCTTTATCGCGATCCTGACCGACATCACTGACCGCAACCGGATGCAGGAGGCGCTGCGGGAACAGGCGATTCGCGACCCGCTCACCGGCCTGTTCAACCGGCGCTATCTCGACGAAACCCTGCCGCGCGAACTGAGTCGCTGCCAGCGCAGCGGCGAGCCGCTCGCCGTCGCCATGCTGGATCTGGATCATTTCAAGCGCTTCAACGATGGCTACGGCCACGATGCCGGCGATCAGGTGTTGCAACAGGTGGGTCTGGCGCTGCATCAATCCTTGCGCACCAGTGACATGGCCTGTCGCTACGGTGGCGAGGAATTGACCGTGGTGATGCCAGGTTCGTCTCTGGCCGATGCGCGGACTCGACTTGATACAGTGCGACAAGCCATCATGCAATTGCACTTACGCTACCGGGATGGCGAGTTGCCCACCATTACGGTCTCTATCGGGGTGGCGGCAGCGGAATCGGAGGCAACCGACGCGATGGCGCTGTTGATCCGAGCCGACGCCGCCCTCTATCAAGCCAAGGAACGAGGACGGAATCGGGTGGTGGTGGAGGGCGAATAACTATCACTCCAACCGGGTTTGTCCGTCATTGCCAACGCGCAACTTTTGTAGCAATTCTGGCAGTAAACGGCCTAGGGTTTCGTCTAATTGCCACGGCGGGTTAATAATCATCATGCCATTACCGTGCAAACCAAAAGGCGTGTCATAAGGATAGAGTCCCAATTCTGCGCACAGCATTGCCGGAATCCCCAAATTTTTCAGAGTCTGTTGCCAGCGCAGACTGGGCGCACGGTCGAGAATGGGATACCAAATCGCGATAATACCGCTCGCCCAGCGCCGATGAATAAGCTGAACCGCCGCAATCAACCGGTCGAATTCATCCTTGAGTTCAAAAGACGGATCGATGAATACCAAGCCGCGCCGCTCAGGTGGCGGCAGGAACGCCTTCAGTGCCGTGTAACCATCCTGATGATGCACCGCGACTTGGCGATCACCGGTGAACTCAGCTTTGAGCGTAGCATGATCAGTGGGATGCCGTTCCGTCAGAACCAGCCGGTCAGCAGGACGGAGTAGATTACGCGCAATGCGTGGAGAACCGGGGTAGTAACGCAACGCTCCATTTGGATTCAGTGCCCGCACCTGGGTCACATACTCGGCCAGCTCCGTACTCAGTCCGGTTTGATCCCACAAGCGGCTAATACCGTCCACAAATTCACGATTCTTTTGCGCCGATACCGAGTGCAGATCATAGCGACCGGCTCCGGCGTGAGTATCGAGCAGGCAAAACGGCTTATCTTTGCGTTGCAGGGCGCGGATCAATTGCACCAGCAGGACGTGTTTGAACACGTCGGCATAGTTGCCGGCGTGGAAGGCGTGGCGATAACTCAGCATCGTGGATGAGTGCAGTGCGTCAGGGAAAGGCTCATCAATCGGCATACTGCCGCAGCCGCACCGGGCGGCGACGCGCACCCCAAGTCCCCGGCTTTGCCTCGAATACTCCAGCGCAGGCAGTGCCGCAGGCATTGCAAAAACCATCAGCAGTTAAATTCCAAACACCGAGGGTGTACCAGTCACGGCCAATCAATAGCTGGCCGCACTGATGGCAGTAGGTGCTGCCTCCTTTCTCGTCGTGCATATTGCCGGTGTAGGCATAGCGGATGCCATTCTTGATGGCAATTCGCCGCGCCCGGATCAGGGTTGAAAGTGGAGTCGGCGAATGGTTCAGCATCTTCCAATCCGGATGAAAAGCAGTGAAGTGAATTGGCACTTCTGGCCCCAAATTTTCCACCACCCACTGAGTCAGCGCCTCCAGTTCGGGGTCAGAGTCGTTCTCGCCGGGAATCAGCAGAGTGGTAATCTCGAACCAGACTTGGGTTTCACGCTTGAGGTAGATCAGCGTATCCAGTACTGGTTGCAAGTGGCCTCCGCAAATTTTCCAGTAAAACGCTTCGCTAAACGCCTTGAGGTCTACATTAGCAGCATCCATGTAACTGAAGAATTCCCGGCGCGGTTCATCACTCATATAACCGGCGGTGACCGCTACTGACTTGATCCCGTATTCCCGGCAGGCAATAGCGACATCCATCGCATATTCCATGAAAATCACTGGATCATTGTAGGTATACGCCATACTGCGGCAACCCAACTCATGGGCTACCCGCGCCAGTTTCAGCGGCGAAGCTTCATCGGCCAAAGTATCCATTTCCCGAGATTTACTCATATCCCAATTTTGGCAAAACTTGCAGGCCAAATTGCAACCCGCAGTGCCGAATGACAATACGGGAGTACCCGGAAGGAAATGATTCAGCGGCTTTTTTTCAATCGGATCGATACAGAAACCGCTGGATCGGCCGTAACTGGTCAGCCTGATCTGGTCGCCGTGGCGACCACGCACAAAGCACAGCCCTTGCTGGCCTTCGTGGAGCTTGCAGAAGCGCGGGCAGACATCGCACTGAACCCGGCCATCGTCAAGCAGGTGCCAGTATTTCGTAGGATAAAAATCGGTGGTTTTGTTCAAAGCGGCCTCCTCTTGGTAAAGGCTCTCTTGATTATTCGAGGTTCGGCGGGCAGCATTGCCGGTTACCCTGTTATTTATGGTTATTTGACTGCTATTAGACAAAGTTGCGCTCTATAATCTCTCTGCTTCATCCAGGTTGGCAAACTCATCGGGAGGGCGTTATGCACACAGTACGCACACCCGCCGTAGCGGGGTTGTTTTATCCAGCCGACGCTAAGGAACTGCATACGCAGGTATGGCAATTTCTGAGCCGGGTCGAACCAGCGGACGATCCGCCGCCCAAGGCCATCATCGTTCCGCACGCCGGTTATATCTACTCTGGGCCTATCGCGGCGTCGGCCTACGCCCGGCTGAAGACCGCTCGTGAGGTGATCCATCGAGTCGTGCTGCTCGGTCCTAGCCACCGAGTCGGTTTCCGGGGCATCGCAGTGAGCGGCATGGCGGCATTTGCCACCCCGCTGGGCCAGGTTCCAGTAGACCGGGCGGCGGTCGAGCAAGTGCGTAAGCTGCCGAACGTCAGTGTACTGGAGCAGGCTCACGCTCAGGAACACAGCCTGGAGGTGCATTTACCCTTCCTGCAAGAGGTGCTGAGTGAGTTCAAGCTGGTGCCACTGGTGGTCGGCGATGCCCAGCCACAAGAGGTCGGTGCGGTACTGGAAGCGCTGTGGGGCGGGCCGGAAACCCTCATTGTAATCAGTTCCGACCTTAGCCACTATCGCGGCTATCAGGCGGCCCACATATTGGACAGCGCCACCTCGCAGGCCATCGAGGCGCTTCGTTTCGAGGACATCGGCTACGAACAGGCTTGCGGGCGCAATCCGGTCAACGGTTTGCTGTGGGTCGCACGGCGTAAGGCGCTGCACGGTGAAACGATTGATCTGCGCAATTCCGGCGATACCGCCGGCCCCCGCGATCAAGTCGTAGGATATGGCGCTTATGTCTTCCACTGAATCCCTCTCGAATTCAAGCCGCGCCGCACTGCTTGATGTCGCCCGCGCCTCCATTCAGCACGGTTTGCGCCAGGGTCAGGCGCTGGCGGTAAATCCGGACGACTATCCCGCCGCCTTGCGACCGTTGCGGGCGACCTTTGTGACTCTGGAAATCGGCGGCCAGTTGCGTGGTTGTATCGGCGCGCTCGCCGCCTATCAACCGCTGGTGCAGGATGTCGCTGCCCATGCTTACGCAGCGGCCTTCGAGGATCCGCGTTTTCCCCGACTGCGGCCAGAGGAGTTTCCGAGTCTGGATCTTCACCTCTCGGTGCTGTCGCCACCGGAGCCGCTGCATTTCGGATCGGAGGAGGAGTTGCTGGCGCAATTGCGGCCGGGCATCGACGGTTTGATCCTGCACTGCAACAACTACCGCGCCACCTTCTTGCCCGCAGTATGGGAAAGCCTGCCCGACCCCTATATGTTCCTGACCCAGCTCAAGCTGAAGGCAGGGCTGCCGCTGGATTTCTGGTCGCCGGAACTGCGGGCGGAACGCTATACCACCGAGTATTTCGGCGCAGATGCCGCAGATCAGTAGGGGTGTCAACGTCCCAGCCGAGCGGCAATTCCGCCCAGTCCACCCCCGCTCGCTTGAACCGGCGGCGAGTCGTTGCCAGCACGGTGGGCGTACTCCAGGCGATGCCTCGGAACAAGGCCGGACAGCGCTGACCCAGCCCAACCAGCACATAACCCCCATCCGCCGCCGGTCCAATCACGGCGTCCCGTCCAGCGGCGAGCAGATCGAATGCGGCGCGCAACTCCGCGATACCCAGCGAAATGCAGTCACTGCCGATCAGTACGGCGTGATTGCCTTCGGCCAGCGTCCGGTTCAGAGCATGGTTCATTCGCTGACCCAGATCGCCGGTACACTGCCGGCGCAATCTGATCCCGTACTTCCGCCGGCAGGCGACGAAAAAACCGTGCCGCGAATCCGGCGCACACCACAGTTCAATCGGGCATAGCCGGGATGCATCAGCCATAGCCAAGGTGCGCCGCAACAGTTCTTTATAGAGCTTCGCTGCGCCGCGAGTACCCAATGATCCCGCCAGCCGGGTTTTGACCCGACCGGGAATCGGCGCCTTGACGAAGATCAGCAGGCGGGCGTTAGGAAAGATGTAGGCGTTGCTCATCAGCGGTAGTAAAGCCGGGCCAAATGGTTGGGATCGACGCCAAGGAAATAGGCCAGTCGCAGTCGCCACATCAGCAGAATGGTGCGAAGTATCCCGTCACGCTCCCAGCGCCGGCTGGACGTTTGCAATCGCTGGCGCAAGCAAACCGGCCAGCCATGCCGCTTTAACAATCGGCTGAGGGCGATGTCTTCCATCAGCGCGAGGGCGGGATAACCGCCGACCCGTTCGAATAGTTCTCGGCGGACGAAAATTCCCTGGTCGCCGGTGGCGATGCCGGTGAGCCGGGAGCGGAGATTCATCAGGGTTTCCACCATCCGCAGCAGCGGATGACACCCGGACAGGCGCACATCAAACCGGCCCCAATGTCGGGCCGGGTCGTTCAAGGCGGCGCGGATGATGCCAGCCGCATCCGGTGGAGGCAGGCAGTCGGCGTGCAGGAACCAAAGCAGGGGACTCTGCGCCAGCGCTGCACCGGCGTTCATCTGTGCCGCACGGCCTTTGGGGCTGGCGATCACCCGATCTGCCAACGGTCTAGCCAGCGCCATGGTTTGATCCCGGCTGCCGCCGTCTACTATGATCAATTCACAATCCTGCTGGCGCAACGGTTGCAAGCGGCTTAGTCCGCCACTGATAGATGTTTGCTCGTTCAGTACCGGCAGAATAATAGAGATGTGAGGCATGATTTTTCCGGCGTGAGGTCTAGCCAAGGGTCATTGAAAATTGTATAGTTTGCGCCCTCGTAAAGTCATGGGGCGGTAGCTCAGTTGGGAGAGCGTCGCGTTCGCAATGCGAAGGTCGAGGGTTCGATCCCCTTCCGCTCCACCAATCCAATCAGCGGCCTAGTGCCGCTGTTCTGTTTTTATGGATAGAGCAGCAGGCGCGGAGGCTTCGGGTCCTGTTGTGAACAGGCTCGGAGTGACCGTGGCCGGCCGTGTCACCGGAACCGCAGGCCGGGCAAACCGGCATCGTCAGCGTCTTCATCGCCCCAGTACAACTCACCCAACGACTCGACACAAGGGCAAATCCAGTGGTTTAAGCCCAGTGCCCAGGGTGCTGATTAACTACGATATGCCATGGAATCCAATGCGGGTTGAGCAGCGGATTGGCCGCATTGATCGCTTGGGTACTTCGAGGAACACGCCGACAGCGTGGAATTATGGTCGCCGGGGAATCCGCTGTTTCCGACTGAACCCCTCAGTGGCGAAAACGATAATCCCACGCAGGCCGCGTTTCGGGCAGTCCTGGCGGAGTACGGCTGGGGCAATGTCAGTGACTCGTTTTTAGGCAATACTGCATCCATTGTCGGTTATCCGCCACAATTTCAGGCGTTGATCTCGCCGGTTCTTTCCTAGTTAGGACTTTCGCTTAGGCCGGTTGATAAGCACGAATTCGCGGGTTTCGCAGCTCATTGCGCAGATAATCACTCCCAGGACTTTCGCTAAACCCGTAAATTCGTCATACCCGCGAAAGCGGGTATCCAGGCTTTTCAGCGGCTTACTGGATTCCCGCCTATGCGGGAATGACGGAAAGCGAAAGTCCTGAAAACAAAAGGCTGGATTGCGGTTACCCATCAGAACAAAAAGAAACACTCGGATCGGAGAATGTCATGAAATACGAGAATAAAGGTTGGACGATGCTGCTGTTGGCCTTACTCACCGCACCGGCGCTGGCGGCGAACAAGTGTGTCGAGGTGAGTGGACGGATTTTCTACCAGGCTGCGCCGTGTCCGGCGAGCGCACGGGGTGGCGACATGGCCTTGAACGCCAACCGAACCTTCTCTGGGCAGGCTCAACATTCCTCCACAGAAGCCGCCGCCACTGCCACGACGAGCAACGCGGACTCACTGATCAACAGCGAGCCGGACCACAACGTATCAATCGAAAAGGATGCCGAACAGTAATCGGCAGGATCTGTTCTCAGGGAAGCTAACTTATTTATTTCAATATCTATTTCTCAATTTCGATGACGCTGATCGATCCACCTTTATCGCTAATCGGGTAAAATCGCGCACCTTTCCAACCGCGATGACCCCCGACCCGCAATGACCACCTTTCTCAATGAACTCCAGCGCCGGCGCACTTTCGCTATCATCTCCCACCCTGATGCCGGCAAGACCACACTGACTGAAAAACTGCTACTGTTCGGCGGCGCCATCCAGTTAGCCGGCACCATCAAGGGTCGCAAGGCCACCCGCCACGCCACCAGCGACTGGATGGAACTGGAGCAGCAGCGCGGCATTTCGGTCACCTCCTCGGTGATGCAGTTTCCCTATCGCGACCGCATCATCAACCTGCTCGATACCCCCGGCCATGAAGACTTCTCCGAAGACACCTACCGCACCCTGACCGCAGTGGATTCGGCGCTGATGGTGATTGACTGCGCCAAGGGCGTTGAGGAGCGCACCATCAAGCTGATGGAAGTCTGCCGCTTGCGCGATACCCCAATTTTCACTTTCATTAATAAGCTGGACCGGGATGGCCGCGAGCCGATTGACCTGCTGGACGAGGTTGAAAATGTTCTGAAAATCCGCTGTGCGCCGGTCACCTGGCCGATTGGCATGGGCCGGGAATTGAAGGGTGTCTACCATCTCGACCAGGATTTCATCCACTTTTACGACCCGTCCCGCGATGGCCGAATCAATACGGGTCACCTTCTGCACCGACTGCACAGCCCGGAGGTTGATCAGGTCTTGGGTGTGGATCGGGCGCACGCCTTGCGTGAGGAAATTGAACTGGTGCGCGGCGCCAGCCATGCCTTCAATGTAGACGACTACTTGGCTGGACGGATGGCTCCGGTATTTTTTGGCTCGGCGTTGACCAACTTTGGGGTGCAGGAAATGCTGGATGGCTTCGTCGAATACGCCCCACTGCCGCGCCCCCATGCTACCGCCAATCGCGAGATTGCCGCCGAAGAGGAAGCGTTCACCGGCTTCGTGTTCAAGATTCAGGCGAACATGGATCCGCAACACCGTGACCGCATCGCCTTCCTGCGAGTCTGTTCCGGCAGCTATCAGCCCGGGATGAAGGCGCGGCATGTCCGGCTGGGCCGCGACATCAAGATCGCCGACGCCCTGACCTTCATGGCTGCCGAGCGCGAACACGCCGAGGCCGCCTATCCTGGCGACATTCTCGGTCTGCACAATCACGGCACTATCCGCATCGGCGACACTTTCACCCAAGGCGAAGACCTGCAATTTACCGGCATTCCCGACTTCGCCCCGGAGTTATTCCGCCGCGCCCGCCTGCGCGATCCACTGAAAATGAAAGCACTGCAAAAAGGTCTGGAACAGCTTTGCGAGGAAGGCGCAACCCAACTGTTTCGACCGTTGAACAGCAACGATCTGATTCTGGGCGCGGTCGGGATTCTGCAATTTGACGTGGCCGCTTTCCGCCTGCGCGGCGAATACGGAGTCGAGTGCGGCTTCGAGAACATCAATGTCACTACCGCCCGCTGGGTCCGTTGCGCTGACGCCAAGCGCTTTGAGGAATTCAAAACCAAGCTGCATGACAACCTGGCACTGGACCATCACGGCGAACTGGTCTACATCGCCCCCAGCCGGGTCAATCTGCAACTGACCCAGGAACGCTGGCCGGAAGTGCACTTTGCCGCCACCCGCGAACACGGATTGCACTGAGCCATGCGCCGCCTGTTGCAACGGCTGGCCCGCTACCTGTTTCGCGGGCTGTTCCGGGTAGAATTGCGCGGCTGGGAACATTACCCACACCACGAGCCACGGTTGCTGATCATCGCCAACCATGTGTCCTATCTGGATGGAGCGTTGCTGGCAGCATTTCTACCGGATCTGCCGGTCTTCGTGATCAATACCCACATGGCCCGGCATTGGTGGATCAAGCCGTTCATCGCCATCACCCGCCATATCAGCATCGATCCGACCAATCCGCTGTATCTGAAAATCCTGATTCAGCACCTCAAGGCCGGCGAGCGGGTGGCGGTGTTCCCGGAAGGTCGGATCAGCGTCACCGGGGCGCTGATGAAAATTTACGAAGGGCCAGCGCTGGCGGCGGATAAAGCCGACGCCGCGCTATTGCCGGTTTACATCGAGGGTGCGCAATACAGTCTGCTGTCACGCCTGGGCGGCAAGATGCGACGACAGATGTTGCCGCACATCCGTCTGACCCTGCTGCCACCGCGCCGGCTGACCGCCATCGCCGGTAACGGTCGCGCCCGCCGCCAGTATCTCGGCCGGCAACTGGACGAGTGGATGACCGAACTGGCGTATGCCGGAACGGTGATCGATCAACCGCTGGTGGTATCCATGCTGGAAACCTGGAAGCGGCACAGCAGCGGTGGGATCGTTCTCGAAGACGCACAAGGGCAACGGCTGGGTTGGCGGGCGCTGTTCACCCGCGCTTTCATCCTGGCGGAATTGCTGGAAGCAACCTGTGTCGGCCAACGCAACGTGGGTCTGTTGCTGCCGAATGCCGCTGCTGCCGTGATTAGCCTTCTGGCGTTGCACTTGCGCGGGCGGGTGCCGGTGATACTCAATTTCACTGCGGGCATTCATGATCTCATTAGCGCCTGCCGCACCGCTGAAGTGCGCACGATCTGTACCTCACGGACCTTCGTAGTCACCGCCAACCTGCAAGCACCCATCGCCGCGTTGAGCGAGCGGTTTCAAATGCTGTTCCTGGAGGATGTGCGGCCACGGGCCACGCTGCGGGTAAAATTACGCGGGCTGGCGCAGGCGCTGGTTCCGGAACACAGTTTCCGCCACTGGGCTGGGGCGGTGCGCGGCGACGATCCGGCGGTGATCCTGTTCACTTCCGGTTCCGAGCGGGCGCCAAAGGGCGTGGTGCTAACCCATCGCAACTTGCTGGCCAATGTCGCCCAGGCGCGGGCGATGCTGGATATCATGCCGTGCGACGTGATTTTGAACCCGCTGCCGCTGTTTCACGCCTTTGGCCTGACTACCGCAACGCTCACCCCGCTGCTACTCGGAACCCGGGTCATTCTTTACCCTTCGCCGCTGCACTATCACCTTATCCCGGAACTGGCCTACGAGCGCAGCGCCACAGTACTGTTCGGCACCAACACCTTCCTGATGGGCTACGGGCGGCACGCCGATCCCTACGATTTTTTCAGGGTGCGACTGGTGGTGATGGGTGCGGAACCGTTGCGCGAAGAAACGCGCCGGTTGTGGGCCGAGAAGTTTGGCCTCCGCATCAGCGAAGGCTATGGTCTGACTGAGGCCAGCCCGGTGGTGGCAACCAACAGCCGCCGCCACCATCGCAGTGGCACCGTGGGTAAACTGGCACCAGGGCTGGACTACTATTTGGAGCCGGTCGCCGGCATCGTCGAGGGCGGGCTGCTGTGTGTACGGGGGGCGAATGTGATGGCGGGTTATCTGCGGTCCGAGCAACCGGGGTGCGTAATTCCGCCGCAGACCCAGCGCGGGTTGGGTTGGCACGACACCGGCGATATCGTCCGCATCGACAGCGACGGGTTCATCACCCTGCTCGGTCGGGCCAAGCGCTTCGCCAAAATCGGCGGCGAGATGATTTCACTGACGACGGTCGAGCAACTGGCCGCTGACTGCTGGCCGGAAGACCAGCACACCGCGCTCAACCTGCCGGACCCGGTGAAGGGTGAGAGTATCGTGTTGCTGACGACCCACCGGGATGCTGACCGCCAGGAATTGATTGCCGCCACTCACCGTGCCGGACTGAGTGAGTTGCATCTTCCCCGGCAGGTCATCGTGGTGCGCGAGATTCCGCTACTGGGTTCCGGCAAGCCCGACTATTCGGGCGCCCGGCGGCTGGCGGAAAAGCTGAGCGAGGCCGGGGCGGCAGATTCAACGTAGTCGCTCACACGCCTCGCTCGTTTCCCGCGTTGGACGAATAACTAACGGCGATGGCGACCGCCGCCTCGGTCAGTCGGTGCGCGTTCCTCGTTCACTTTCAGCCGCTGACCACGCAATTCGCGGCCATTGAGCGCACCAATCGCGGCGCGGGCCTCATGGCCCTCCATCTTGACGAAGCCAAAGCCACGACAGGCGCCGGTAAACACGTCCTGCGTCAGCCGAAGTCCATGGACCCGCCCATACGCTGCGAACATCTCGGTGACTTCCTGTTCCGTCGTATCCGATGGCAAATTGCCGACAAAAACTGTTTTCATTAACGGCCTCCCGCTGTCGTGACCCGTCGGGTCTGGTGATAGGTGCGCCGCTGGGAGGAGTCTCCTGCCGCTCCCCCTGAACCGGCAGGCCGCCGCGAGGAGGACGATCCAGACCGCTCTCCGCTTGAGGAGCCGCGCTGAGGATGGTGCCGCCGCGCACCGGGAGCCGCCGACGCTGGCGCTGTCGGTGAACGGCGCACCGGGCTAGGTGCAAAACCTTCGACCACGGATGATGGCAGAGTGCGGCCCAGCAGTCGCTGGATGGTGTGCAGGCGCGACGTCTCATCTTCACTGACCAGCGATACCGCCAGCCCGGTGCAACCTGCCCGACCGGTGCGCCCAATCCGATGGACGTAGTCCTCCGGCACATGCGGCAATTCGTAATTCACCACTCGCGGCAACTGCACGATGTCCAGACCACGGGCGGCAATATCGGTTGCAACCAAGACCTGAATCCGGCCCTGCTTGAAATCATCCAGGGCGCGGGTACGAGCCGACTGGCTCTTGTTGCCATGCAGGGCGGCGGTGCGGATGCCATCACGTTCGAGCTGGCGACTCAATCGGTCGGCGCCGTGCTTGGTACGGGTAAAGACCAGGGTTGCATCACGTTCACCGGCACTTAACAGGTGACTGAGCAGGGCCGCTTTCCGATCCTGATCCACCGGATGCACCTGCTGATCCACCAGATCGGCGGGCGCATTACGCGGGGCTACGTCAATCACCGCCGGGTCGTTCATGAAGTCGCCGGACAGTTGGCGAATTGGTTCAGCGAAGGTCGCCGAAAACAGCAGGGTTTGCCGACGCTTGGGCAACAGCGCCAACAGGCGGCGGATCGCCGGCAGGAAGCCGAGATCCAGCATCCGGTCAGCCTCGTCCAGCACCAGAATCTCGACGTTGGACAGGTTAACCGTTTTCTGGCTGATATGGTCCAGCAGCCGCCCTGGGGTGGCGACCAGGACATCGACGCCGCGTCGCAACGCATCAAACTGCGGTTTCATGCTGACGCCGCCGACCAGCAACGCAGTGCGGGGGGCGAGGTGGCGGCCATAGACGCGAACGCTCTCAACGATCTGGGCGGCCAGCTCACGGGTGGGGGTGACTACCAGCGCACGCGGCCGACCGGGCGGTAACAACCGGCCTTCGCGGCGAATGTCCAGGCGCTGTAACAGCGGCAAGGTGAAGGCGGCGGTTTTGCCGGTGCCGGTCTGGGCAGCGGCGAGCAGATCGCGTCCGGCCAGAATCACGGGAATGGCTTGCGCTTGAATCGGGGTAGGCGTGGTATAGCCTTGGGCGGCAACGGCGCGCACCAAGTCATCGGCCAGGCCGAGGATAGCAAATGGCATGTAAGCTCCTGAATCCGCCTGCCCATGCGGGGCGCATGGAACCGGTCCAGGCAGAACGAGTGAATTGGGGTCATCGGGGAGCCCCGACAGGGGCGAACCACGGCGGGTTTGCTGGAGGGACAGGGGTTGGATGAACCGCTGATGACAATTCCGGGAGGAACGGCTGGAACCTCGGGGCGCGAACCGGATCGCACCGCGACAAACTCGGCGCTGAATGTAACATGATACCGGGTCATTTGCCTAATCCGGGAGCGCAGTGCCTCGGTGCAACCTACGGCTCAGAGGGGTTGCGCTCCCCGGAATACGTCATCACAACAGGCTTTGTGGATGTAGCACGGATCTCTTACCCGTGAGGCGTTGACGGGCTGGAAACCCGCGCTACGCCGAATTCCGCAACTCACTTAGGAGTGCTGCCGACCCTGCTGTCACTGGGCTTCGCTGGACTTCGGATGTTAGTTCTTAGAACTTTCGCTTTCCGTCATTCCCGCGTAGGCGGGAATCCAGTAAGCCGCTGAAAAGATTGGATACCCGCTTTCGCGGGTATGACGAATTTACCGGTTTAGCGAAAGTCCTGGTTCTTATACGGCTTCCTAATTGCCAATTATCCCCGATGCCGATCCTTCAATCGCCGGTAGTTCTGGGCCGAGTATTCCAGAAATTCCAATTCCCGGTCATTCAATGGGCGGACTTGCCTGACCGGACTGCCAACGTACAGATAACCACTTTCGAGGACTTTACCGGGCGGCACCACGCTGCCAGCGCCTATCGTCACCCTTGCCTGTACTACAGCCTTGTCCATCACAATAGTGCCCATCCCAATCAGGCAATAATCCTCTATAGCGCAGGCGTGCAGAATCACCTTGTGACCGACCGTGACATCATTGCCAATGACGGTCGCCTGACCGCCTGGACAGAACCGGCTGTCATGAGTGACATGAATAATGGTGCCGTCCTGAATATTGGTGCGAGCGCCAATTCGGATACTCTGAATATCACCGCGAATCACGCATAGCGGCCACACGGAACTGTCTTGACCAATTTCGACATCGCCAATGACCACGGCAGTGTCGTCAAGGTAGGCGGTAGGATGAATGAGCGGAGCATGGTGTTCAAAAGGACGAATCGGCATGACGGTTCTCGCAATCCTTAACGCATCGTTACCAGTTCTTCAGCGCTGGTGGGGTGAATTGCCACCGTGTCATCAAAATCACGCTTGGTTGCACCCATCCGAACCGCGACCGCAAAACCTTGCAGGATTTCATCCGCGCCCGCGCCAATCAGGTGGCAACCGACAATCTTCTCTTCCGCGCCTACACAAATCAGTTTCATCACCGTTTGCGGTTGACGGACAGTAAAGGCGTGATACATCGGACGGAACCGGGTTTGATAGATGCGCACTGCGTCGCCATGCTGTCGCCGGGCTTCATCCTCGGTCAAACCTACCGTGCCAATCGGCGGGTGGCTGAACACCACGCTGGCGATATTTTCATAGGGCAGCCGCCGTTCCGGTTGCTGGCCGAACAGCCGATCCGCCAGCCGACGACCCGCAGCGATAGCCACCGGAGTCAGGTGGAAATGCTCGGTCACGTCGCCGATAGCGTAAATACCGGAGATGTTGGTGTTCTGATACGGGTCGGTGGGGATAGATCCGCTGGAAGTAGTCGCCACACCTGTCGTCGCCAGATTCAGCGCCTCGGTATTGGGATCGCGGCCAATCGCCCACAGCAGTGTTTCCGCATACAGAATGCTGTTCTGTCCATCGCAGTGCAGACCCAGGGTGCCGTTGGCCAGCCGCGCTACGGCGCGAATCTGGGTACGAGTCAGCACCGTGATGCCATCTTCGCGCAACCGTTCCATCAACTGTTCACGCAGCATGGCGTCGAAAGGACGCAAGACCTGATCGCCGCGCACCAGCAGGGTCACCTCGGCCCCTAGCGCATGGAGCATTCCTGCCAGTTCCACCGCGATATAGCCACTACCGGCAATGGCAACCCGGGGTGGACATGCCTCCAGGGCGAAAAAGCCATCGGACGTGATGCCAAATTCGGCGCCAGGTAATTCGGGAATCTGGGGCCGCCCGCCGGTGGCGATAATGATGTGATCGGCGCTGTAATGTTCACTGCCGACTTCCAAGGTGTGAGCATCGGTGAATCGAGCAAAGCCGCGAATCAGAGTCACCCCGGCCTCGGCCAGGTAGCCCAGATACCACTCGTTAATATCACGCACGAAGTGGTCACGGGCGATTTTTAGCTTATGCCAATCGAAGCCGAAATAATCCAGCCGGAACCCATAGCCGGGGGCATCGTCGAGCGCGTGCGCCAGGTTGGCGGCGTACCACATGACTTTCTTGGGTACGCAACCAACATTGACGCAGGTGCCACCCAATCGGCCGGCTTCGATCAGGGCGCAGCGAACGCCATAACGAGCCGCCCGTTCCGCTGCCGACAGGCCACCGCTACCGCCGCCGATGACGATGAGATCATAATGCTGGGCCATGCACCCTCCTCAGAAAGTCGTGGTAATTTCAATAGATCCGCAGGGGAATCCGCACATTCTGCTTTGCCATTACTATAGCGGGTGCCCGGCGGTCGCGCCCGTCCGGGTGGGATGAATTGACAGAAAACGGGAGAGAATGACGATGTGGCGATGGGCGAAATTAATCGGGTTGATCGGACTGTTGCTATGGATCGGGTGGGTCGGCGCAGGCGAACTGAACTGGCAAGGGCAGATGACGCAAGGTGGATTGATTATCGGTCGAGTGGCACCGGGAACCCGGCTGGAATTGGATGGACAACCGTTGCCGGTCGCGCCGGATGGTGCCTTTGTATTTGGTTTTGGCCGCGATGCGCCGCTACAGGCACGGCTGAGTACGCTGTTCCCCGATGGCCTCCGCCAGGATCGGATGCTGGCGATTGCCCAGCGCCAGTACCCCATCCAGCGCCTCGACGGCTTGCCACCGGACAAAGTGACGCCACCTCCTCTCCTGCTCGATCGCATCCGCCGTGAAAACGCCTGGGTAGACGAAGCACGGCGCCGGGATATTCCACAGCCTTATTTCCTCAGTGGCTTCGCTTGGCCGGTTGCCGGACGCATCAGCGGAGTGTATGGCAGCCAACGCATTCTCAACGGTGAACCGCGCCAACCTCATTACGGGGTGGATATCGCCGCCCCAGTTGGTACCCCGGTGCGCGCTCCAGCCGATGGCATAGTGACCTTGGCCGAACCGGATCTGTACTACACCGGGGTCACACTGATCATCGATCACGGTTACCGATTAAGCTCCACGTTGATGCACCTGAGCCGGCTTCACGCCAAAGTGGGCCAGCAGGTGCGCAAGGGCGAGGTGGTGGCGGCAGTGGGTGCGAGTGGTCGGGTGACCGGGCCACATCTGGATTGGCGAATGAACTGGCGCGAAGCACGGATTGATCCGGCCCTGCTGGTCCCGCCGATGCCGTAAGAGGGTTGCTAAACTATAAAAAAACGCCCTCACTCCTTGGGCGGGAGAGAGGGCGCTGTGGTTAGCTCGAAGAACTTACTTTGAGCCTACGCCAGAGGTGCTTTTAGCAGCGGGTTTGGCTTCCGCCAGCGGCATTTCCGGCAGCGGATTCAGCTTCCAGATTTCGGCGTTGTACTCCAGCATGGTGCGGTCGGTGGAGAACTTGCCGCTGGTGGCGGTATTGAGGATGCTCATCCGCGTCCACCGTTTCTGATCCTGATAGGCCAGAGCTGCCTGCTGTTGAGCGTCGATGAAGCCACGGAAATCAGCAATGGTCAGCCATGGATCGTGCGGGCTGGTCAGCGAATGCAGGATCGGGTCGAAAATACCCTGCTCGAACTGATTGAAGTGCGCGCTTTCCAGCAGTTGCATCACCCGGGCAATGTCAGGATCACTGTGGATGATCTCGACCGGATTGTAGCTCTGCCGCCGTTCCTCTACTTCCTGGGCGGTCAAGCCGAACAGGAAGAAATTCTCATCGCCGCATTCCTCGCGAATCTCGATATTGGCGCCGTCCAGCGTACCAATCGTCACCGCGCCGTTCATCATAAACTTCATGTTGCCGGTGCCGGAGGCTTCCTTGCCGGCGGTCGAAATTTGCTCGGACAGGTCGGTGCCGGGACAGATGAGTTCCATCGCCGAGACCCGATAGTTGGGCAGGAACGCCATCTTCAGCTTGTCGCCGACTGCGGGATCATTGTTGATCACCTTGGCGACATTGCAGGTCAGCTTGATGATCAGCTTGGCCATGTAATAGCCCGGCGCCGCTTTGCCGCCGATCAGCACACAGCGTGGCGTCCAGTTCGCGGTATCGCCGCGCTTGATCCGGTCGTACAAATGGATGACGTGCAGGATGTTGAGCAACTGGCGCTTGTATTCGTGCATGCGCTTGACCTGCACATCGAATAAAGCGGCGGTGTTGAAGGTCACGCCGCAATCGGCTTCGACCAGACTGGCCAACCGCACCTTGTTGTCCAGTTTGATCTGCCGCCATTTGGCTTGGAATTTGGCATCGTCGGCGAGGGGTGCCAGCTTTTTCAGTTCATCCAGATGGGTAACCCAGCCCGAACCGATGGTTTCGGTGATCAGTGCGTTCAGCCCCGGATTGCAACCGGCCAGCCAGCGGCGCTGGGTCACCCCGTTGGTCTTATTGTTGAATTTTTCCGGCCACAGCTCGTAGAAATCGAGGAACAGGCCCTGCTTGAGCAATTCCGAGTGCAGCGCGGCTACGCCGTTAACCGAAGTGCTGCCGACAATCGCCAGATAGGCCATCCGCACCTGCTGCTCATAACCTTCCTCGATCAGCGACATCCGGCGCTGGCGCTCAATGTCGCCGGGCCAGCGCCGGGCGACTTCGGCCAGAAAGCGGGCATTGATCTCGTAGATCACATCCAGAATCCGGGGCAGCAGTTGCCGGAACAGCCGTACCGGCCACCGCTCCAGTGCTTCCGGCAACAAGGTGTGGTTGGTATAAGCCATGACCTTGCTGGTGATCGCCCACGACTGATCCCAGGTTAGGCCGTGTTCATCCATCAGCAACCGCATCATCTCCGCGACCGAGATGCTGGGGTGAGTGTCGTTGAGCTGGAAGCAGTTCTTGGCGGCGAACTCGCTGAAATCCTCGCCGTGAATGCGCACCCATTGCCGGAGTACGTCCTGCAAACTGGCTGAGGCCAGGAAGTATTGCTGGCGCAGCCGCAGTTCCTTGCCACTCTCGGTGGCGTCATTGGGGTAGAGCACCATGGTGATGTTTTCCGCCATGTTCTTGGCGCCCACCGCCTCGGTATAACTCCCCGAATTGAAATCCTCGAAGTCAAACTCGTCAGTCGCCGCCGCCGACCATAACCGCAGGGTATTCACCGTGCCATTGTGATAGCCGGGAATTGGCAGATCGTAGGGCACCGCGAGGACATCATGGGTATCCAGCCAGCGCCAGCCCATTTCGCCATCGGCTTTCAGAAAGCCTTCGGTGCGCCCACCGAATTTGATCCGCTGGGTGTACTCGGTTCGTTCCAGTTCCCACAGATTGCCGCTGCGCAACCAGTGGTCCGGTTCTTCAATCTGGTGGCCGTTCTCGATCCGCTGGCGGAACATGCCGTAAGCGTAACGGATGCCATAGCCCACCACCGGCAGCCGTAGCGTGGCGCAACTGTCCATGAAGCAGGCTGCCAGTCGCCCTAAACCGCCATTGCCCAAGCCGGCGTCGTTCTCACATTCGGTCAGTTCTTCCAGAGTCAGGCCCATGTCATAGAGCGCTTTGCTCACCGGCTCGGTGACGCCCAGATTAAGCATGGCGTTGCTCAGCGCCCGGCCCATCAGGAATTCCATCGACAGGTAGTAGGCGCGACGAACACCGCGGTCTTCCTCATAGGCATAGCGGGTGTCCTTCCAGCGTTCCCACAACCGGTCGCGCAAGGTGAGTACCAGCGCCTCGTACATGTAGTGAGCGTATTTGGTGTGCCGATCACGGCCCAAGGTATGGCTGAAATAGCGGCGGAAATCGGCGGAGATGCTTTTGGCATCCATGCCCATAGGTGGCAATTCGGTCAGCCAGGCTGCTGGTGTACTTCTTTCTATGACTTTGATTGACATAGTGATAGGGTCCGTGAGGGGTGCTGGGTAGCTTGGAAACGCCCGGTGAGTCGAACCGGGCTGGATAGCATCGAAAAGGTTTTGATAGCTTCAGCCGCAAACCGTGCGTTGTGGGTGGTGGTTCGCAGTTTGCCGCGAACCTCCTGAACAACGATAGTCGCGCTGCTTCCAAATGCAAGTCGCTGGTCATAATCGGCGATGGAATGCCGGCAGTTGAACGCTGCGTTCCACCGGATCCCCGCTTAGTCCAGGCAATGCGCCGCCTGTTCACGGGTGTAAAAATGACCTTGGCGGATGAAACCGGCGATGACGCCCGCCTTGATCGCCGTGATATGGCCGCCGGGATCGCGCTCCCGAATCAGGTGATCGGGCAGACCGTCCAGGGCGTGAAAGGGGGCGGGGCGACCATCCGCCCAGCAGGAGCAGTACACCGCCCCGGTTTCCCGATCCAGAAAGCCGGGCGTGAAGCCACAGCATTTATTTTCGGTACTGACGCCTTTGGTGCCAGCGAACGCCTGGTTTTCGGCTTTCAGCATGTGCGGTGTAAGCATCTGCGCCATGATGATGCCCTCGCGATGGAGGTGGATGAAACGGAACCGGCATTATCCCGCATGAATAATAGTTGTATTATGTAAACCACTATTTGTCTAAGCGAGACATATTGTTGTATTTAAGTCTAGGAGTTTTTGGTCACACAAACAACCGGAAAATGGTAATGAAATTGTCGCTGATGGGTATTTGAGGGGAGTTCAAGTGGCTGGAATGTGGAGCGGGATGGCATGACCAAAATTTCGCATGGCTATATCGCCCTGTCCGGGCATGGTTTCGGCCATTTGGCGCAGATCGCGCCGGTGTTAAACGAGTGGCACCGTCGCTACCCGGAGGCGCGGCTGACTCTCCAGAGTGTTCTGCCGGAAGCCGTATTGCGCGAACGAATTGCCGGTGAATTTACCGTTGTCGCCGGTGCGGCTGATTTCGGGATGCTGATGGTGAATGCGCTGGAGGTGAAAGTTACCGAGAGTCTGGCGGCGTATCGGGCGTTTCATGCCGAATGGGAGGAGCGGCTGGCTTGGCAAGATCGCTTATTGCGAGAGGCCGCGCCGGATTTTGTGCTGGCGGATGTGCCGTATCTCACTTTGGCCGCCGCCGCCCGGCTGGGTATTCCGGCGCTGGCATTGTGTTCGCTGAACTGGGCCGATGTTCTGGCCGGCTGTTGTGCAGCGGAACCCGATCTGGCGGCATTGCGTGCGCCGATGCTGGCCGCCTACAACAGCGCCGTAGTTTTTCTGCAACCGACACCGAGTATGCCGATGCCGGAGCTGAGCAACGCGCAGCCGCTAGGCGTGATTGCAGCGTTGGGACAGGATCGGCGGGCGGCGATCAATCGCCGACTTGGGTTGCGGGGCGATGAAACGCTGGTGCTGATGGCTTTGGGTGGATTTGATATGCGTCCGCCGCTGGAAGATTGGCCGGAACTGCCGGGGGTGTGCTGGCTGACTCCGCCGGCGTGGAAGGTGGCGCGGCCCGATATGCCCAGTTGGGCGATGGCGGAAGACGGTTCGATGCTGGATCTAATCCGCTCCTGCGATGTGCTGTTCACCAAGCCCGGTTACGGCGCGTTCACCGAAGCGGCTTGTAACGGAGCGCGGACGCTGTACGTCGAGCGCGATGATTGGCCGGAGGAACCGTGGTTGAGTCATTGGCTGCTGGAATACGGCAACGGCGTCAAGATCAGCCGGCAGCAATTGGTCAGCGGTGATCTGGCGGAACCGCTGCGGGCGTTGCTGGCGCAGCCGGCCAGGCCGCCGGTCGTGCCAACCGGGGTGAGCGAGGCGGCGGATTGGCTGGAGCGGTTGCTGACGCTTTGCCCCGCTCATGGGCTTCGATCCGGTCAAATTTGAAGTCTACTCAAAATCCCAGTTCAGCCTTGACCCGTTCCAGTGGGATCGGCGTTTCACCATCGTGCAAAGCGTCCAGCGCGTCGGCCAAATCCTCGGCGTCTTCGAGATAGCGCTCGATCAATTCAGCCACGATTTGCTCAGTGGTTTTGCCTTGAGTCTTGGCCAGCGCGGTCAATTCGGAAACGGCGGCATCGGTGATCGGGACAGTGAGGATCATGGTGGAGTCTCCCGGTTGGGATGTGAATACCGGCTTTTGGCGGCGTACAGAGCGAGGTTTCGCGACGGGTTGGATCGCCAGTACAAGATATAGCAATCCTATTTGACTTGTAGAATTCGTCGTAGCACGGGCATCCTGCCCGTGTTTAGTTCACGGGCAGGATGCCCGTGCTACATCCACAATTGGCTTCAAGCCGGTCAAATTTGAAATCTACTCAAAATCTCAGTTCAGCCTTGAAGGGTGAACCGGTATTTCCGATTGATCCCCTGCGTTGAGGAAGCCGCGATGATCGAGGTTCGTTCAGTCGAGGCGCTTTCCGGGTACGAGTTGGCGCTGACCTTTAATAGCGGTGAACGACGGCGCTTCGATATGCGCCCTTATCTCCGTTACCCTGTGTTTCGTCGTCTGGAAAATCCGGGTTATTTTGCTTTGGCGCGGGTGGATTACGGCACCGTCACTTGGCCGGGCCACATCGACATTGCCCCTGAAACGCTCTACGAAGGTTCGGTTCCTTGGGCGTAAGTGGGCATCCCAACAAAAACGGCGACCCGAAGGCCGCCGTTTCACATTGCATCAAACTCGCCTACGATTAAGCCCGCCGGCGACGCACGAAGCCCAGACCGGCCAGACCGATGCCGAACAGGGCGAGAGAGGCGGGTTCGGGGATGGTGGGGGGGCCAACCTCTCGGCCAATCTTGGTTAGCACGGCGTTTCCAAAATCATTGAAGTTTGTGGCGGCAATCACGAAGCTGTTGGAGCCACCCTGGATGTTGGCACTGTACCAAGCCGTTAGGCTAGCGTCACCAATGGGTAGGCCGTTAACGGCAGTATTATTGACGGGACCAGCGGCGAGGAAGCTATTGCGGGCAGCGGCGGTATTGGCACCGTCGTTTTCCGGGCCATCGCCAGAAACATCAATAACCCACCCTGTCTTACCTCGGAGACGACGATGCAAACAGTGCTATCAAGCAAAGGTCAGACCGTCATTCCCAAACCCATCCGTGAAGCGCTCGGGATCAAACCGGGCGACCGGATCAACATTGTGTTGGAAGGTAACAGCGCAAGGTTAATCCCGATACGGCAGCGGCCCACCTCTCGCGTGGCCGATGGAGCCGGAATGCTGTACTCCGATCAACCGCCCGCGCCGGTGGATTTCGACGCTTGGAACTGCATCCGCCTTGCGAAAATCCCTTGATTGCGTAGCTGCGCTCCTGAACGCCCATCCCCAAGTTCGCCGCCTGATCGTGGGTTACAGCGGTGGCATGGACTCGCATGTCCTCTTGCACCTGCTGGCGATGCAGCGGGCGCAAAGGCCGAAGCGAACTTTAGAAGCGATGTACGTCGATCATGGGCTGCACGCCGCGTCCGCCGTCTGGGGCGAACATTGCGCCCGCGTCTGCCACGCCTTGAATGTCCCGTTCCGCGTAGTCCCGGTGAATGCCCAACCCGCGCCCGGCGCAAGCCCCGAAGCGGCGGCCCGTCAGGCCCGCTATGCCGCACTTGCAGCGGAATTGGAACCGGATACCGCCCTGCTCACTGCCCACCATCGCGACGACCAGGCCGAAACCCTGTTGCTGCAATTGCTGCGCGGCGCGGGACCGCACGGACTGGCGGCGATGCCCGAAGCAGCGCCTCTCGGTCAGGGTCGGTTGTGGCGTCCGTTGCTGAATGTGGATCGCGCCGAGTTGCTGGCGTATGCCCACGCCCAGCAACTTCACTGGATCGAAGACACCAGCAATACCGATACCGGTTTCGACCGTAACTATCTCCGTCATCGCATTTTGCCGCTGCTGCGGGAACGCTGGCCCGCCGCGAATCGGGTTCTGGCCCGTTCTGCGCACTGGTGCGCCGAAACTGCCGATTGGCTGGACGCGGAAGCCGACGCCGATCTCGCTCGCGTCGCAACCGCCCGCCCCGATGCTCTCACCATTCCGGCCTTGCGCGAATTAAGCGAACTGCGCCAGCGGAATCTGCTGCGGCGCTGGCTGCGAACGCTCGGCTTACCGACACCGGACGCCCGCCAGTTGCAACACCTGCTCCACGACGCTCTAACCGCCGCTGGCGACCGCCAACCGTGCATTCACTGGCCCGGCGGCGAAGTGCGGCGTTATCGCGATACGCTGTACGCCATGCCACCGCTGCTTCCGCACGATCCGCAACACACTTTTCTCTGGCGACCCGATACCAATGCAGCCTATCCACCGCTGAAATTGCCGGGCTTGGGAACCTTGGAATTGCAGGAAACGGTCGGCGCGGGCTTGCGTGCTGAAATGCGGGCTGGAGCGACGCTCAGCGTTCGGTTCCGTCAAGGCGGTGAACGCTTTCGGCCGCTGGGTCGCTTGCATAGCCAGGAATTGAAGAAGCTGTTGCAGGAAGCCGGCATTCCGCCGTGGCAGCGCGAGCGGTTGCCGTTGCTGTATCGAGAGGAGGTGTTGCTGGCGGTGGTGGGGTTGGGCATCGCCGCCGATCATGCCGCTGGACCCGGCGAAGTGGGTTGGCAACCGGCTTTGGAGTCGCTATCGGTAGCGGAACCGGATCGCTGATCGCTTTGCGAAATCGTTATTTTCGGTCCAGTTCATCGAGCATGGCGTTACGCAGGATCGCATTCATCCTGGACTGGTAGCCGCGTCCTTTGACTTTGAGCCAAGCCAGCACATCTGCATCCAAGCGGGCGGTTAACTGCTTCTTGACCGGTTTGTGGAGTGGACTACGGACGGCTAACCACCATGTCTCGGTCGCGGTACTCTGCGGAATGTCCGCGTAGTCAATCTCAGAATCCGGCCTTTGGGCTAAGGCGTCCAGCTCTGCCCGCTGTTCCGCAGTCAATGGCGGAGGATTGCCCGGATCAAGTTTGAAACTGACGATAGGCTCTTTTTTCCGTTTCATCGGCGCACCTCGCTGAAATGATTCTGATGGTTTCTTCGTGATGTCGACGCAGGGTATAAACCACTGCAAGCAACTGGTGTTCAATTAAGCCTACCGTTTTCCAGCGGTCCTCGCCGTAGCTTTCACGGTCGTCGTAGGTTTCGATGCGGTTTGGATCGAGAAACACGCGAGCCGCCACCTCAAAGCTCACATGATGCTTGCTCTGGTTTCGGTTGGCTTTATCCTCATCCCATTCAAAACGCACGATTGACTCGTGAATTTGTAGTTACATCATTGTACTTTATATCAGCAGCAGGGTGAAAAAAAGCGGCCCGAAGGCCGCCGTTTTGCGTTGCTTCAACAATCCCGGCGATTACGTCCGCCGACGGCGCATGAAGCCCAGACCGGCCAAACCGATGCCAAACAGGGCAAGGGAGGCGGGTTCGGGAACTTGACCAGGCTGTTCGGGGGCAGCACCTGCGGGTAGACTGATAGCGATCAGTACGCAAGAAAGACAATCACTGTTTACTCCGGTAGTAAAATTAAGACTATTAAGTCCCGGACTCAGCAAACTGGTGACGTCATAGTCCTTGATGTCCCACAAGCCACCATTATCTGGCCCACCGAGTCCCCTAGGTACGGAATCTCCTGAGAAAATTGGACCAGTAGAGACGAGTGTGCTCGCATTGACTTTCAGCGCATCGTCGTCGAAGGACTGCCCATCACTGACATGAAGCTGCATACTCGCTGAGCCAGCGGAATAATTAATGCCCGCCAAAGTAATGTTCCAGCCGCTCGCATCGAACGAGTTATCGATATTGGAATCGTTGCCGTCGAACATCACGACATCGCGGTTGTTGGTCGTATCTGCATCCTTGTAGAAGACGATTAATGAAGCCCCGTTCACGTTGACTTGATTATTATTCTTGGTGAAATTAGCCAGGGAATAATTGCCGTTACCTGTTACCCAGCTAGTGACATCAGCCCGGTAGGCCATGCTATTTGAAAACCCCCAGCAGTTGTCACTGGATATGCCCAAGAAGATTCCCGACACATTGTTACCATTGAAAAGCACATTGGCGTTGGCATTCGTATCGGTAGCATTAGCATTAGTGGGACCATGCCAATAGAGATAGGCCTCACTGATGGTGCCGGAAACTCCAGACAGGCCTATTGAACCTGTACCTATATCACGCATACCGCCGTAACCAGCAGCAGTGAAATCGGTGTCGAAGACCGTCTTAAAAGGATTTAGATTCGTGGCACTGACTATGCCCGGTAACGACAAGGTCGCAGCCAGCACCGCAGATGAAAAAAGAGTTTTCTTGAACATTTGTGATTTCCCCTTATGGAAAAGATGGATTGGCTGAATCCAGCGCGTTTGCTTGCTTGGCCTTAGTTTTCAATTAAGCAAACTTGCTTGACTCATGCTTTATCGGTATGCAAAAAAAAAACCAACATATAAATTATATAAATATCAATAAATTATAAATAGTTGACTAATTTAGTAGTGTAAAATTCTCCAGACTACCTGATAACCGTAAACCCGGCTCAAACCCGCCAAAACCCGCTCGAAATTATCAATTTATAGATAAATCATAAAGTTAATCACTGTAAAATTTTCTGACAAATCCAAAGCCGCCGAACCGCTACTTCCCGTTGATCTACGGAAACAGGTGCTAAAACCACTGTAAAATTTTCTGACAACTTGGGCGGGCGATGAATAATGGCTACTGCGGCCATGAAAATCATCATCGGCGATCTCAACGGAAAATCCGCTGACCCACTCCGCCCGGCCAGCGCGGGCGGGTCGCTATCGGCGGTGCGGTCTGGTATCGTGTCGCGTCTTCTTTCACTACCCACACCCTTCTCGGCATGACTCGATTTATCTTCATTACCGGCGGTGTAGTGTCCTCACTGGGCAAAGGCATTGCCGCTGCGTCGCTGGCGGCGGTACTGGAAGCCCGGGGTCTCAAGGTCACCCTGATCAAGCTCGACCCCTACATCAATGTTGACCCTGGCACCATGAGTCCCTTTCAGCATGGGGAAGTCTTCGTCACCAGCGATGGCGCCGAAACCGACCTCGATCTCGGTCATTACGAACGCTTCGTTGGCATGACCGCGACCCGCCGCAACAACTTCACCACCGGCCGCATCTACGAAAACGTGATCCGCAAGGAACGGCGCGGCGACTACCTCGGCGGCACGGTGCAGGTCATCCCGCACATCACCGACGAGATTAAACGCTGCATCCGGCTCGGCGCAGGTGAGGCAGAAATTGCCTTGGTCGAAGTCGGTGGCACCGTCGGCGACATTGAATCGCTGCCGTTTCTGGAAGCCATCCGTCAGATGGGATCAGAACTGGGCCGCGAGCGCTCGCTGTTCATCCATCTGACTCTGGTGCCCTACATTTCTTCCGCCGGCGAACTCAAGACTAAACCGACCCAACACTCGGTCAAGGAACTGCGCTCGATTGGCATTCAGCCCGATATACTGCTGTGCCGTTCGGATCGCCCCGTCCCGACCGAGGAACGCCGCAAGATTGCCCTGTTCACCAACGTCGAACCCAAGGCCGTGATCAACGTCCCCGACGCCGACACCATTTACCGGATTCCGCTGCTGCTCCACGCCCAGGGCGTAGATGACATCGTGGCGCGCAGGCTGCGACTGGATAACCTGCCGCCGGCTAACCTCGCCGACTGGGAGCGCGTGGTGCGGTCTATCGAAACCGCCACCGACCCGGTGGACATCGCCATGGTGGGCAAATATGTGGACTTGGCCGACGCCTATAAATCGCTGAATGAAGCGTTGCTCCACGCCGGTATCCACACCCATACCCGGGTTAACATCCACTACATCGACTCCGAACGGATTGAACGTGAGGGCACCGCCAGCCTGGAAACAATGGACGCGATTCTGGTGCCGGGTGGCTTCGGCGAACGCGGCATCGAAGGCAAGATCGCCGCCGTCCGTTTCGCCCGCGAGCGCCCGCTTCCCTACCTCGGCATTTGTCTGGGAATGCAGGTCGCGGTCATTGAATTCGCCCGCCATGTGGCCGGACTGGCCTGGGCACACAGCACCGAATTCCGCAAGAACACCCCGCATCCGGTGATCGCGCTGATTACCGAGTGGACTGATGAGGACGGCACCGTTCAGCAACGCCGGGAGAACAGCGATCTGGGTGGTTCCATGCGCCTGGGCGCGCAGCCGTGCCGGTTGGCTGCCGACTCGCTGGCTCGGCTCAGCTATGGCAAGGACGTTATCACCGAGCGCCACCGCCACCGCTACGAATTCAATAACCGCTATCGGGAACCGCTGCACGCGGCGGGCATGGCTTTCTCCGGCCATTCGCTGGACGACCGACTGGTAGAAATGATTGAGCTGCCCGATCATCCCTGGTTTCTGGGCTGCCAGTTTCACCCGGAATTTACCTCCACGCCGCGCGCCGGTCATCCGCTCTTTCACGGCTTCGTCAAGGCGGCGATCCGGCAGCGCCAGCAACGTCATAAAGAGGTCATCGCCCGATGATGAAGCTCTGTGGTTTTGAGGTGGGACTGGATCGGCCGCTGTTCCTGATCGCCGGCCCCTGCGTGATTGAATCCGAGCAACTGGCGCTGGATACCGCCGGTCAGCTCAAGGAGATCACCGGTCGGCTGGGCCTTCCGTTCATCTACAAATCCTCCTTCGACAAGGCCAATCGCTCTTCACACCACAGTTATCGCGGCCCTGGGCTGGAGCAAGGACTGAAAATCCTGGAAAAAGTGAAAGCCCAAATCGGGGTTCCGGTGCTGACCGATGTCCACGAATACACCCCGCTGGCCGAAGTCGCCGCCGTGGTAGACGTGCTGCAAACCCCGGCTTTCCTGTGTCGCCAGACCGATTTTATCCAGAACGTCGTCCGCCAAGGCAAGCCGGTCAATATCAAGAAAGGCCAGTTTCTTTCACCCTGGGACATGGCCAATGTGGTCGCCAAGGCCCGCATCGCCGGCAATGTTCAGATCATGGTTTGCGAACGCGGCGTTTCCTTTGGCTACAATAATCTGGTGTCCGATATGCGCGCCCTGATGGTGATGCGCGCTACCGGCTGTCCGGTGGTGTTTGACGCTACCCACTCGGTGCAACTGCCCGGCGGCCAAGGCCGCGTTTCCGGCGGCCAGCGCGAGTTTGTGCCGGTGCTGGCGCGGGCCGCAGTGGGCTGGTGGCAGTGGCGGCAGGCGTCTCCGGGCTGTTCATGGAAACTCATCCCGATCCGGAGCGGGCGCTGAGCGACGGCCCCAATGCCTGGCCGCTGGATCGGATGGAACCGCTGCTGGCGACGCTCAAGGCGCTGGACACATTGATCAAGCAACAGGGCTTCCCGGAAGCTGAGCTGTAACGCACCACAACTTTTAACTCTTCACTCAACCCGTACCCATCAGGAGTTCACCATGTCAAAAATCAAGTCCATTCAAGGTCGTGAGATTCTCGATTCACGCGGCAACCCAACCATCGGCGTCGATGTGGTGCTGGAATCCGGCGCCAAGGGCAGCGCGATGGTGCCGTCCGGCGCTTCGACCGGCAGCCGCGAGGCGCTGGAACTGCGTGACGGCGACAAGAGCCGCTATCTAGGCAAGGGTGTCCTCAAAGCGGTCGCCAATGTGAATGGCGAATTGCGCGCCGCCCTGCTCGGGGTGGAAGCCGTCAACAATCAGGCAGCGATTGACGAGAAGATCATCGCGCTGGACGGCACCCCCACCAAGAGCCGGTTGGGCGCCAATGCCCTGCTGGGGGTGTCGCTGGCGGTCGCCCACGCCGCTGCTGATGAACTGGACGTGCCGCTGTACAAATACCTGAATCCCACCGGCCCCTACACCCTGCCGGTGCCGATGATGAATATCCTCAACGGCGGCGCTCATGCCGATAATAATGTAGATATTCAGGAATTTATGATCATGCCGGTCGGTGCGCCCAGCTTCCGCGAAGCGCTGCGCTGGGGGGCGGAAGTGTTCCATGCGCTGAAAGCGGTGCTGAAGAAGCAGGGCATGAATACCGCTGTTGGTGATGAGGGCGGTTTTGCGCCCAACCTGCCGTCCAACGAAGCGGCGCTGGATGTGGTGATGGAAGCCATCAAACAGGCGGGCTATGTTCCGGGTAAGGACATCTACCTGGCGCTGGACTGTGCCAGTTCCGAGTTCTACAAGAATGGCAAATATGTGCTGGAAGGCGAAGGCTCCTTCACCTCCGCCGAATTCGCCGCCAAGCTGGCCGATTGGGCGGCGCGCTATCCTATCGTCTCCATCGAAGACGGCATGGACGAGTCGGATTGGGATGGCTGGGCGGAACTGACTCGCCTGCTGGGCAAGAAAATCCAGTTGGTCGGCGATGATCTGTTTGTTACCAACACCTCGATCCTCAAACGCGGCATTGATCAGGGTATTGCTAATTCGATCCTGATCAAGGTCAACCAGATCGGCACCCTGACTGAGACTTTAGCGGCGATCAACATGGCCGCTGCTGCCGGCTACACCTCGATTTCCTCGCACCGCTCCGGCGAAACCGAGGACACCACCATTGCCGATCTGGCGGTGGCGACCGCCGCCAGCCAAATCAAGACCGGCTCGCTCAGCCGTTCTGACCGCGTTGCCAAGTACAACCGGCTGCTGGTGATTGAGGAAGAACTGGGTTCTGCCATCACCTATCCAGGCAAGGCTGCATTCAACGTGTTTCCAAGCTGAGTCTCAGATCCTGACGGTGACCGTTCTGGTGCCGTCATTTCACCCCTGAATCGCGCCTTCCCTGCCGCTCCGCTCCGTTCTGGATCCGGAGAGCAGGGCGGGCGCTCAATTTTTTAGCCCGCGCCCTTATGGCTTATCCCACAGAACACCGCTTGAGCTTGCAAATTCTGGCGGCGGTGCTGATCGCAGTGTTGGTATTCCTGCACTATCTCCTCTGGGTTGACGAAGGCGGCATGCGCCAGACCCGTGCCCTGCGGATTGCCATCCAGGTGCAAAAGGACGATAACGCGGCGCTGTCCGAGCGCAATAAGGGATTGGATGCAGAAGTCAAGGATCTGAAAAGCGGGTTGATGGCGATTGAGGAGCGCGCACGCGCTGAAATGGGCATGATCCGTCCAGACGAAATTTTTTACCGACTGCTCGAACAGCCGTTGCCGCAACCGGTCACTCCTTTGATTCCTCATAAAGCGGTGCCTCCCGGTAAATCGGCGACTCCCGCCCGAAAACCGCCGGGGGCCGTTAAACCTCTTGCGCCAACCGCCAAGCCTTCTCTCGCCCCGCCCAAACCGACAACTAAACCATCGGCTCCACCGGCCAAACCCAAGCCCGCACCCACTATTGAGGCGGCTGAAATGCCGGAACGCCGTGAATAACCGCCACCACTGGGCCATCGTGCCCGCTGCGGGTGTTGGCAAGCGCATGGGTTCAGCTCTCCCCAAGCAATATCTGTCCTTGGCCGGTCGGTCGGTCATCGCCTACACGCTGGACACGCTGCTACATCATCCGCGCATTGATGGCGTCGTGGTCGTGATCGGTGCTGAAGATGAACAGTGGTCAGAAGTCGCCGCCGAACTCACAACCGACAAGCCCCTGCGAGTCGTCATTGGCGGCGCAGAACGCTGTCATTCAGTGATCAACGGGTTGGAGGTGCTGCGGGAATGGGTCGCCCCGGATGATTGGGTGCTGGTCCATGATGCCGCCCGGCCCTGTCTGACAGTGGCAGACTTGGATCGATTGCTGAACGAACTGGTCGCCGATCCGGTGGGCGGACTGCTGGCCGTTCCGGTTCGCGACACCTTGAAACAGGCGGATTTCGCCGGGCGGGTCGCGGCGACGGTAGACCGCTCGCAGCTTTGGCACGCGCTAACCCCGCAGATGTTTCGGCTGGGGCTGTTGTACGACGCGATCACCGCAGCGTTGGCGCGTGGGCTGCTGGTCACCGATGAAGCGGCGGCGATGGAAGCGGCGGGCTTTGCACCCCGGCTGGTCGAAGGCCGGGCGGATAATTTGAAAATCACCCGACCGGAGGATTTGGCGCTGGCGGAGTTTTATCTGAAGCACCGGACTGCCGGTTAAGCCACTGGAAAATTGCTTTGGCGGGAGGATCACCATGCACATCGGTCACGGTTTCGACGTTCACGCCTTCGGCCCCGGCGCGTTCATCACCTTGGGCGGCGTTCGCATTCCGCATAGCCACGGCTTGATCGCTCACTCTGATGGCGATGTGCTGCTGCATGCACTCTGCGATGCGTTGTTGGGCGCGGCGGGATTGGGCGACATCGGCCAGCATTTTCCCGATAGCAGCGCCGAATTCAAAGGGATTGACAGCCGGATTTTGCTGCGACGGGTGGTCGTGCTGCTGCAAAACCAAGGGCTGACGGTTGGAAACGTGGACGCCACGATCATCGCCCAAGTGCCCAAAATGGCTCCGCACATTGCCGCCATGCGCGAACAGATCGCCGCCGATTTGGGCATCGCCCCGGAACAGGTCAACGTCAAAGCGACCACCACCGAACGCTTGGGCTACATCGGGCGCGGCGAGGGGATCGCGGTTCATGCCGTAGCACTGCTGGTTTGACGCTGCGGCGCTGCGCGGGCTATGGCCGCCGTTCCTGTTCTTCCGCCATCCCGACCGCAGATGGTTCGCTCAGATCTTCGTAAACCGCTTCCACCGGGCATTCCAGGTCAATGCTCTCCAAGCGCAGCCGCTGGCCGGGACCGGCGCTATCCACGATCCATTGATTGTCCCGCCGCCGGTAGATTTGAACCCGAACCCGCTCCGGATCCACCAGTACACATTCTTGCAGGCTGTCGAGTTGCCGGTAGGCCGCAAATTTTTCACCCAGATCGAAGGTGGCGGTCGTTGGCGACAATACCTCGACCACCAGCAGCGGGGAACGCTTGACGTAGCGGTCGGCGCGGTCATGCTCGGCGCGAGTCACCAGCACGTCGGGGTAGAAGCTGCAATCCGCCGTCTCCACTCGAACCTTGACATCAGCCATGTACACTCGGCACGGACTGCCGCGCAGGTGCTGGCGCAACATTACATAAAGATTGCCGGCAACTTCGTTGTGCAGATCACTGCCGCCGGCCATGGCGAACACTTCACCGCACACGAATTCATGGCGCTGCGCTTGGCACTGTTCCCAGGTCAGGTAATCATCGAAACTAAAGCTGAGGCGGGACGCAGGTTGGGACATGGTTCATCTCCTGAAGAAATTCAACGCGAGCAAAAGCGTAGCATAGCCATACAGCAAACCGGCGCGACTCAATCCTGAGCTCTGTGGAAACCACCCAAAATGACTGATGTTGACCCCATAATCTCCTTGCCCTACGCCCACGGCCAGCCGCGCTTGATGGGTCGGTTACGTACCACTCCTGAAGACTTTCAGGTTCGCGAAGAACTGGATTTCAGCTTGGACGGTGCGGGTGAACATGCCTGGTTGTGGGTGCGCAAACGCGGCGCTAATACCGAATGGGTCGCAAAACGCTTGGCGGAACGGGCGGGGGTTGCGCCCAGCGCGGTGAGTTACGCCGGACTGAAAGATCGTCACGCCGTTACCGAGCAATGGTTTTCAGTTCACTTGCCCGGTCGGGCAGAACCGGATTGGACTGTGGGCGATGATCCCGATTTCACCGTACTTAAGGCAGTGCGTCATTCGCGTAAATTGCGGCGCGGCGCTTTGAGTGGCAATGCCTTTCGCATCGTGATCCGCGAACTGGACGGCGATCTGACCGAACTCGAAAACCGGCTGAATCTCATCGCCACCCACGGTGTCCCTCACTATTTCGGCGAGCAGCGCTTCGGACGCGAGGGCGGCAATCTGGAACGAGCGGCGGCGATGCTGAGCGGGCGGGAAAAGGTGCGCGACCGCCATCGGCGCGGCCTGTATCTATCGGCTGCCCGCTCCGAACTGTTTAACGCGGTGCTGGCGCGGCGAGTCCACGATCAAAGCTGGAATCGGGCGCTGCCCGGCGAGGTGTTGATGCTGGCGGGCAGTCACAGCATTTTTGCTGCTACCGAAGTGGATGAAACCCTTCAGCAGCGGGTCGCCACCTTCGATGTTCATCCGACCGGCCCCTTGTGGGGTGCCGGCGAGTTGCGCAGCAGTGGCGCGGTGCGAGAACTGGAGGAGGCAGTCGCAGCGACTTTGCCGGTATTCCGCGACGGATTGGCGGCAGCGGGACTGGCGCAGGAACGGCGGGCGCTGCGGCTGGCGGTACCGGAGGCGACGCTGGAGTTTCCCGAACCCGGTACCGCCATAATCAGTTTCCGGTTGCCCGCCGGCGCTTACGCCACCACGGTGTTGCGTGAACTGGTGGTCGAGCCAATGACGTCAGGTTCAGCCGCCACCTGCTGAACGCAGAGTCAAAACCACGAGGTGAGCCAGGCAGCCGAGTACCATCGCGGCGATACCCGCCTGAAGCAGCGTCCCAACCTGGAACCCGGCAATCCAGAACGCGCCCCCCAGCCGCGCCCCAATGGCGATCAGGCATGCGACTACGCCCACCAAACCGGCCAGTCGGCCAATCCACAACAACAGCATTTCCATAGTGTCACCTCCGCAATTACGCTACGTTAATTATTCTCCAACCGTTCTCGGTTCGTCCAAGCCCCGCTCTGCTAACGCCGCTGCCCGGAACAAGGCCCGGCCCTTGTTCATGGTTTCCTCCCATTCCTTCTCTGGAACAGAGTCTGCCACGACCCCGCCCCCCGCCTGAATATGCAGCATTCCGTCCTTAAGAACAGCGGTGCGAATCGCGATAGCGGTATCCATATTGCCAGACCAGGACAGATAGCCGACGGCACCGGCGTAAATACCGCGTTTGACCGGCTCCAGTTCGTCAATGATCTCCATCGCCCGAATCTTGGGTGCGCCGCTGACGGTGCCCGCCGGGAAGGTGGCGCGCAGCGCGTCGATTGCGGTTAGTCCAGGTCGCAACCGTCCGGTGACATTGGAAACGATGTGCATGACATGCGAATAACGCTCGACCACCATTTTCTCGGTCAAGCGCACACTGCCGATTTCGCTGACCCGGCCTACATCGTTGCGTCCGAGATCGATCAGCATCAGATGCTCGGCCAGTTCCTTGGGATCGGCCAGTAATTCCGCTTCCAGCGCCTGATCCTGCTCCTCGGTTGCGCCGCGTTGACGGGTGCCGGCGATGGGGCGAACGGTCAACAGTCCGTCTTCCAATCGGGTCAGGATTTCCGGCGAGGAGCCGACGATATGAAAATCACCCAGATGGAAAAAGTACATATAAGGCGATGGATTCAGGCCGCGCAGCGCCCGGTAGAGATCCAGCGGTGCGGCCCGGAATGGTGCGCTCAATCGTTGTGACGGCACCACCTGCATACAGTCGCCGGCCAATATATAATCCTTGATCCGCTCAATTGCCTGTTCATACGCCGGTTGGGTAAAGCCAGAGACGAACTCGATGGTGCTCGCCGTCGTTGGGTGGGGATCTTTCGGCGCATAGAGCGAGCGACCCGCCCGCAACCGTTCGACCCACTCATTCAGCCGTTGCTGGGCGCGGGCGTAGGCGCGTTCCACCGCCGGATCCACCAGCGTAATCAGATAGAGCCGCCCGGCCAGATTGTCGAACACCACCACATCCTCAGATACCAGCAGCAGGATGTCAGGATTGTCCAACGGATCAGGGTTGGGGCACTGCGCCAGCCGGGGTTCGATATAGCGGATGGTGTCATAGCCGAAATAGCCGACTAGCCCGCCGATGAAGCGCGGCAAGCCGGCGCCGGTGATGGGCACCCGGTAACGGTGTTGAAACTCCTGAATCCAGGCCAGCGGGTCGGGACAGTCCAGTGCCTCCACGATCTCGCCGGTGTGTTCGACTGTAATGCGGTGGCCGCGCACCCGAATAATCTTGCGGCAGGGCAGGCCGATGATGGAATAGCGACCCCACTTTTCGCCGCCCTGCACCGATTCCAGCAAATAGCTGTAGGGCGCGTCGGCCAATTTAAGGTAGGTGCTGAGGGGAGTATCGAGATCAGCCAGCACTTCGCGGGCGACCGGAATGCGGTTGAAACCTTGATCAACCAGATGTTGAAAATCGTTCGGATTCATAAAAGGACCAACAGCCTTGAGCAGCGGAGACGGAAAACGGCACGAGTCGGTGCAGCGTCACATTCAGCGCCGCCATCGAAAATCCGGGGCCGGTTGCCGCTGCATCAGGCGGCCTTGCCCAACAGGGCCGGCAGATCAGCAATCGAGGCAATTACGGCATCCGGTTGGGCGTCGCGAATATCCTGGCTGTGGTTGTAACCGTAAGGTACGCACACGACGGGGCAACCGGCGTTACGGGCGGCGCCCACATCGTTGAGCGAATCGCCGACCATCAAGCCACGATGGATCGATATCCCCAGCCGCTCGGCGCTGAGCAGCAGCGCATCGGGCGCGGGCTTGGGATGGGCGATACATTCGCCGCCGACCACGGTGGCGAAAAAGTGGCTGATACCCATTTGCTCCAGCAGCGGTAGCGCGAATTCGACCGGTTTGTTGGTCACGCAAGCCATGGGCCAGCCGGCGGCGTGCAGCGTGGCTAATCCGGCGCGGACACCGGCATAGAGGTCGCTGTGGACGCTGACATTCTCGGCGTAAGCCGCTTTGTACAATGGCTTGGCGCGGCTGAACAATTCGGGTTCGGCCTGTCCGGCCATATCACTGGTCAGGGCGCGGCGGATCAGATTATCCATGCCGTTGCCAACCCAATTTCGCACCTGAGTCTCTTCGCACGCCGGCAAATCCAGTTGCCGGAGCATGATATTCACAGCGGCGGTCAAGTCGGGAGCGCTGTCCACCAGAGTGCCATCCAAATCAAAAAAGATCGCCGTTACATTTTCAAACATGAGTTAGCCATTCACCTGAGCCAGTTCGGCGCGCAGGGCCGCAATGGTGGCCCGATAGTCGGGAGTGTTGAAGATGGCCGAACCGGCCACAAAGGTATCAGCGCCGGCTTCGGCGATCCGGCGGATGTTGTCGAGCTTGACCCCGCCGTCCACTTCCAGCCGGATCGGATAACCACTCTCGTCAATCAACCGCCGCACCTCACGCAGCTTGCTGAGCGTGACGTTGATGAAACTCTGGCCGCCAAAACCGGGATTAACCGACATCAACAGCACCATATCCACCTTATCCATGACATAGCGCAGGCAATCCAGCGGAGTGGCGGGGTTGAACACTAGCCCGGATTGGCAACCGCAATCACGAATCAGTTGCAGGCTGCGGTCGATGTGCTCGCTGGCTTCCGGGTGAAAGGTGATGTAGGTAGCGCCCGCAGCGGCGAAATCGGGAATGATCCGATCCACCGGTTTGACCATCAGATGCGCGTCGATGGGCGCGATGACGCCGTGCTTGCGCAACGCCTCACAGACCAGCGGCCCGACGGTCAGGTTAGGAACATAGTGATTGTCCATCACGTCGAAATGAACCAGATCCGCACCTGCCGCCAGCACGGCATCCACTTCCGCGCCGAGCCGGGCGAAGTCAGCAGAGAGAATCGAAGGCGCGATCAGGTAATCCCGCATGGCTTGCCACCTATCCGTTTTCGACCGATGCCGTAGGAGCGGGCTTTAGCCCGCGACCATCGCGGCCTGAAGGCCGCTCCTGCGGTCAATGTGCTGTTCATTACGCGCTTCAAGTTTGCATCTGATCGGTGATGATCCCGCATGGTCGGCACCACCCTAACGCAGCGGAAGCACGGTCATCGCAGGAAAGATCTCCATCGCCCTTACTCCCGCTGTACCCGTTGCAAGTTTTCCCGTCGTTCCTGGGCTTCCAGCGACAAGGTTGCGGTCGGACGCGCCAGCAGCCGTTTAAGACCAATCGGTTCACCGGTTTCCTCGCAATAGCCATACGTACCATCATCAAGCTGTCGCAAGGTAGAGTCGATTTTTTTCAGCAGTTTGCGTTCCCGATCACGCACTCGCAATTCGAGCGCGTGTTCTTCTTCCAGCGTGGCGCGATCCACCGGATCGGCCGCCACTTCGGTGGCGCGCAGATGGGCGCCGGTGACTTCGGCGTTTTCCATCAACTCGCGTTTCATGACGGTTAGCCGCTGGCGAAAAAAGTTGAGCTGAGCCGGATTCATATAATCTGCATCCGACATATCCAGCAGATCTTTTTCAGTCAGAACCAGAGGATCCGATTCGGCGACGTCGTTACCCATGATTTAGAATCTCCATAAGCAGTGGGGTGGCAGGGCGCGCACGGCATCAGTCGTCAAACGTCGGCGTGGCGCGATAATCCCATATCGCCCCGTTTGAAAAAACCCATCAATTGCCGCAATTCGCTGGCCGGGCTGCCCCTCATCCGGCGGGTTGCCACCATCGGTTCGATCAGCGCAGCATGTCGTATCAGAATTTCGCTCTATCGGTTTGCCCTGCACCGGTCGAATCCCGAACGGTTTTTGAACCCGAAGCGAAAATCCCGATGCTAAAAATTCTGGCTGGCAGTGGGTCGCAAGAGCAATTTCACAGTGTAGTACGACTCATCGCATTAACCACTTTTGGCATGATCGGCATGATGACGAACGGTATTCTGAGCGTGGTTTACACCCTTGGAGAGCGGTCATGCTGGAATTCACCTGTCTGAACCTCACCCTGGCCGATCATATCGCCCAGATCGAACTTAACCGACCCGACAAGGCAAATGCCCTGAATGGGACGCTGTGGCACGAGATCAGCGCTGCGTTTCATTGGGTGGACGATACGCCTGAAGTGCGGGTAGCAGTATTGAGCGGCGCGGGCCGGCATTTCTGCGCCGGGATTGATTTTGAGTTGATGGGTGAAGTACTCAGTACGGTTGATACGCTGGGGCCGGGCCGCAAAGAGGAGCAGTTACGGCGGACTATCATGGAATTGCAAGCCGCATTCACCACCCTGGAAAGCTGCCGCAAGCCGGTCTTAGCCGCGATTCACGGGCGGTGCATCGGCGGCGGCCTGGACCTGATCGCGGCGTGCGACATGCGCTATGCCACCGCCGATGCCGCGTTCTCGCTCAAGGAGGTGGATTTCGCTATCGTGGCCGATGTCGGCAGCCTGCAACGCCTGCCCTATCTGATCGGCGGAGGCCGGCTGCGCGAACTGGCGTTCACTGCCCGCTCATTGGATGCCGCTGAAGCACAAGCAATGGGGCTGGTAAACCGGGTGTTCGCCGATGCCGCGCAATTGCGGGAAGGGGTGCAGGCTATCGCCGCCCGCATTGCCACCAAATCGCCGCTGACGGTGCGTGGAATCAAGCAGGTGTTGAACTACGGACGGGATCATAACGTGGCAGATGGCTTGGAGTACGTCGCTACTTGGAACGCCGCCCTGCTGTTGTCGGATGACACCCGTGAAGCCATCGCCGCAACGATGCAGAAACGGACGCCGCAATTCGGGAATTAGTGAGCGATCATCGGGTTTATCGTCCTATGCGGGACATTAAGGATGCGGAGGCGATATGCAGGGATTGAAAGGGGCCTCACTGGGTGCGCGACCGGGTTTCTATCCACACCTGGCCTTTGGATTCCGCCTTCAGCCGTTTGCAGGATTGTCCCAGGACCGCCCTTCTAAGCTATGGGTCCGTTTGATGCCGGACGCATTGCAATTCTCTCCTATTTTATTCCCACCGACTTGACAGTAATAGGGTGTTGCACTGTAGTTATTGTCATTGTTTCCAAGGAAATCCCAATTCGACGGAGCCGCCGTCTTGTACAGAAAAGGAGGGGTTCCATGCGATTGTTATGGATGCAGGCGGGAGCCTGCGGCGGTGACACCCTGTCGTTGCTGTGCGCCGACAACCCACCCCTAGAGCAGCTTGTTGAGGAGGGGCTTGAGTTGCTCTGGCAACCTTCGTTATCCGTAGGCTCGACGCGGCGTCTGGAGCGAATGATTACTGCGATCACCAGCGGCCAGACTACGCTGGACATTCTTTGTGTCGAAGGCAGTCTGATCACGGGTCCGAGAAATACCGGGTTATGGGATCCGCTGAGAGGTCGGGGCAAGAAGGACGTCATCGCAGAACTGGCCGAGACGGCTACCTACGTCCTGGCAGTAGGGACCTGCGCCGCCTATGGCGGCGTTCATGCGGCGGCGCCCAATCCTGCCGACTGTCTGGGCATGCAGTTCGACAAGGATTCTCCAGGCGGTCTGTTGCCTTCTACGTGGCGGAGCAGGAGCGGATTCCCTGTGATCAATCTGGCCGGTTGCCCCACCCACCCGAACGCCATTACCAAATTTCTAGCGTTCCTGCTCCGTGGCTTGCCGGTGACGCTGGATGAATGGCAACGCCCTTCCGTTTTTTTCACCACCACAGTCCATCAGGGCTGCACCCGCAACGAATATCACGAATACGATCTTGAGGATGTGACCTTGGGCGGTCAAGGCTGTATGTTTTTTAATGTCGGATGTCAGGGGCCACTGACGTTGGCGACCTGCAATCAGGAATTGTGGAATGGCCGCAGCAGCAAAACTCGGGCGGGCGTGCCGTGCTTCGGCTGTACGTCGCCTCAGTTTCCACGGGAAGGCGCCCTGTTTCTGACCGAGAAGATCGGCCATATTCCCCTGCGGCTTCCTCTTGGCGTGCAGCGATCCCATTATATGGCCTATAAGGACCTGGCCCGGGAAGCGGCGCCAGAACGGTTGATCCGCCGTGAGATGGAGCCTTGAACCATGGCGCGATACACCCTTGATCTCGACTTGAACCGAGTGGAAGGGGATCTGACCTTCCAGGTAGAGACCGAGGACGGGCAGGTGGCCGACGCGCGCTGCGTGGGGACCACCTACCGGGGCTTCGAGCAGATTATGATCGCTCGCTCCCCCCTGGACGCACTGGTGATTACCCCCCGCATCTGCGGGATCTGTAGCACAGCCCAGCTTTACGCCGCCGTCTGCGCCCTGGAACAGGCTTGGGAGGTCGCTCCACCCACGAACGCCGTGCATATCCGCAATGCCACTCTTATGGCGGAAATCATCCAAAGTGATCTACGCCAGACCTTTCTGTTTTTTACGCCGGATTTCTGTCATGTCCGTTATGCTGATCTGCCGGTGCGGGATGCAGTCATCGCGGCGTTTACCCCCTTCCAAGGATGGATGTATCTGGAAACCCTGCGCTATTCCCGGCGCGTCACCGAAATCGTAGCGCTGTTTGCCGGGCAGTGGCCGCACTCCTCTCACATGGTGCCGGGTGGCGTAACGGTTAAAGCAACAATACGTCGAATTGTCGACGGTCAAAGCATCATTGCCGAGATCACGCGCTGGGTGGAGCAGCGCATTCTCGGCGGTGACCTTGAGGCCTGGCTGGCGCTCGCCCATGGCGATGAATTTGAAGAATGGGTGATGGAACGACCGGCTGCGGCCCTGGCGCTGCTCTCACAGGCAGCCCGCTTCGCCGGCCTGTCGGCCATGGGTTTCGGTTCCGCGCACATGCTTTCTTACGGCGCCTTCATTTTGCCTGAACCGACCCACGGCCAGACCCACTGGATGGCTCCTGGCGCGCTGTTTGGAGACCGATACCCGGCGGTTCCTTTGGAACCGGCCGAGATTAGCGAGCATGTGCGCCACTCCTGGTTCCGTCCATATCCAGGCGGTAAACACCCTTTTGATGGGGAGACCGTGCCGGATTACCAGCCGGCCAGCGACCGGTACTCGTGGGCCAAGGCCCCCCGCTACGGTGGCGTGGCGATGCAAACCGGTCCGCTCGCTGATCTGCTGGTGGACGGCGATCCGCTGATTACAGACCTTTATCGTCGCGAGGGAGGCAGTGCGTGGTTGCGCCAACTGGCGCGAGTGCGGCGCATGACAAAACTGCTGCTGTTCCTGCGCCAGACCCTCAACCAATTGGCGGCGCGAAGCGACGAGCCGCATAGCGTCCCGGCGCTGCGAGATATGGAAAGAGATGGACAAGGCGCGGGGATGTTGACCGCCGCCCGTGGCGCGCTGGGGCACTGGGTCAGTATTCGCAACGGCGTTTTTGATCGCTATCAAATTATCACCCCGACCAGTTGGAACGCATCGCCCCGCGACAGCAACGGCGTTCGCGGGCACTGGGAAGAAAGCCTCATCGGGGTTCCGGTGACCGATCCCGAGGATCCGCTGGAAATCGGCCATGTCATCCGCTCTCACGATCCCTGCCTGGTCTGCACCGTTCATTTCCTCGATTCCGGTAGTCGAGTCCGCTTTGGAGTTTAACTTTGGCGCGGCGCGTGTTCTGTTTCGGCAACTCCTTGCACGGTGACGATGGCGTTGGGCCGCGTATTGCCGAGGAACTGCGCCAACTTCGCTTGCCCAAGGACATTCAAGTGATGGAGTTACCCCATGCGCTGGAACTGACCCGCTTGTTGGAAGGCTGCGTGGAAGCCGTGTTGGTGGACGCATTGTGTTGCGAGAATGGATTCGTGGGTCACGTTTCCGTCCATGGCGCCGAAGCGGTTCTCCAAACGGGAATGAATGGGAGAATCAGCCATGAAGCGGATCTTCGGTTTGCGTTGCAGTCGGCGCGAGCCGAATGGGGTTCGCTCCCACCGATCAAGGTGGTGACAGTGACGATAGCAGCCATCGAAGTTTTTAAAATCGGGCTTTCTCCAGCGGTGGAAGGTGCGATTCCCTTGGCTGTGGCGAAAATCGCCAGCCTGCTTCGATTGGGAGATAGCCAATGATCAGTTCTGGTTTGATTCCGCTAGAACAAGGTCAGGTAATTCCGTCCAGAGACCAGCTTTTGGAAGAAATCGCGGCGTTGCGTCGGATTGTGGCGAACCGGGACAACACGCTCCTTTCCCTGACCCGACGCATGGATCGCGTCATCGAAGAGGTCAGAGCGGAGCGGGATCGCCTCGATAAGGTGGTGAAACGCGAGCAGAAACTGTCGGAGCTGGTGCGGCGGGTGCTGGCCAGTATGCGGGATGCGCTGATAGTCACCGATCCAGAGGGCGTGATCGTGCAGGCCAACGCGGCGACGTATCGGGAACTGGGATATGGACCGGATGCGCTTCTGGGAATCATGGTGGACGTGTTGCTGCCGCCAGAGGTGCTGGCCGCATACGAGCGCGCATTGCCGGTGCGGCGGGTGGTATCGGCTTCGGTCTGGGTTGAAACGATTGCCGGGCGGAGGAGCTATCTGGAGGAACATGAACTGCTGAACCGGGCTGGAAGGGTAGCGGGAATATTTCGGGTGGGAGCAGAAATTTTCCACAGCGCCCAGGGTAAATTTGAAGGCGTCGTGATTACAGCCAGCAATTTTACTCAGCGCATAGCGGTGGAACAGGCGCTGGTGGAGAGCGAGACACGCCTGCAAAGTATGCTGGATGGCAGCCCGATCCCACTGTTTGTGATTGACCTGGAGCATCGGATCACGCATTGGAATCAAGCCTGTGAGGCAATGACCGGGATGCCTGCTGCAGAAATGATCGGCACCCGAAATCATTGGCGTCCATTTTACGACTCGCCGCGTCCCTGTTTGGTCGATGTAGTGCTGGAAGGCGCTGATTCTAGTGAGGTGATGAGGTATTACGGTTCCAGCGTCCGGGATCAGGGGTTGTCCGGGCGGATCCTTGAAGGAGAAGGCTACTTCCCAAGATTGGGGAAATCGATCTTTTTCACGGCTACGTCGATCCGCGATAGCCAGGGCAAGATCGTCGCCGCCATGGAAAGCGTGCAGGATTTTACTCAGCGTAAGGAAGCGGAACGGGCGCTGGCGGAGAGTGAAACGCGCCTGCGGAACATTCTGGATGGTAGTCCAATCCCGTTGTTTGTCATTGACGGCAATCATCGACTTACCCATTGGAACCGCGCTTGTGAAGTGATGACCGGAGTATCCGCCGAACGGATGATGGGTACGCGGGATTACTGGCAGCCGTTTTACGACTCGCCGCGCCCCTGCTTGATTGATATGGTGCTGGAAGGCGTCGATCCCAAGGAAATCGAAAGGTATTACGGCGCCAGCGTCCACAACCGAATCCTCTCCGAACTCGTTTACGAAGGGGAAGGTTACTATCCCACGGTACAAAAGTGGCTCTCTTTTACCGCCGCCCCGATCCGTGACAGCCAGGGCCATATTGTCGCCGCTATGGAAACCGTGCAGGACATTACGGAGAGAAAGGAAGCCGAAGAAGCGCTGCGTCGCAGTGAAACCCGCTTCCGTAGCCTGTTCGAAGAAGTGCCCAGCGTCGCCATTCAGGGGTATGGACCCGATGGGACTATCCGCTATTGGAACAAGGCGAGTGAGAATCTGTACGGCTACACCGCCGGCGAGGTGATCGGGCAGGGTCTGCTGGAGCTGATCGTGCCGCCGAAAATGCGCGAGCGGGCGTTCGACGCCATACGGAGCATAGTCACCAGCCGAAAGTCTCGTCCCGCAGAAGAATTGCAGCTCATGCGCAAGGACGGCTCGCTGGTGACAGTGCTATCGAGCCATGCGGTGATCCCGACCCTGGATAGTAAAAGCGAGGTGGAGTTCTACCGCCTGGATGTTGATTTGTCCGAACTCAAGCGCGCTCAGGAGCGCTTGCGCCTGGCGGCCAGCGTCTTTGAGCATGCCCATGAAGGCATCATGATCACGGATGCGGCTGGAACGATCATTGATGTGAACAAGACCTTTGTGGAGATCACCGGGTACTCGCGCGAGGAGGTGATCGGCCACAACCCGAGGTTGCTGAAATCCGGCCGTCACGATGCCGCGTTTTATGCCCATCTGTGGCAAATCATCGCCGAGCATGGTTATTGGCATGGCGAGATTTGGAACCGGCGAAAAAGCGGCCAAGTCTATCCGGAAATCACCTCGATCTCGGCCGTACATAATGCTAAAGGCGTTATTATCCACTATGTGGGCTTGTTTGCCGATATATCGGTTCTCAAGGAAAGCCAGCAACGGCTCGAAAAAATGGCCTACTACGATCCGTTAACCCGGCTCCCCAACCGCGCCCTGCTGGCGGATCGGCTCCAGCTTGCCTTGTCCAAGGCGCAACGAGAGCAGCGGATATTGGCTGCCTGCTACCTGGACCTGGACGGTTTCAAACCCATCAATGACACCTGGGGGCACGCTGCGGGGGATGATTTGCTGATCCAGGTCGCGCAACGCCTCCAGAGTTGTGTGCGCGACAACGATACTGTAGCCCGCTTGGGAGGTGACGAGTTTGTGGTGCTACTCGATGATTTGCACACGCTTGATGAGGGTGAGCGGGCGTTGCAGCGCATCCTGGAGGCTTTGTCGGCGCCATTCGCGCTGGGTGCGGCGACAGTAACGGTCTCAGCCAGTGTGGGGGCTGCGTTCTTTCCCAGCGATGGCACCGATCCGGATACCCTCCTTCGACATGCGGATCAGGCCATGTATTCGGCCAAGCAAGGGGGACGTAATTGTTACCACCTGTTCGATTCGGAACATAATCGACGGGCGCAGACTCATCGGGAATTGCTGGAACGGGTTGGGCAGGGTTTGGTCGCCGGGGAATTCTGTCTCTACTACCAGCCCAAGGTAGATATACGCTGCGGAAAAGTCATTGGCGCCGAGGCGCTGATTCGCTGGCGGCATCCTGAACAGGGCATTCTCCCTCCCGACGCCTTTATCGCCGTGGTGGAAAACTCTGATCTCGCGCAGACGGTGGGGGACTGGGTATTGGGGACCGCGATGAAGCAGATGGCGGTCTGGGCCGCCGAAGGTCTGACGTTACCCGTCAGCGTGAATATATCGGCGCGCCATCTGCAACAGCCGGATTTCGCGGCCCGCGTTCAAGCCTTGTTAGCTCATCACTCCAGCATCCAACCGGAGTGGCTAGAACTGGAAATTCTCGAAACTACGGCCTTGGATGAGATCGAGCAATTCTCCAGAATCATCGCCGATTGCCGACAACTGGGAGTCCGGTTTGCGCTCGATGATTTCGGCACCGGCTATTGTTCCCTGACTTACCTGAGACACCTGCCGGCTCAGATACTCAAGATCGATCAAAGCTTTATCCGCAACATGCTGGATAGCCCGGATGACTTGGCGATCGTGCGCGGCGTTATAGGACTTTCCTCCGCTTTTAAGCGTGACATTATCGCCGAAGGGGTCGAGACCATAGAACATGGGGTTTTGTTGCTCCAGCTCGGTTGCGATTACGCGCAAGGTTACGCCATTGCCCGGCCGATGCCGGCCGAGGAGGTTCCCGGTTGGGTGCGCGCCTGGCGAAACCCCGAGGAGTGGAATGGTTCGAGACGGCATTCCCGATAGCGCTCGATTTCTAACCGGTTGATCCTAAAATGCTTGGAAAGACCTGCGCCCACCGCTGAAGCATTACGGCTCGGGTTAAATCTCCACCACTCCCGCTCCAGTCTCCATTTTCAGGATGCCCTGCTGTTCCTGGATCACCTCCGCCAGCACCGCTAACCCGCGATCCAATTGATCCGGCGTGGCGTGGCTGAAATTGAGGCGCATGAACGCGCCGTGCTGCGCGTTGGGATTGGCGAAAAACGCCTCGCCCGGCATGAACGCAACCTTGCGCTCCAGCGCCCGCACCAGCAAAGCGCGAGTATCGCCGCCTCCCTTCAGCCGCACCCAGAAGAACAGGCCGCCATTGGGCATCGTCCACTCCGCCAGTTCGCCCAAATGCCGGGTCAGCGCTGCCTCCATGGCGTCGCGCCGCTCTCGGTAAAACGCCCGCAACCGTTCCAGATGCGCGGAGTAGTCGGGCGAGTTCACAAACTGGGCGCACCACCATTGGCCGATGCGGTTGGTATGCAGGTCGGTGGACTGTTTGAGTCGCACCAGATGCGGGTGGACGTTCTCGGAAGCGGCGATATAGCCGATCCGCAGGCCGGGGACGCCCGTCTTGGAAAAGGTGCCCATGTACATCCAGGTGTCGCCCTCACCCAGCCGGGCGCATAAGGGACTGCGATCCACCGGTTCATACACCAGTTCCCGATACGGTTCGTCTTCCAGCAACGGGATGCCGGTTTCGCGCAGCACTGCGGCGACCGCCGCACGAGTGGATTCGTCGTAGCAGACCCCGGCGGGATTCTGAAAGGTCGGGATGAGGTAGACGAAGGCCGGACGGTGGCGGTGGATAAGCAGACGCAACTGCTCCGGATCGATGCCGTTCGCCGTCAGCGGCAGCTCCTCGAACCGGGCGCCGAACAACCGGAACGATTGCAGCGCCGCCAAGTAACTCGGCGTTTCCACCGCCACCGGCGTACCGGGATCAATATAGAGCTTGGAGACCAGATCGATGCCCTGCTGCGAACCGGTGGTGACCAGCACCTGTTCCGGTCGGCAGCGCAGGCCGAGTTCGCGCAGTTGTGCGGCGATGGCCGTGCGCAATTCCGGTTCGCCGTCGGTGGCGCCGTACTGGCTCAGATCAGGCGGCACATCGGCCAGGTTCAGCGGCGGCATGGCTTCGCGGGCCGGCAAGCCGCCGGCGAAGGAAATGATGTCGGGTTTTTGGGTCAGGGCGAGCAGTTCCCGGATCAGGGAACTGGTCAGGCGATCAATACGTTCGGAGAACATGAGCGATATTTCCAAGGCAGGAGTGGTAACGCGGTGGGGCTGGAAAGATTAAACGTCAATGCCGAATCGCCAGCGGATCGTCCTGCCGAGGCATTTGCAGATGCCAGCCGCGTTCCCGCAAGTTCCGCAACACCTCCGCTACGTCTTCCCGCGCCAGCTTGCGTTCCGGGGATAAATCCAGATCCATGACGTGAACCGGCTCGCCGATGAGCTTGAGCAGCGGATCGGGGATGTGGGAAAAATCGTCCTTGGTCGCCAGGTAGAGATAAGTGTCCTGTTTCCTGCGGCTTTTGTAGATCGCGCACTGCATCGGGCGTCTCCGGGAAGAAGGGTTGGAAGCGATCAAGATATAATGCCCACGATGATAAAAATACAACGTTCGGGGAGAGCAGGGCTATGTATCAGCTTGCAGTTCGACATCGCGACCGGCCTACCACGGATTAGCGGCCATGCGCATACTCAGCTTTATCCTGTGGGCGCCATTCTTTGGGGCGATATTGGTGGTCCTGTTACCGACAGCACAGCATCGGATCATTCGTAGTCTGGCCCTGTTCCATGCCGGCCTGGCTCTGGTGCTGTCATGGAGTCTGCTTGCCCAGTTTGATCGGAGTACGGCAGCGATCCAATTTGTGGAACAGGTGGTCTGGAGTTCCAGCATCGGGGTTTCCTACGCGCTGGGACTCGATGGGATTTCCTTGCCGATGGTCCTGCTGTCCACCCTGCTCGTTGCCGTGGCGCTGTTGGCTTCAAACTCAGTGACCGTTCGAGCGAAAGGTTACTACGCCTGGCTGCTGATTCTGGAATTTGCCATGCTGGGCGTGTTCATGGCGCGGGACTGGTCGCTGTTCTTCATGTTCTGGGAACTGACTCTGATCCCGCTATTTTTTCTCATCGACCTGTGGGGTGGTGAAAAACGGCATGTGGCCAGCCTTAATTTTGTGCTGTACACCATGGGCGGAGCCATCTTCATCCTGATCGGCATCATCATGGTCTATCGGCTCACCCCGACCCAATCGTTCGCCATGGCGGCTATTTCACAAGCGGCCGCAAGCCTGCCTCGTAATGAACAGGTATGGCTGCTGCTGGCTTTTCTGGTCGGCTTCGGGGTGAAAATCCCCATCTTCCCGCTGCATGGCTGGCTGCCGCTCGCCCATGTCGAAGCGCCCAGCCCGGTCAGCATTCTGCTCTCCGGGGCGCTGCTCAAAATGGGGGCTTATGGCCTGCTGCGGGTTGTGTCCATGTTGCCGCAAGGGACTCTGGCGCTACAACCGCTACTGGTCGGGATCGCGCTGGTCAGCATCCTCTACGGCGGGTTGCTGGCGTGGCGACAGAGTGATCTGAAGGCGATGATCGCCTATTCCTCGGTCAGCCACATGGGTGTAGTGCTGCTCGGCATTTCGGCCCTGAACGAGATTGGGCTGTTAGGTGCAACGCTGCAAATGGTGGCGCATGGCCTGATCGCCGGTGCGCTGTTTCTGTTGATTGGCCTGCTGTACGAGCGCACCCACACCCGCCAGGTCGCTGATTACGGCGCGCTGGTGCGATTGGCGCCCGGCTTTTCTCTGCTACTGACGCTGGCGCTGCTGGCGGGGATGGGATTGCCGGGCCTGGGCGGATTCGTTGCCGAGTTGCATGTTCTTATCGGCGGCTTCGAGCGTTGGGGCTGGCTGATGCTATTGGCCAGTCTCGGCGTTCTCATCAGCGCGGCTTACGCAGTCCGCACCATGGGGCAGTTATTCACCGGCCCGGTGCGCCCGGCTATGGGGGAACTCCACGATTTGCAGCCCCATGAGTGGGTTGCGGCGATGCCGCTGGCGGCGGGACTGGTGATCCTGGGACTTTATCCCGCGCCGGTCATCGCCCTGCTCAGCGCCACGGTCAAGGAATTAGCCACGATCTTTACTTATTCGCTATAGGAGGGTGACGGTGTGTTCTCGAAAGGCGGGTTACGCTTCGCCAACTTGCCTTACGCTACGCGCTGTTGCCTTGCCAAAGTTCTCGGCGAGCGAGTCGGATTTAGCCGTGCAGCGATTTGAGCGCAACCTCCGGGGTCGCCGATACGATCTTGAGCAACACCCGCGCCGGTCCGGCAGGACGACGACGACCCTGCTCCCAATTTTCCAGTGTGCGTTTGCTGACGCCGATGAGCTGCGCAAAACGGCTTTGCGAGAGGCCGGTTTTCTCGCGGATGGTGCGCACCTGGAGTTCGGCCACCGACGTAACCCGGCCCGGCTCCAGCTCGCCGCGCACGATTTTGTCCATTTCTTCGACACTGGACAGAAGTTCAGCAAATAATGTTTCGTTCATAAGATGGATGATGTGCCATCGGCGTAGTTTGAGGATAGGTGAGATACAAAAGGTCGGAAAGTACAGCGTTGCCTAACGGGTTTCCCCTGCTCAAGAAAATGGCGGCCCGCAGGCCGCCATTTCAATACCGCAACAGATAGACTGCTGGCGATGAATCAGGCCCGCCGCCGCACCCAGCCCAATCCCATCAGTCCTAACCCGACCAACACGAGACTTCCCGGTTCGGGGACGGAAGACGAGGGGGTGGTAACATTGCCGTCACGCACGGCCCATGCGTAATAGAGGGCGTTCTTGTAGTTGATGCCCTGCTCGCCGTAATACGTTTCGAAGAAAAACGCCTGCGTGGTGTCAGGCTCGAACTCAGTACCCGACCAGTAAGCGGTACCTGGGGTATCCATCAGATTTACAAATGGGCCGGTATTATCCAGGCAGCCCAAGGAAGACGCGATATTAAGACATTCAGTTGCCGTCCCACCGGTGTCGTAAGCGCCTATATTCCCTAGGTTCTGATAGTGCATATAGGCTAACTCACTACCGGTACTGCCCGCATAGAGTGTACCGGGCGCACTCAGGTTGTAACCGAGGTCCCGAGTGCCATCTGTAGCATTGCCAGCGACAACAGGAATGAAGCTGACGCCATTGATCGGTTTCACCGTCGGCAAGCGCCAATCGTTATAGGTCACGCCACGCACACTATCGTAATAGCTCAAATTCGCGGCCCAGGTATTCGCCGTATCCCAGTTCATCAAACCGTCTGCGTCGCCCAACGCGCCACCACTGTTGTCGTACTGAGTTTTCGCGTAATTAGCATCCTGCAACCAAGTGATATTCAGCACGTCGTCGTAAATCAGCCCGCCCCCACGATTGATCAACGTGGCATCAGCCGCACCGGCAAAACCCAGCGCCGCAATAAAAACCAGTGACTTGTGATTCATAAAAAATCCTTTGTTGATTTGTTGTTAGAAGGCGGCTCAAAAACATGCAAAAAAAAACCAACTCAACAAAGTTTTTTAATTTCAATAATTTATTTAATTTCTGACCAAAAAACTCTGCAAATCAACTGTAAAAAATCCTGACAACTTATTGCCTAAGCGCTAATCCTTGGATTTTGAGATAAAATTAAAATAACTATTTGATTTTTATATTTTTATTTTTATAAAGTTGATGACTATTGAGTGGTATTCTGTCATAAGAATGCTTGTTTTTCGCTGATTCCAGCTTGATGCAAGCCTTTCAGCCCTGCAACCGGGTGTAAAGCTTTCTGACAAACCAGCGCGACTCGGCCCACCCCGCCTTCTGGCGCAGTGTGCAGAGCGGCCATAATCGGGTGATCTGCCACATCCATGGATCAATAAACCACCCAAAAACGCGATTTTTCCCGAATTTCTGCCCTTGGCGAGCGGTGAAAACCTGATTGCTTTAGTAGTGTAAAATTTTCTGACAACCCTGCCGCCAATCCTGTGATTCGTTGCCTGCGTGTAAAATGATCTGCACTCTTTAGCCGCCTCCGCACAGGATCGCCGCCATGAATACTCCGCACTCGACGAGATCCGGGTCTCATTCCTCTCATCCGCCGCTGGAACCGCGCCAGATCGTCGAACGAGCCATCGCGCACCTGGATCATGTGCTGCCTGGACAAGCGCCGATCCTGAACTTTGTCCATCACAACACCCTGCACGGTTATCAGCACCTGCCCTTTGAGCAGGCGCTGGCCGCTGCTGAGCAACTCACCGGGATTCACGCTTATTGGCCCGATGAGAAATTTCACACCTTGTACCGGGCCGGACGGATCACCGACCGGGATTTGGCGGCGGTTTTTGCCCAGCGCCCGGAGATTCGGGCCGATGCGGTGCTGGTTCGTCTGGGTGAGCGCGAAATTCGCCGGGGCGAAGTACTCCGAATTGCACTGATTCACGGGGCGGAAGCGCTGACCCTGAATCAATTGGTGTGGCACATGGAAGAACTCGACGCCACCCGGCAGTTTCAGCAGGATGTGCCGGAGACCGCCCGGCGGCGACTGCGGGATGCGGCCCGGTGCCAAGGTATAACGGAGGTCGGCGCGGCGTTGGACGATCTATGGCGGACCTGTCTGGAGGGTTTTCAATTACCTGCCTTCAATCTCCATCCTGAAGATTTGGTGGATTTGCAACTGAGCTTGGCGAAGTCGTTACTGGCGCGATTCAGGACCGAGGGTGCGGCGGAAGATCAAGGTCCCATCGTTCACCAGCGGATGCAGGCGGATGCGCTGACATTGCTTGAACGGTTGTTCGCCGATGTCGGAGATGCGCTGACGCTCCGGGGGTTGCTGCGAATCCTGACCGGTCAAGATGTACTCGATCAGGTTCGCCCGTATTTGATTCGTCTATGCGCTGCTCACCTCGACGAGGGATTGGCGGCGTGGCATCTGCCTGGTCGGGTCGAGGGTCTGTACGCCGCTTGGCAGCGTTTCGCCGGGAGTGATCAAGCCTGGAGCTTCGCGGGGCTGTCTGGGTGGCGCGAGGCGCTGGCCCGATTACCCGCTGATCCGGTCGATGCAATGATTGCTGAACTCCAGCGACTGGAAATTCCCGAATCACGCTGGGAAGGCTATCTCACCCGCCTCGCTCTGGAATTACCCGGTTGGTCTGGAATGATGAACTGGCGGCAGCACCATCCTCGTTACCCGGCCAATCAGGAAAGTCCGGTCGCATTGGCCGATTACCTCGCAGTACGACTGTGCCTTGATAGCCTGTGGATCGAAGATCTGTGCCGCAAAAACTGGGGTGTGGCGGGAACGCTGCCCGCGTTGCGTGACTATTTCAGCGCACACCCGGCAGAGGCGCTCATCCGCTATGCGCTGTACGAAGGACATCTGCCCGAATATCTGGCGAGTCGGGTGCGGGCGCTGATTGAGAGAGGAATGATCCCCTCACCCCTAACCCCACTCCCGCAAGGGGAGAGGGGAGTCAAAGCCGCCTGGGATACCCTCGCGGACATGATTTGGACCTGGCAGCATAGCCCGGTCGCCGAGCAGTCCGAAACCCATACGGTTCATGGCAGCGCATGGCGGTTGTTTCGGCTGGCTCAGCATCTCGGACTCTCCAGCGGCGAACTGCGCACCCTTTCCCTGGCCGATCTGGAACACTTGCTGGAACCGCTGGACGAACTCCCATCCGCAGTACGTGGTGCGCTGTGGCAGTGCGCTTATGAACACCATTATCGGGATGCGCTGATCAACGCTCTGGCGAATAACCATCGACGTTGGCTGGGACGAACGCAACGGCCGCAAGCTCAGATGGTGTTCTGCATTGATGACCGGGAGGAAAGTTTCCGCCGCCATATCGAAGAGCTGAACCCGCAGATTGAAACCCTCGGCGCAGCGGGTTTCTTCGGCGTGGTAATGAATTGGCGGGGTCTGGATGACCGAGAGGTCACTCCGCTGTGTCCGGTGGTGGTAACGCCCGCTCATGAAGTGCGTGAAGTGGCGCGGGCAGGCACCGAATCCCAGTACGCACTGCATAACCGGCGGCGAGATCGGCGCGGCCGGCTTCGCGCGATCTACCACGAAGTGCGGCGCAATCTGCTGTCCTCATCGCTGCTGATTAACGCGCTGGCGCCGGGCGCGCTGCTGACGCTGATGGGTAAACTTTTTTTCCCCACCCGGCAGGCTGATCTCGTTGCAGCGGTTGACGCCGCTTTTGTGCCCACCGTGCCGACACAGGTTGCGATCACGGCGGCAACCAATGACAGCGCCCCCGCCACCCCGGAACAGCCGCGTCTGGGTTTCACTGATGCCGAACAGGCGGATCGGGTCGCCGCCCTGCTCCGCAATATCGGGATGACTGCGCAATTCGCGCCGCTGGTGGTGCTGATGGGCCACGGCTCGATCAGCCAGAACAACCCGCATCTCGCCGCTTACGATTGCGGAGCCTGTAGCGGACGCCACGGTGGCCCTAATGCCCGTGCTTTCGCCGCGATGGCGAATCGTCCTGAAGTACGGGTGCTGTTAGTCGAGCGCAGCATCCACATCCCGGACGATGCGTGGTTCCTCGGCGCTGAGCACAATACCTGCAATGAACAGATCAGCGTCTTTGATCGGGCCGATTTGCCAGCCACACTGGCACCGGCGCTGGCGGAATTGCAACGGATTCTGGATCAGGCGGGTGCGTTGTCGGCGCATGAACGCTGCCGCCGCTTTGCTGCCGCGCCGCGCCATCCCACGCCGGCCCAAGCCTTGCGCCATGTAGTCGAGCGCTCCAAGGATTTCAGCCAGGCGCGACCGGAACTCGGCCACGCCACCAACGCCGCCGCTTTAGTCGGACGCCGATCGATGAGCCAGGGCGTGTTTCTGGACCGGCGGGCGTTCCTCGTTTCCTACGATCCGACCCAAGACCCCAGCGGCGCCGTGTTGGAAAACATCCTGTTGGCGGTGGGTCCGGTCGGTGCGGGCATCAACCTGGAATACTACTTTTCTACAGTGAATAACGAACGGCTGGGCTGCGGCACCAAACTACCGCACAACGTCACCGGGCTGTTTGCGGTGATGGAAGGCGCGAGCAGCGACCTGCGCACCGGGCTACCGCGACAAATGATTGAGATTCACGAACCGCTGCGCTTGCAGATCGTAGTCGAGGCCCGTACCGAAATTCTTGCCGCCATTTATCAGCGGCAACCGACGTTGCGGGAGTTGATCGGCAACGAGTGGATTACTCTGATCGCCAAGGAGCCGGATAGCGGAGAATTTTCAGTTTTCGACCCGGCGCGGGGTTTTGTACCGTGGACTGAATCCATCCGACCTTTGCCTGAATGTGCCCGTTCCGGCGACTGGTATCGCGGGCATACCGAGCCGTTGCCACCCGCTTTGATCGGTGAGCATTCGTGATCGATCACGTCTCTTTCGCTTGAGATTTCAGTTTGCGGTTTTCTTCGATCAGCGGCGCCATCAGCCGCTCGACTTCCGCGCTTGAGAAACGTGGCGTGATGTGTTGCGGGCAGTTCCAGTCGTAAGCGGCCACCTGGATCACGATTCCCCGCTCCACGCGGGCGGGATAGGACGGTGTTTCGAGTCGCGCCAGCAGTTCGGGATGCTCATTTTCATCGACGATTCGGGCATGTCCCCAGATTTTCAAACGCCTGCGGTGCGCGTAGTCCATCAGAATCAGCGCAATGCGATCATTGGCGGCGAGGTTGCCCACGCTCAGGTATTGGCGGTTGCCGCGAAAGTCAGCGAAACCTAATGTTCGTTCATCAAGCACCTTCAGAAAACCGGTCGGCCCGCCCCGATGTTGCACATAAGGCCAGCCCGATTCGGAGACTGTGGCTTGATAAAAACTGTCGCGCTCGGCGATGAAGCCCATTTCACGCTCGGTCAGTTCATTGTGGGCATTCTCCGCTCATTCCAGGCCATGATTGGCTTCCCGACTGCCATACCGGTGCTGAGCAGCCTTTACGCTGGGAGTGAAAGCGATTTCGGTAAATGCACGCGGCATGAGGCTTCTCCCGGAGAGTGGCTGGCGATGCAGGGCCATCGCCAGCGGCTGGTGAAAACAACCCGATTACGCTGCGAGCCTGAGCGCGACCTTGGGAAAATCCACATCGGTCAGGGCAACGTTATTGACGTAGTTGGTAAGTACGTTCAGCGCCACGTTCAGCACAATTTCGATGATGCTGGCGTCATCGAAACCCGCTGTGCGCAAGGCGGCAAGGTCGGCATCGCTGACGCGGCCATGCTCGCTGGCGACCCGGCGGGCGAATCGCAGGGCGGCATCGGCCTTGGCTTCGCTCGATCCGCCTTCGCGGGCGGCGAGAAATCGCAGGGCGGCATCGGCCTTGGCTTCGCTCGATCCGCCTTCGCGGGCGGCGAGAATTTCGGACTCGTTGAGTTTGGCCAGATTTTTACCCAGGTAGGTGTGGGCGGCCAAGCAGTATTCGCAGCCGTTGAACTCGGCAATGGTCAAGGCGATGCGTTCGCGCAACGCGCTATCCAGCACGCCTTTGGCCAACGCGCCATTGAGCGACAGATAGCCCTCAAGCGCGGCTGGGCTGTGCCCGACCAGTTTCATCAGATTGGGCACCACGCCCAGTTGTTTGTGTACGGCGTCGAGGAGCGGCTTCGATGCAGCAGGGGCTTGTTCGACTGTCGGGATGGCAATTCGGGACATGATGGCTTCTCCATTTTCAAAGGGGTTGATGGATTCGCAGCACACACCGCGCTGCGAATGACTACACTTTGCCAAATTCCACTGAAGAGAAGAATATCCATTTTTTACAATTTATTATTTCTAATAATGGAATAATCTATGGACCGGCTGCATTTGATGAGTGTGTTCGTAGCGGTGGCGGAAGAAGAGGGTTTCGCCGGCGGCGCTCGTCGGCTCGGTATGTCACCGCCCGCCGTGACCCGATCCATCGCCGCGCTTGAAGCGCGGCTGGGCGTCAAACTGCTGCATCGGACGACCCGCTTCGTGCGCGTTACCGAAGCGGGGCAGCGCTATCTTGACGACGCCCGCCGCATTCTCAGTGAAGTGGACGAAGCCGACGAAGCCGTAGCGGGTATTCATGCGGAACCTCGCGGTTACCTGGCGGTGACAGCCCCGGTGTTGTTCGGCAGGATGTTCGTGATGCCCGGCATCGTGGAGTATCTGCAACAATATCCAGCAATGACGGTGTCCGCGCTGTTTCTGGACCGGGTAGTGAACCTGCTTGAGGAAGGTTTTGATGTAGGAGTGCGGATCGGTGAATTACCTGATTCCAGCATGAAGGCCATCCGCGTCGGTCAAGTGCGCCAGGTTGTGTGCGCATCGCCAAGTTATCTGGCCGAACACGGCCAGCCGAATACGCCGCTGGAGTTGGCGAATCACCTCATGGTTGCCGCCAGCGCGGTATCCCCTGTCGTGGACTGGAAGTTCGTTCAGGATGCCCAAACTACCGTGGTTCGGGTAAAACCCCGATTGACCGTAAGCAGCAATGCGGCTGCCATTGAAGCCGTCCGTCACGGCTTCGGCATCACTCGCCTGTTGTCCTACCAGATCGCTCCCTATTTGGCATCGGGGCAGTTGAAAACCCTCTTGAGCGAATTTGAACCGGGACATTTACCCATCCACGTCATACACCGCGAGGGGCGATCTGCCGCTGCCAAAGTAAGAACTTTTGTTGATCTCATGGCCGCCAGGCTGCGAGCAGATCCGGCGCTGAATGGGTAACTCTCCACGACGGCTCCAGTGGTCTGAACCAAGGCGAGTTTCATCGCGTTACTCCATAATACGCGGCTATGCAACTTCGGAGGAAAGACCATGCTTGAGTGGATCGCTGGCCTGATTCCAGCCCTGCCACTGGTCGCGGCGCTGTGGATCGGGATTGCCATTTGGTTCAGGAGGGCGCACGGAGAAGCGCACGAGCGGCGCACCAGCCGGATCGCGCTGACCGCTTGCACGGTTTCACTGGCTGCTGCGCTGGTGCTGGTCGCCGCTCGTTTAGCCGGAGATTTGCCCGATCAACTGTTGCTAGGCCGCTGGCTCAGTAGCGGTGATTTCCAAGTAAATCTGAACGTTGCTACTGACCCTCTCAGCCTGACCTTGATGATTCTGGTATCGGCAGCCTGCCTGTTCATCACCCGTTTTTCCGTGAATTACATGCACCGCGAAGCCGGTTTCCATCGCTTTTTCCTGATTCTGAGCCTGTTTACGGCTGCCATGCTGCTGCTGGTGATGAGCGGTAATGCGGTGTTGACCTTTATCGGTTGGGAAGTCGCCGGGCTTTGCTCCTACCTGCTCATTTCGTTTTTCCAGGATCGACCCATCGCAGCGGAAAACGCCACTCGCGCCTTTGTTACCAACCGGATCGGCGACGCCGGTTTTCTGTTCGGGATCGCCCTATCGTTCCGGTGGCTGGGGGGCGTGGACTGGCCGACGATGACCGCTGGCGCGGCAGGTTTAAGTTCGGTTCAGGCTGGAACTCTGGCTGGCTGTTTCCTGCTGGCGGCGATGGCTAAATCGGCTCAGATACCACTGACGCCGTGGTTGGCGCGGGCGATGGAGGGACCCACTCCGTCGAGCGCCCTGTTCTACGGCGCGGTCATGGTTCATGCCGGTGTGTATCTGGTGTTGCGCTTGCAACCGCTGTTCGAGCAGTCGCCGGTCGCCATGGCGGTGATGGCGGTCATCGGACTGGCGACCGCCCTGTACGGATTTTTGGCCGGACTGGCACAAACCGACATCAAGAGCGCCCTCATTTTTTCCACCTCCGGGCAACTTGGGCTGATGTTCCTGGCCTGCGGGCTGGGATTATGGCAGTTGGCGCTGGTGCATTTATGCGGCCATGCGATCTTTCGCGGCTATCAGTTCCTCAGCGCACCCGCGATTCTGTATCAACTCCATGGAGAGCATACCCGCCCAGTGCCTGCCTATCTCGCCCGACAACGCGGGATGTATGCGGCGGCGCTGCAACGGTTCTGGCTGGAGGATGCTATGAATTGGGGGATCGTCCGTCCAGTGCATCGCCTGGCGAGCTATTTAAGTGTGTTTGATACCGCCGTGGTGGATCGGGCGACCGGTCTACCTGCGCCGGCGGTGAATGCGCTGTCGTCGCTGGCTCAGTGGGAGGAGCATCATTTCGGGGCGGGGCGATTCATGGATCTCCCCGGCTCGGCGCGCCGCACTTCTACTCAAGGAGGGCAAGAGGATCAGGGGATCGTGGGGTGGGTCACCGAATGGATAGCGACCGCTTTTCACCGGATCGAGGAACAACTGGTGTTCAAGGCGCTTGGACAAGGGATGGTGACCGTCAGCCACCGTATGGGGCATCGCCTAAGTCGGGTAGAGCGTTGGTTGGGGCGCTCCTGGTCCTGGATCGCGGTGATGGTGGTAATTCTGGCGGTGCTGGCCGGCATTGGCGAGATGATGCACGGGAGCGGGGAACAGGGCACGAGATCGTCGGGTTTTCCGCTGTTAAGTGCGTTGATCGGGGTTCCCCTGCTTGGAATGATCGCAGCCTTGCGCGCACGTCAGGCACGAACTGCATTTGCGCTGGGTTTGACGGGAGCGGTGGTAGAACTGATCCTGGCGGTGGCGGTGCTGATTGGGTTCCAGCCGCACCTGCCGGGAATGCAGTTCGTTGAACAGCTTGAAATGCTGCCCTGGCTGGGCGTCCACTGGGGTGTTGATGGCCTCAGCGTGTTGTTTTTACCGCTGACGGCATTGTTGGCATTGTTCATTATCCTCTACGCCCAACCGTATCATCAGGAACGGCCCGGTGCTTTCGTGGCCAGCGTGCTGGCGCTGGAGGGGGCGCTGATGGGAATGTTCATCGCGCTGAATCTGCTGCAATTCTGGTTGTTTGCAGTGGCTGAAGTCATCCCGGCTACTTTCCTCATCGTGCGTTACGGAACCAGCGCGGGGCGCGTCCGTGCGACCTGGCAGTTCGTGCGATCCATGTCAGGTGGTTTGGCGATGCTGTTCGCCGGGATCGTACTGCTGGGCTGGAATCATGCCACTGCGACTAGCGGAATCTGGTCTTTTGATCTGCCCAGCTTGCTCGAAACGCCGGTGCCGAAGGGGCAACAATCGTTAATCTTCATCCTGCTGTTTGCGGGATTGGCGGTGCGGCTGGCACTGTTCCCCTTGCACTCCTGGCTGCCCATCGTGGCTAAGCACGGCACGGTTGCGCTGGGTGTGGTGTTTCTGGTCGGAGTAAAGGTTGGGATTTACGCGCTGCTGCGCTTTGTCCTGCCGCTGCTGCCTGCCGCCGCCCAGCAATGGGGTGGAGCGGTGATGGCGCTGGGTCTGGCCGGTATGCTGTACGGCGCACTGCTCGCCTTCATCCGCACTGATTTACGCCGGTTACTGGCGTTTGCGGTGATCAGCCACACCGGCGCGCTGGTGGCCGGACTGTTTTCACTGACCTCTTCCGGGTTGCGCGGCGGTCTCCTGCTCAGCCTGAACCTGGGTTTGGCGGCGGCGGGACTGTTCATCGTCGCCGGACTGCTTTATCACCGCTTGGGCACGACTCGATTTCACCGCTTGGGCGGGCTGTTCGACGCGGCGCCGCTGCTCGGACTGACCTTTCTGGTGGCGATGCTGGGCAGTATCGCCATGCCGGGCACTCCCGGTTTCGAGGCCGCGCATTTGGCATTGGAAGGCGTGTTTGAGTCGCGTGGCTGGGGCGTGGCGATCCTCGCCGCTTCCGGTAATGTCCTGGCCGCTGGCTATCTGTTGTGGGCCTATCAGCGGATTTTCCTGGCCCGCAATCCAAAAGGTGTGACGCTGCCTATGGTTGATTTGCGTTCGCGGGAGTTAGTCGTGGCGGGTTTATTGTGCGCGGTGATCATCAGCGTCGGACTTTATGCTGATCCGTGGATCGAGATGATTAGCGGGGCAGTGGAGAAGGTGGCGCGGTTGTTTGAGGCGGGTGGGCATTAACTGTGCGCCGCTTCACGATACCTTTTTACATCCAGTCGATATTAGAGGTTTTCTGGAATAATTATGCCAATACCTGACTTTCAGTCGCTGATGTTGCAAGGGTGCTTGTGATCCTCTTTGAAACAATAACTAACTACAATTTATGGTGTTAACCCTGTGGCAAATAACTTCAAAAGTGATGATAGTTTTTTGAGAAAGCTTGCCGTCGGCGCTGCTGGCACAAATGCAACTATTCACTGATTAAAGGCGATGGGTTTCAATCCCATAGAACTTGAGCGTGGTTCCACCGGCTTCAAAATCTGGAAGAAAATCAAAATTAAACGTGTCCGGGTTCCCGATATTCTCTGTTTAAACACCGGTTTACAATTTGAATCTCGTGGCAAGACAAAGCCTGAAATATCAATGTCCCATTCCCTAAGTGATCCGAAGCGGGCTTGGGATGCGGGGATGCGGGACGATGATTTCGTCTCAATCGTTGTCTTCCACCAGCACGACGATTCTCCTATTGACCTAAAACAAGTTTCTCCTGTTCACTTTATCAATGTTGAGGAAATGCGGAAAGCATTTAAAGCCGGGCAAGTATCTATCACGCAACCAAAAGGAGTTGAAGAAGGCTCGGAAATCCGGGTGGTTTGGACATGCGCTACCGCTAACCAGAATGCTATTGCTTTTGAAGTTCAATCAGGGAAAATCAGCTTAATACCAACCACGACTGCACAACGACAAACTGTTCAGTTGCTCCGAAGCAAGGGGAAGATAACGCTTGTACCACAAATTAAGGTAGGAGATACCGTTGAAGCCAATCAAATCGTGGCAGCAGTTGTACCAGTCTCTACAACGCTCGCTTATCCAACTCCTGTTAAGGAAATCTATTTCATTGAGAAGCTCGCCGGCGTCAATTTGAGCGAACGTTATGCTGCAGCAAAGGCTCTTCGATATCGGGGTTACGACGCTGCCAGATCAGTCCTTGAAGCGCGCATGAATGATTCGGACGAAGATATTTATGTCCAACTTGAGGCGGCAGCAGCCCTTGCAGCATACGATGATCCGAAGGGCTGGCAGTTCATGGAGAACAAGCTTCGCGGTCCAACTATTACCGTTCCCCTTGAAACACAGCTCGAAACTATTATTGTCGCATCTGAAATTCCAAAGGAGCGGAGTGAACAACTGTTGATTACAGTGTTACAGAACAGAGATCGGGATAACGAACTACGTGCCGGTGCAGCGTGGGCACTGGGACAGTTTGCGTCCGCAGCGTCAGCAACGGCACTGGTTAGTACCTTCAACTCAAGCGCTTTAGAAATAAAGATTGAAGCTGCGCGGGCCGTGTTGATGCTCGGCCTTGTGGTGAGGGATCGGGCGTTGCCGCTGGTCTGGGCGGTGGCGGCCGGGCCGGCCCATCTGGGGTTTGACCGGCAGGCCGTCGTGCTGGAACGGGTGCGGGGCTGGCTACCGGCTGGAGCGGAGGTGCTGTTGTTGGCGGATCGGTTCTCTCCGTCCGCCGCGCTCTTGGCCTGGGTGTACCCGCGGGATTGGCACTATCGCTTGCGCTTGAAAGGGAACTTGAGCGTCGATCCCGGATTTGGCGACATCGTCACCACGGGCGAGCTGGCCGCAGGGTTCACCGAGCGGTTTTTGCCCGACGGGCGCCTGCTCGCGAACGGGGGGCCGACGAACTTGGGGATCCGGCACGAGACGGGCCATCCCGAACCCTGG